>CAMZHD010000001.1 GCA_947306705.1 uncultured Caryophanales bacterium
TTAGATTGTTGTATTGGACAAATCAATGTTTGTTAGAGGTTGATCCCCTTTATATCTTAGGATTCCTTCCCATGCCCCTGAATATGGACAAACTCCTAATTCTCTTCCATTTCCATCTCCGTTGACATTATCAAAGTCTCCATGAGCTCCTACCATAAAGCCTTCTCCAATATACATTTCTGTATGCTTTGTTTCATTTAATAAAACATCTCCTGGCCGTAAATCTTCTACTTTTGGATTTCCTGGAATCCATTCAAATAGTCCCGTAGAAGTAAATGCCTTCCTCATATTATGGGTTGTTTTTGCTCCTGCAGCTTTTACTCCCGTTCCGGCAGAATCCCAACAGGTAATAACGAAAGAAGAGCAATCGTAGTTTGGATTTCCATAACGAGTTTGTTGGGAATATCCGTGAGTATCATCTTGAGCAATTTCAATTGCTTTTGTTAGAACTTGTCTAACAGTACCAGTAGTCGTTGGTGCTACTTCATCCACTGTAACAGCATTGGTTAATTCACGAGATCCTCTTCTAATGCCTTGATAGATATTAAGATGTCCTGTTGTTTGAGCATTTGTTATGGCTGTGCTAGATCCTAAGGAAGGAGTTGAGGCTGCGGCTAGTGATGCTTCAATACTTGCTTTTAATTGTTCTAATTTTTCTTGACAACTTGAAATAATTCCATAGTAGTTTGCTTTACCAGGATCATCTTCTGTTAGAGAAGATAGAGCTGCTTGGGCAGCTTGTAGTTGTTGCTTTACTTGTTTATATTCTTGATACGTTGCAACTGCACTTGCAAATGCTTGCATTTGTTTTTCAATTGCAGATTTATATTCACTTAGAAAAGAAGTTGCTTGTTTCGCAATATTATCATAAGAGTCCCCTTGCCAGTTCGCATGTAATCCTGTAATACATGTTTCATAGGAACTTAAGGATGTACTTAAAGAACTCATATCACTACTAATCGTACCACTACTAACCATACAATCATCCTTTCTATCATCTTCATTATATCATTAATAAAACTATTTTTTTAAAAAAAAAATTGTTCTTTACATAATAATAATAGATAGTACCGGAGTACTATCTATTATCTATTGGGGAGTTATTTTATTAATTGTTTGTTATCCGTTTTTGCTTCAGGCTGTTTTTTAGAATTCAAGTGAGCACTTAAAGAAATATTAAATGGGCATCCCACTAATATCCTTTCTTTGAATTCTTCGAATGTTTCAGGCCCGTCATACTCTAATCCGCTTTGTCTAATTTGTTCCATTAGTTCACTAAAATGAATATATCCATCTTTAGGAAAACCATATTTAACATAGTCAAAAGCATTGGAACGTATTCCATGTCTGAAACTTCTAACACTGCCCGTATAGTAACGAACAACGTCATCTAATGGTTCAGCATTTTGTTTTACAAAACCTAAACCATTTACATCTTTCTTTTCAAATACTAATCCTAGAATTAATCTCATTCTAATACTATCGTATTTCCAATAAGATGCATAGCTTCGCGCTGCATCAGAAAAGTATTCCGAAATTTTTCCGTATTCTTTTTCACTGTCTATTTCACCTGGGATACGATAATCCTTTCTGACTTTTCTGTCATTACAGATGCAGACAGGAGCTGTTTCACGAGCAAAATCAGAATCACTTTTGATTTGTTGCAGTTTATCCAATAAACTATTTTCCAACTCTAAACCCTCCTTCTATAGCATTTCGTTTGTAGGCCTCAAACTGGTTTGTATTATAATCACTTTTATGCTATAATAAAAATACATATTTTTTATGTTATTCATAACTTTTGGTTATGGGAGGTTCTATGAAGACAAATTTGGAATATTATAAAGTTTTCTATACGGTTGCGAAAAACAAAAATATTACGCAAGCAGCGAATGAATTAATGGTATCTCAACCGGCTGTTAGTAAGAGTATTAAACTCTTAGAAAGAGATTTAGATACTATTCTTTTCACTAGAAGTAAGGATGGAGTTACTCTAACAAATGCAGGAGAAATCTTATACAATAAAATTCATCAATCCATGGAATTGATTCAATCTGCTGAAGAAGATATTGATCAATTAAATAATATGGAGCAAGGTACAATCAACATTGGTGCAGGAAATACGATTATGCAGAGATACTTAATGCCTTACATTAAAGAATTTCATGAAAAGTATCCGAATATCAATGTAATTGTTCATACTTTAGTTACTGGAGAATTATTTAAAAGAGCTCAGTTAGGATTAGTGGATATTGTATTTACGCATTTACCAAATAACATACCAGATGGTTTCAATGTGATTAAGATTAAGAAGTTACATGATACATTTGTCGTGAATAAAGATAGTGAATATAAAGATAAAACTATTAAGAAGAAAGATTTAAATACTCTTCCTCTTGTTCTATTACCTTTTAGTGCTAGTAACCGAAATAACTTTAATAAATTTTGTTTAAAAAATAATATAATTATTAATCCCTTAATGGAAATTGGAAATGACTTAATCATTGAAGATTGTGCACAAAATGGATTGGGTGTTGGATTAGTTGTGAGAGAATATGTACAAAATAAATTAGATTCCGGAGAATTATTTGAACTAAAAACAAACTTCCATATAGAAGAAAAAGACTTAGTTTGTTCCATTGATGAAAGTCGTATGAACAATAAGATCATTCAAAATTTTATTAGTTTACTAAAATAAAAAAAGAGAATTTAATTCTCTTTTTTATTGATTATTTAAATATGTTTCTATTGCCATGATCATGTCGGGAACAATCACTTTATTTTTTTCATTTTTATCCATATTCTCTTTTAGATATTGGACAGCTTCTTTTACTGGAATTGTTTCTAATTGGAAGTTTCCTTCTTTTTCATGTTCTGTATACTGACTGTTTTCTAGATTAGGACTCTTATCTGTTTCAATCCAATAATAATAGATTTCTGCTTTTCTATTTTTTCCTGGTTCTGGCCAATCTCTATTTTTAAATACTACTTTTAAAAATGGTTCTTGGATTTCTTCCTCTTCTATCTCAATTCCTGTTTCTTCTCTAATTTCTCTTTTTAGACAATCTATTAGGGACTCTCCTTCTTCTACATGGCCTCCTGGAAATTGATAAATATTATTTTCATTTCCAAAAAGAATTTTTTCGTCCTTTATGATCAATGCTTTTGTACGAACGACTACTTCTGTAATTTCTTCTTCCTCTACATTGTCTTGATTATGGATTATCTCCTTCATATGATCATCTCCCTCTATATTATAAATCATTTCTATCTTTGATGAAACTTTTTCCTTTTTTCTTCCATTCTTGTATTGCGATTTCTCCTAATTCTTCTGGAAGAAATAATTCTGAATTTAATAGAATTCCTTTTACAAAATCATGGGAACATACATCTTCCCATTTTTCTTTTTCAGATTGTTGTTCTAGAATAGCTTCTTTTAAGGAACTATTTCTTTTTGGTTTACCTGTATTTTGGAAACGAATAGTCTCTCTTTCCAAACAAGTTTCTGGAGAACAATCTAAGTAAATCGCAATTACTTCGATTCCATTCTCTTTGAGGTTTTCCAATAATTCTTGTGAGATGGTTGGAACATATTCTGTTTCTCTACTTAATTGAACAGCATAGTGAACATCTGATAATACTACTTCTTCTCTCTTGCATTTCTTTAGAAAGTATTCATCTACTTCCTTTGAAGAGATTTCTTGAAAGATATTCTTGATTCCTCTTTCTTTTCCAAGTTCATAAAATCCATCTACTCTTCGAAAAGAAATACTGTTTGGTATTACCTTTTCTAAGTGTCTTGCCAATGTTGTTTTTCCACAAGCAGTGGGTCCCCCAATCAATATTACAGTACTCATAGGGTTTTCACTTTTGGTCTAATATATTCTGCAAATTCATCATCAGGAGTTTCCTCTGTTGGATTCAATCCTTGGTAGAATTCTATTAATTCTTCTAATTTTATCTTTGGTTGATTCTCAATTTCTTGGAAATGATTTTTCATTCGATTTCCTAATTCACCACAATAGAATACTTGATCTGGATCTAAATGAGAACGAATTGTAGAACCTAATGCATAGATTTTTTCTGTTTCTACACCTTCTCTTAGTAGTTCCTTTAATGCTTCAATTGCTTCTTCTTTCACAGATCCTTCTTTTAGGGAGAATCCTGCAATTTCTTTACTATGATCTAGATATTTTAAGTAGAAACCATACTCATCAAATAATTCAATTAAATCAATTAGGTTTTGATCAATTCTCCAACCACCACCTTGGAATACAAATACTCCTTCTTTACTTTTTTCCATCGCTTTTCTACAAAAGTTTAAATAGAATTTCAAAGAAGAAGGGCTCATCTCTAATAAGGCATGATTTGACATTGCGATATCAAATTCAATTGGTTCATTTCTCATTTCCCATAGTTTCCAATAAGGGATATGAATACAACGAGAAGATCTATCTAAGTCTTGTGTTACAAGCTCATTTACTCCCGTTTTAGAGATTCTTTCAAATAATCGATTTTGTATTAAATAGAAGGCTTGCGTTACATCCGTTGATGCATAATTATAATCATCTTCTAGTAAGAGACATCCTAAGGTTCCAGAACCTCCTCCTATTTCTAGTACTCTTTTTCCTTTTATATCATCTGTCGTGGATTCTAGAATTCTCTTCTCACATACAGAAGCCATCATAGGAGCTTTTACTAAGAAATGACCACCATATAGTTCTTTGGTTGCTTCAAAGATATCAATGGTTGCTTTTTTGACTAAATCAAATTCTTCTTTTGTAATTCCATTGCATAAATCATGAAAGTGTCTTTCAAAACTATATGCATGCATACTATCAATATAACGAATTAATTCTTGTTCTTTCTCTACGTTTGTGGGAAATCCTCCATTATTAAATGCTTTTGGTTTAAATGTTCTTATGAATCGATTGGATAATTGAATTCTTCCATCAATTTCTTTTTGATTGTAGTCTTCTATCGTTAGCATATTTTTTCTCCTTTCTTAGGTTTTTCTAATTCTAAACCATTCTTGTTTAGTTTATAAACTTTATCAGATATTTTCTGGATAAAACTGATTTCGTGAGAAACAATAATTAAAGTCATATCCTCTTTTCCTAATTGACTAATGAGGTTTAATACACTCTCTTTCATTTCTTCATCGAGAGCGGATGTTGGTTCATCTAATAAGATAATATCTGGTTTCATTAATATTGTTCTCGCAATGGCAACTCTTTGTTTTTGTCCACCAGATAATTCCTCTGGATATTTGTCTTTCTTTTCTAATAAATCTATTTCTTTTAAAATATTTGTTGCCATCTTAATACTTTTTTCTTTTTCAATTTTTTGAATTTGTGTTAAACCTATTGTTAAATTCTCAAGAACCGTTAAGTTTTCAAATAAATTATAATCTTGAAATACAAAACCAATTCTTCTTCTTAATTCTGTTACTGGATAATCTATTATATTCTTTCCGTTTAAAAGGATTTCTCCAGAATCAATTTCTTCTAATCGATTTAAACATTTTAAGAAAGTACTTTTTCCTACTCCACTTCTTCCTATGATTGAAATGATTTCTCCTTTTTTTACTTCTAGAGAAACATTTCTAAATACCGTTTCATTTCCATAAGATTTTCCTACTTTATTAATTTTTAATACTTTTTCTCTTTTCATTTAGAAAACCTCCTTGGATTCATTCTTTTATCTGCATAATCTAATAATTTTCCTAGTAAGAAACAAATTAGAAAATAAATAAACGCTGTAAAGATTAATGGGAAGAAAGCTTCATAGGTTCTATTTCTTACAATATCACTTGCTTTTGTTAAATCTATAATAGAAATGTAACTCGCAATAGAAGTTAATTTAATAAGAGAAACCATTTCATTTTTATAGACTGGGATCATATACGATAGAACTTGTGGAAGAATAATAAATCTTAATGTTTGTTTTTTTGTAAATCCCATCGAATAAGCAGAATAGATTTGATTTTTATTAATCGATGCATAAGCTCCTTTCATTACTTCGGCAGCATAAGCAGAAAAGTAAATCGAAAAAGTTATGACTGCAACTAATACTGGATTAATGTCAATCATTCCAAAGATTACATAATAGAAGATCAATAACAATACTGTGATCGGTATTCCTTGTAGAAGTCTAATGAAAATCGTTGTGATTTTTTGAATTGTTTTTTCTTTTCTACTAAGAATGAATAAGATAAATCCTAAGATGGTTCCAAAAAGAATGGATAATACCGATATTAATATGGTATTGGTTAATCCTTTTAAGAATATCTTGTATCGATCTTCAAATAGTAATGTTCTATAAAAACTATTTTTAAAACTCTGTATCCCATTCCATATCATTGTATGGTTTTGATATAGGAAGATACTTAAAATCAATAGAAGAAAAAGTAGTATCATTTTCTTTTTCATATTAAGAACCCCTAACGACAATTACAATTCCACCTGTGTAATCTGGTTCTGCGAATAAAACTGATTTTTTTCTTTCTTCTGTCACAATGATAGAAGTACCAGCCATATCTATTTTTCCAGATTTTAAGGCAGGAATAACCCCTTCAAAAGCCATATCAATAATTTCTAATTCATATTTTAATTCTTTACAAACCATTTTTATTACTTCAATATCATACCCTACTAGTTCATTATTCTTATAATAAGCAAATGGGGCATTTCCAGATACAGCAGCAAATGTAATCTTTTTTCCATTTGTTTCATATTCATATGTGTCTAGTATTTTTTTCTCTTCATCATTTCCCATCCATTTTTCTTCTAATTTTTGTAGAGTTCCATTTTCTTTCATTTTTTTAATTTCTCTACTGATTTCTTTTTCTAACTCCGTTAGTTTTGGATTTAAGGCAAATGCATAACTATCTTCTGTTAATTTTTCTTCTAATATTTTTAAATCTGGATGTTCTCGAAGAATCTCTTTCGCTAGAGGTTCATCTGTTAGGAAGCCATCTATTTTTCCAGATTTTAAGGCAGCAATTTGATCACTGTAACTATTATAGTATTGAGGAGTAGCTCCTTTGATATGTTCTTTTAGAATAGTATCATATTCTGAACCTGTATATACTCCAATCTTTTTATTCTCTAAATCTGTCATTGTTTGAATCGATGGCAATTCTCTTTGGCATCCTGTTACTAATACTAGAATGATTAGAATGAATAAAATGATTCCTTTATGATTCTTTAACATATTCTCTCTCCTTTCCTACTGCTTCTATTTTAAATTTACTAAATACATCTGTCATTTTCGCAAGAGTTTCTTCTGGTGTTTCTCCTTGAACTTGAACCCATCCAGAAGCATCATTTCCTACTCTTCTTTTCTTTTGATATTTTCCTAATTGTGCGAACATTTCTCCTCCGATGACTCCATCCATTTGTAGAAGTTCTTCTAGAGGAGTTAATTCTGTAATGATTCCTTCTTTGTTTGGTAAATATAAGTCCCCTACACTGATGATTTTATCTGGATAAGATAAGGTTACTTTATTATGAAGAGCAATATCAATTAATAGATTATAAATATCTATTCCATAAGAATAACTATGGTTTAGAGTGGATTGACATCCTGGTAATCTCCAACCTAATTCACTAGCTTTTACTTGTCCATCTTCGGAAATGAATACTTCAATTGTCATTGCTCCATCCTTTAAATTCATTCCTGTTACAATTGTTTGAATGAACTCTTTTGGAACAAACTGGAAATACTCTGGTACTTCCGGTACTGTCATATGACAATTTAAATCATTCGCAATCGATGCCCAAATCGTTGGGTTTGGAATATATGTTAAGTAGGAGTCTAGAACTACTCCATCTTGGACTAAACTTTCGATTGCCCATTCATGGTCTGAACAGAAATCTTCTGCCATATATTTTCCAGGTTCCCATTTAATATCTAAATTCTCGATATCTTCTAGAGAATCTATTTTATACGTATCGATACTATTCATTCCTCTTCTAGGTTTGAAGACGATTCTTTTTCCACCATTTTTTTGGAAGAATTCTATTAATTCTTCTTTTGAATCGATTGGGGTAAAGTCTACCGTATCTAGACCAATCTCACGGAATCTTTCTTTCATTTTTACTTTATCTCTTACCCATGCCGTTTGTTCTTCTGTTAATGCTTCTAATCCTAATTTAGAAGCAAATTGATTGGAATACTCTAAATAGTATTCTGAGTCATTGAAGAAATAATCGATTTCTAGATGATTTTGTCTTAACCATTCTTGAAACTTTTTTACTTCTTCATCCATATCACCATAATAGTCTGCGACATAACATGGAAACTTTTCAGTTTCTTTTAAGTATTCTTCCCTAAAAAACTTCATATTTTTAGTAGAACGTAAAATGATTAAGTTTATATCTTTTCTTTCCTGAAGTTTATGAGATAAGTTCGATTCATATTCTTCAAAATATAATAATGTCTTCATCTTATCCTTCTCCTTATATTCTTTCTTTAATACTTTGAGCAAATGTATGGATTATTTTCTTTTTGATTTTTGGATCTTCTATTTTTCTTGTCAGAAGATCGGGTTCTGTTAATTCCACTTCCATTACTTTTGCTTTTCCATTTGAGAGGATCATGTCTACTCTCATATATAAATAATCTTTGTATTCTTCTAGTTGTTCTACTCTTTGAGCTAATTCTAATATTTCTCTTGGAACTTCTTCTACAAATTCTGTTTTTCTCTTTTCATGAAATACACTTGGAAATCGTTTCATTGTATGAGTTAGTTTTCCATTTATAAAGATACATGAATATTCTCCGTCTAGGATTCCTTCTTGATAGGGTTGAATCATAATCTTACAATCTGGATTCTCTTCTAAAATTCTATGATAGGTTTCCTCTACTGCTTCCAGTGGAATTGAATTTTTTCCTTCTCCATTGATTCGAAACGTATTTTCTCCACTTCCAGAAATCGATGGCTTTATGACGAAGGGAACTCCTTGATCCTTTTTCATAAGACTTCTTATTGAATCTTCTAATCCATCTTTTGATAAGAAGGTTGTTTCTACATGATCGATTCCATGTCTATCTAATAGTTGAAATTGTCTATCTTTTTTTATATTTTCTAAAAGAATCTCTTTCTTATTACACATGGGCATTTTTGTATTATTTAACCAACTAATAAATTCTTGATAATGATTTTGATATCCCCAAATAGAACGAATGACTAATAAGTCATAATCCAAGATTGGTTTTTGCCAAGAAATGATATCTGCTTCTATTCCCATTTCTCTTAAAAATTCTTTAAGATTTTGATCTTCTTCTATTTTCCCTTTCCATTTATCACAGGATACAATGCCTACTTTTTTCATTTTATTTCAACTTCCTTAAACATTTATTCATGGCACCCATGTGATCAACTAATTCATCTCTTTCAAGGGCAGATGTTACTCTACCCACTAATTGATCTGTGTTTGGAAAGGAAATGGATTGACCTAAGATAATCTTTATTTTTTGTTGTTCATACATATATTTTAATAATTCTAATTCTGAAGTAATGACTCTTCCATCTGCTTCTTTATTTTTTAATTCCGTATAATCTAATAATTCAAAGAATCCTGAGTCAGGGATTGTTCCTTTTACGAAATGAACTCCTGGGATTCCTTCTAATAATTCTCCTGGATTTAAATCAGAAGAAGCATATCTCCTAATATCTTTTTCTACTTCTCTTCTGATTCTAGGATCTTCAATGCAGTCTATTCCTTCTACTAATCCTTTTAATAATTCTAATCGATACTTATATTCTTCAATAATTGGATTGAAATAATTCTCATATGCTTGGTATCTCTCTGGAGATGCATTAAAAGCTGCTCCTAAAGCGACTCCTTGTAGTAAAGGAGAAGAATCCATATTTTGGAATATATAATTACGGATTCCACGGATAATGGTTTCATCTGCGATTACCATTCCAGATCTTAGGGAAGCTAATCCATAACACTTAGATAATCCTGTAATAGATATTGTATTTCGAAAGAATTTTTCAAAAGAAGCCATTGGTAGAGATAAATCCTCTCTATCATATGTTAAGTCTCGATAAATCATATCATCGATTACAAATACTCCTTTTTCTAAACAAACATCTCCTATTTTTTCTACTAATTCTTTCTTTTTACCATTCATTACTTTTCCTAATGGATTGTGTGGATTTTCATTTAGAAATGCTACAACTCTAGGAGTGTAATCTAATTTTCCTTCAAATTTCTTTTTTAACTCGGCATTTAACTCATCAATTCTTTTTGATAATTTTTCTGGATTTACATACCAATCATCTTCTTCGGATAAAGGTAATATTTCTACAGTAGCCCCTGAACTACGTTCTGGAACAAATGTGAATAATCCATAGTTAGGTCCTGTCATTAAAACAACGTCATAGGGTCTTGCGATTAAATTCATAATAATATTAAATGCTTGTGTCGTAGATACCGTAAAAATAACATTATTCTCATTTAAACCATTTGGGCTTTTGAATCCTTCTTTTTCTAGATACTCAACGATTCTTTTTCTAGATTCTTCATCTCCTGCGGCTAGTGGATATTCATACATATTATCCATTTCTATTAAGTCAATCATTGCCTTTTTACAAGGTTCAAAGATTTTTGTCTTCATAGGGCTTCCCCCACCAAGAGATTTCGTTTCCATTCCTCTGATTCTTTCATTTTCTAATTGATAGAGTTCGTTTCCATAAATAGAAAATGCATCATATATTCTTTTTACTTCTGGAGAAAATGGTTCTTTATCTGCTCGTGCTCCTAGATTTGGTAATCCTCTTACTTTATATCTTAAAGATGGATTTTCTTCTAGAAATCTTTCAATTGAATCAATCTTATCCATGTTTCTCACCTCTTTTTTTACAATATTCTTTTGCTTTTTCTAATTCTTCTTCATATTCTTTTTGTACTTCTGGATCATCTGAATGAAGATACGTATCTATGGTTCCATCTTTAAACACTCTTATGAACCAGTCATAGGTACATGTTGTGTAATCTTCTTCTTTCCCAGAAATTTGTCCATAATAATAAATCATACTTTCTCTTGTCGTTTCTTGAAACTTTGCAAATCTCAAGGAGATTAATATTTTCTCTATTTCTCTATAATTATAATCATTTCCATCATGACGAGTTCTTTTAAAGATTTGATTGGTTTGATCACTATAAAGAGTATCTGGAATATATAATTTTAAATCATGAATGGTTTTTTCTTCTTTTAAAGATACTAATCCTTGATAGGAATCAATTCCATTATAATATTGATGATTATCCTTTAGAATGGGATTAATAATAAATGGTAATCTATTTTGATTATATGGAATTGTATTTTGATTGGTTAATCCGATAATAGAACCGATTAATTCAGGATCTTGATTTACAATTTCTTCTAATGCTTGTTTTACTGCTTCATAAAGTTTTCTACCTAGAATTTCATTTGGTACTCTTTTACTGGTTTCAATTCCTTGGGCTACTAGTACATTTCCATTTCTCATGAGTAATACCATACCAAAGTCTTTGTACTCTTCTGTTGAGATGGATAATAATCTCATATGAGGATTCGTTAAGAAATTATTAAAAAGAATAAAAGCATCTCCATTAATTCTAAAACAGTTTCCTGCTCGATATCCCATGACTAAGTTTCTTGGATCTTTTAAAGGAATCATTTCAAATGAATAATTTCCAATTTTCGGAATATCCACCTTTTTAATAGAAGACTTTGTCTTTTGTTTTAGTTTATCATTGTATGCTTGTAAATTCTTATCTATTACTTTTGATTCTTTCTCTGTAATATCATATTTATGATAATAAGAAGAAATCATATCTTGTAGAATATCTCCACTTAATTCTGGATTTTCTAATCTAGGAGATAAATATCTTTCTTTTAATAATAAAATCACTTTGTTTCTATTTAGTTTATTTCCTAGTTTCTCTATAAATGCTTCTAAGGAATTATAGAAATAATCAAAGTTTAGGAATATTTCATTTAATTCTCCTGAAAGCATTAATCTCATTGTATTATTTTGATCTTTTTTATTTCCAAATAAGAATTCTTGGAATACTTCTGTCTTTTCTCTTTTAGGATTTAAGTTTCCAAATAAGAAATGAATTGTTTCATAATCTACTTCTCCATATTTATTGGATAATAAATCAATTGAATTATTTAATCCAATAGAGAGAATCATTTTTATTGCGATTCTTCTGATTTCTTCTTCTACTGGATGAGGAACTCTTTTTAATTTCCATTCTGGTCTTTCTTCTACACTCTTTTTAATAGGTAATTCTGAATTAGAGTATTCTATGTTTTGTATCAAATTACTAATATATTTAATCTGTCTTTCTGGCACTTCAAAATAATCAGATGCTTGAATGGAATCGTCTGATAGAGAAACTTCACTTTTCTTTAAGAAGTTAATTAAATCATAAATATCTTTTGATTTCAAAGTATTCAATAATTCATCATATTCATTACTATGAAGAGTATGCATAAATAATCGGTAAAAATCTCTTGGCATTGATGTTCCATAATAATGATCTAAAAAGTATTTTAAAAGAGTAATATCTTCATAGGGAACTCTTGATAAAATTAAGTATAATTCAAAGATGTGAAAACTATTTAATTTCTTCTTACTTAAATTGTATAATCTTTGTTTTGCATTGGTTTTCATGGAACCCCTCATTCGGCTTCCTATTATACCACAAAATAAAAAGAATTCAAACTATGAATTCTTTTTACTTGTATATTTCATCATAATCATAAATCCACTGATTAGTAAGATACTTGCGATGATCTTAGAGATGAATCCTTTGGTTGCGAATGTATCAGGAGCTACAATACCTTCTCTTGCTCTTACGGTTACTAGTACTTGAACATCTTGTCCAGCAAATTGAATGGTTACTGTTTGCTCTCCTACTTTGGAAGAATCAAATCCTGATACTGTATATTGTCCTGGATAATCTGCCAATTCAACATTACTTGTTTCGCCATCGTCATATTGAAGTTTTAGAATCAATCCAGAAACATCAAAGGAATCTCCTTGTACATAAGATGTGATTTCAGGTTGTTGGATGATTTCTGCACTTGTAACATTTCCAATGTCATAATCTTCTTCTGGTTCTTCTTCTTGATTATAAATAGTGACTTTAAAGGTTGTTTCAAATCCTTTATAAAGAACACGAAGAGTTTGCTCTCCTAACTTTGAATTATCAAAGTCTAATACCGTTATTTCACTATTGGTCATTTCTATTTCTTCTGTAGAATTATCTGATTTAGTGACTGTGATTTTTCCACCATTCAGATTTAAGTTCTCTTGATATTGTTTATAGTTTCTTTGAGATGGAACTTGAGTGACTTCAATCTTTTGGATTTTTACTTCTGCTTTTGATACTGTTACTGTGAATGTTGCGGTTTTCTCTTGATATTTTACGGTAATTGTCTTGTTTCCTTCTTCTGTACTAGAGAATCCTGATACGGTAACATTACTATTACTCATATCGATGATTTCATATTCTATCGTTGTAGTTTCTCCCACTGTTTTATTATATTTGGCTTTTATCTTTCCACCAGTTAGTACTAGTTCTTCTCCAATTAAATAACTTGTTTTATTTGGATTACTATAAACTGTTATACTATCAAGAGTTTTTACTTCTGTTGGATCTGGTGCACTATTTACGATTATTTCCATTGTTGCTGATTTTCCACCAACTGTTAACGTAACGGTTTTCGTTCCTGCTGTTGCGGAATCAAATCCCGTAACTGTTACACTTTGATCAGTCATATCTACATTTGATGTCATTCCATTATTGTAGGTTTTGATAATTTCTCCACCTGTTAGATTTAGAGATTCTCCTACTTGATAAACTATCTTACTTGGATATTGTCCTATATGAATTGATTTTAATTCTACAGTTGTTACAACTACAGTAAAGGAAGTCGTTTTTTCTTGATAAGTAACTTGGATAGTTTGTTCTCCTGCTGTATTTATATTATATCCTGATACCGTTACTTCACTATTAGACATACTAATATCTTTTGTGGAATTATCAGAATACGTTACTTTGATAACTCCTCCTGCTACACTTAATTCTTCTCCTACAAAGTAACTTGTTTTTGTTGGATTTGTTTTTACAGAGATAGAAGTAATCGTAATTGCATTGACTGTTACTTGGAAGGAAGTAGATTTTCCTTTATACGTAACGTTAATCGTTTGATCTCCTACTTTATTCGCATCATATCCTGTAATGGATACACCACTATCTTTCATCGAAATATCTTCTGTGTCTCCATTACTCTTGGTTACGGTAATCACTCCTCCTGTAACATCTAATGTTTCTTTTTGAAGATAAGTAGTTTTTGTTGGATTTGTTTTTACTGTGATTTTTGTAATCTCTGTGATTACTTTTTCAGGTCTTAAAATGACATAAGCATCTTTTCCAAATAATGTTTGATAATTTGCATAATTATAATTTGTATCACTAGCTGGTCCATCAAATAAATATGTTTCAAGTGCTAAATTATTATTTGTATAATATTCTTTTGTAAATTCATTTCTCTTATAAGAATTATCTTTATGATTGACTCCTACAAATTTTCCATTTTCTCCATTTGCATCTGTTAAATAGATAAATGCATATAGACCATTTTCTTTTGTATAACGTAAAGCTTCTTTTGTACTAGCTTTATCCATTGAATAGATTAATACATCTCCTACTTTAAAGTGACCAGATGCGATTGTATTTGCTCTATTAATTCCAGAAATATAGGTTCCCTTATTTTTTCCTCTCCAATTTGGGAATACATAATAATATTCGGTAGAACTCTTTTCTACTTTCGTTAACTTATTCCAATAATTATTTAGAATCATGTCTGTATAGATTTTATAATCTCCTGCAGTATTTAATTGAACCCGACTTGCTTTACCGGAAGGAACACTCATCATTTTATTCAAATAATCTCCATTAGAAGGACCAAACTTCGTGAAAGAAAAAGGTAAATCTTCTCCATATACACATTCATATGTTTTTTGAATTAAAGATAAAGATGAATATTTGCTTTTTAAATTATTATAACAAGTTCTATATTCAGCATCTGTTTTCGAAGTTGTATTAATAATTTCATGACGAACGGTACTTGTTTTAATAAAATAGTTTTCATCTAATGCATAGTTTTTATCTATTACATATACTTTTCCTTCTGCATTGATAAATTTTCCAATATTAGCAGTATCATTCTTTACTTTTACTTTGTATTTTAAGACAATCTCTTGGGTAGGCTCTAACTTTGTAATTTTCCAAGTAATGGTTCTTGTATTAGCATCATAAGTTCCTTTCTGAGAATCATCTATGGATGATGCTACATAATCAACTTCTGGTGGTAGAGTTTCTTTTACATAAAATTCTTTATAAGTAGACTTCTTACTTGTTCCATTGATTACAGAAAGATTACTATTGTTTATAATTCGAATTGTATATGTTATTGGATCATTTAATACGACACTATTATTATCATATTTTGAAGATGTTTTTGCGATAAAGATTCCAGGTAAATGTAATCTAGCTTTACTTGTTCTTTGATTTTCTGGCCAAGCAATGTCATAATTGAAAACTGCTTTTCCATCAGAACCTTTATAGAAGGCTCTTGTAATAGAACACATATTCGTTGTGCAAGCAACAATTCCATCATTTACAAATTTTTTATATTCAGATAACCATCTCCAATGAAGGGTTCCTTCATAAGGCATATAGGCACTTGTGATGTCTAAGATACCATTATTACTATTTTTTGATTTACGGAAATATAATTGATGTAATTTTGTTTCTGTTGGATCAATTTTTGTTTTTACTTTTTTTCCACCAGTTCCTGATTCTACTAATAAGGCATCTACTTTTTTACCATCTGAATATTTAAAATCATATACTAATAAGACATGTCCATCATAAGAAACAATATCTCCTGGACGTAATACTTTTAAAAAGTTTGATAATTTTTTGATATTACTTAATTCTAATTTATTTGGGTTGTAGTAGTAAGGATCTTTATCAAGATCTTCATTGTAGTAGTAGATAACATATTCTCCTCTACATCCTACTTTTGGATCTTCACTACTTGGTTTTAGGGTTTTACATTCTTTCCCTACAACATTTTTTTCAGGATTTCCATATAAATAGAATTTTGCTTCATTGACATAAGCAGAAGATCCTGAAGGAGTATAGGCTCCTGGTACTCCATCATCTTCATTATTCGATTTGAATCCAAAGGCTTCCATAATCGCATCATTTGAGAATCCACTACATACAGAATATCCGTTATCTTGTACTGTTGAATCTTCTGGGTGTCTTAATACTTCATATGTATTCTTTGAGGAATTGTATTGTCTATAAGATCCTCTCATATACCATGCTTGCATGGACTGACGAATGGCTTCTTGTGCATCGTTATAAGTAAATTCTTCTGCATGAACTGAGAATGGTATTAATAATAAACATAAAAACAAAATAACTTTATTCTTCATATATTATCACCTTATTATTATCATAGAATAAATGTAAACTTTTATCAATCTTTCTGTCAAACAAAAAAAGAAGTTTACACTTCTTTTTATGGTATATTTGGACCTACTACTTTGTATGGATCTCGAATTACTAATTGTCTTTGATGGATTGGTTGAACTTCGTCTGGTTTTCCATTGAATGCATAGATAGATGCCTCTTCTGATAGACAAGCTGCGATGAAGTTTTCTAATCCTATTTCTTTTACAACTGGGTTTTGAATTTGATAATCTTTTAAGAATTCTGTACCAATTGTATCAATTGCTAATCTTCCATCTGGTAAGTATCTATCGACTGCAAATAATGGTCTACTGGCTAGTCCTAAATTTTGTTCATATCCACTTTGTCCTGCTCCACATCCAGTAACACTATATAGTTTATTATCAATAACAGATGTTTCAAAGATATGTAAATGTCCCATAACAACTCTATGAACATCATCTGCTAAAGACCCTAAACGATCAAAGTGTTTAGACATTCCTCTCGTTGGAGTATCTCCTTTTGCCAATTGGAACAGATGGGCATAAGAAATATTATATCCATTGATTGTTTTGCATCCTTGTGGAGATTGAATAATATCTCCTTTTTTATTTACAACAAATTCACTTAATGCAATTTCCATATCAGAACCTATGAAATCACTATATTCATCTAAGTATTGTTTTAACATCTTATATAGGTTGATTCCTTTTTTATCCCAATCGGAATTATACTCATGATTTCCTTCTGCTAGATGAATAAATTTAAAGATTCTTAGTTTTAATAATTTTGCTCTTATGACTCTTTCATATGGTTTTAATTCTGGAGGTAATTGTAAATCTAATGTATTATAATCCACTCCATCTTTTATCGTACATATATTTTGATAGAAGCCTTTTCCGTAATCAATTGCATCGATTGATTTTAAATGATTTAGGATTTTTTCAGATGTTCCTGGATCAATTTGAAAATCCTCATACTCTCCCTTAAAGATAAATGGACTTATAACACCAAATGCTTCCCTTAACCATGGTTGTAGTAGTTTTACAATATCCACCATTTGTTGAGCAACACTCATAGCTCCTACATGTCTATTTTCATTTGCATAAGATTTGTAATTCCATCCATGTACTAAATCTCCATTTCCAAGAATTCCTTTTGGAGCTTTGTAATCATAGAAGAAATGGTCTAATGCTTTTAATGTATATTCTAGGCGTTCCGTTAGAGATCCTGATTGAATATCATTTAAATAGAATACATCTACTTCTTCTAATGGTTTTCCCGTTTTATTAACATGTTCCATGACTTCTCTTGAACGTTTCCAATATGGAATAATTGTCATTTTCTCTCTGGCATCTCCTGTTACTGTCCAAGAACCAGGATAATTTGGTCTTGTGGAGATTTTATTGATTCTCGCATACGTTGGATCAGATTTTACTTCTCTCATTCCAGGTAATAATTCTGGATGGAGCAAATATTTAGAGTCATCAATCATTTGTGGAACATTCAAAGCTACTTGATCTCCATAATATGAGATTGATTGCATTCCTTGTCTACCATCTACAAATAATTGAGGAATTTCACTTTTATTTTCTAAAGCTCCTGATTGATAGATTCGAATTCTCTTAACGATTCCTTGTGTTGGATCTGCATATTGTGTATTAGAAGAAAACATTGGATTCTTCTCAATACTTACTTTCATCGCAGGATCGTCTCCATATTGATCTACTGTGGAATGAACCACTCTAAACATATCATTATCCTTTAAATATTCTGGTTTAATAAATTTTCCAAGATCTCCTAGAGGTAATCCTTCTGAATAGTTCTTTAGGGCAACACATAATTCTGTTACTCTTGTTTGACTTTCTTCATCTGTGAAGAAGTTAGTTACATCTTCTCCACTACGAATTAGATAAGGAATTAATTGTTGTCTAATAATTGGTTTTACCCAATCGTGTGATGATTTATTATCTTCTCTTGCTAAGAAGTTATATCCTTTTACTCCTTGTTCTCTTGTATAGATTGTGAACATATCATCGGCAAGATGTTCTTCTTCATCTCCCATTTGATATACTACTTTGATTCCTGCATCATTTAGTCTTTTTACTAATTTTTTAGCAGCTTTTAATCTTTGATCAAGAGTTTCATATTTTGGATCAATTAATCCTCTTCTTGCGACTTGATTATGATAGAATGTGGAATAAATTAATCCTTGAATATACATCGTATCAACATGATCTGCAATTGCCATGTCGATTACATTTTGTATATCTTCTTCACTATTATAAATATTTCCAATATTAGCTCCTGCCATAAAGGAAATCAATGGAAATCCTTTTTCTGCTGGTTCTACTGGTGTTAAATGAGTTAGTGGTTTTCTTTTCTTTCTGCTTTCTTCAATGAATGTTGCACCAATACTATCATAGGTACGAACATTTAATCCTGCCGTTGGATGCATTGAAAAATCATTTGAGCCTGATCGATTGACTTTAATATATCTTTCTACATTTTTCTTAATAAATTGATAAGATTCTTGTAGGGATTCTGCATGTGGTAGAAAAGCAATATCAATTGGGAATGTATTTGGTTTTTGTTCTCTACCAATGAATCCTTCATTTTCTAATACTCTTTCTAATTTTGCTAAACCTGCATCCGTAGAAATATCAATTCCAGGTAAGAAATGAACTGCTGAGTGACCTTTTTTATTGATTAAAGACTTATATCCCTCATATAGATCATCCCTACATAATATGTGATGCCCACCATTCTTTTTAATGTCTTCTGAAAGATATTTTACTAAATCATCATAGTTTTTATCTTTTGCGAGATACTCTGTCATAGACTTTGCGATAGATTCAAATAGAGCCATATTCTCGTTACTTAATTTTCCCTCTACTTGTTTCATTAATAATTTATAATGTTTTTCTGGATCGTATTTTTTAGATCTTGCGAATTGTTCTAATTTTGCGACATCAAAGCATTCTTCTTTGTCCCTCATCGCTCTATGTGGCAAGTCATGATCTTTTGCGATGATTTCATCATAATACTCTGGACATCTTCTATAATCTCGTAGTGCTTTCACCCTAATTCTTTTTCTTTCAACACCCTGTGTATCATTCTCTTGACGATAAACTTGTATAATGTAACTTTCATATTTAGCTGGATCTAATCCTTGAATAATAGATTTATCATCTAATCCAAATAAAGTGGTTATATAGTCTTCTTTTTTATCACATGCTTGCATCAACAATGTATTGTAGATTGCATTTGCGATATTATTTGTTTTTCTATCAAAAAATAATAAAGATGGTTTCACTCTACTATTAGCAGCTGCATATCCTGCTTGTGAAGCCATCACATAAAAACCACCTACTTGACTAATCATAATAGGTGCATGTTTTGCTTTTTGTAAATCTCTAAAAGCAATACTTAAATCATTGAAATCATCAGATGAACATAATTTAATTCTTTCATCATTTAGTTTTAGACTTGTCTCTCCATACATATCTAAAAATTCTTTAATTCTTTTTTCTTTAAAACTCTTCTTTTTTTCGGCACTAAATTTAACTTCGTCTTTAACCATTTCCACTACCCTCCATAGTATATTATCTCATACTTAAAAGAACAGTACAAATAAATATTACTTAACTCTTTAAGATTTAATATAACCTAGTTTTATCAAAATAAAAATGCAAATTATAAACTTGCATTTTTTCTTATATTTGTATTTGTCTTTTTAATATACTGTACTACTTTTTGGAATAACTCACTGTCTTTATAAATTGGTGCATCATTATGAATCCATAAGTCAAATGCTGTTTTAACTTCTCCGCTATCAATCAATGCTTTATTATTAGGATTCATTGTGATTTTACTAGATTGTTCTCCTAGAGGTTTATGCATTCCTCTATCTTGATAAACTTTAGAACGAATATCAGCATCCATCTTATCACAATAATAAGCTAGTCTTGATTCTTTTGTCTTATGTTCATCAAACTCAAGTAATAATTCATATATTTCATCGCTGGTACATAAATCTCCAATGACTTCTTTCATAGCTTGATGTTCTAATTCTATTTTTTGCTCTCTCGTAATATTGTCATAAGGAGTAATATCTCCAATTAATACTTCTCCGATTTCATGAAGCAATAACATTTTTAATACTTTTCCAATATTGACTCCTAAATCAAACTGAGCATCTAAACTAATCGCAAGAATACCAGTACCAAATGTGTGTTCTCCTACACTCTCTAGTCTTTCACTATTAACTCTCCAATGTTCATTATCCCAACCACTTCTAATTTTATCTTTTAGTTCTGTTGCGAGAAGGTAAAATCTCATTGCTTCTGCAATATAGGATTCTACTTCTTTTTCTACATCTCTTCCTTGTAGTTTCATAATTCCTTTTGATACTTTGTTTCGAATCTTATAAGGTAAACTCGTATTGAAGGAATAAATCTTTAATCGCTTCATAAATCCTCCTGATGACTTTTTATCCTACCATAGTCTTTATTATTCATCAATAAAAAAAGAGATAAAAATCTCTTTTTTAAAATACAGATGCATTTTCTAATAATAGGATAATCACTAATGTAATATAAATTAATAGACAGAATGCTACTCCTACAATTCCTGTGATTAGTCCAGCAATTCCTAGTTTCTTTCCATCCTTCTTGTAAGATCTTGCTCCTAAGACAATTGCGGTAATTCCTGTAGGCAAAGAAATATACCAAAAGAAAGTCGTGATTGCTGATATGATTCCTAATACTAAGGAAATAATATGAGATAGTTGTCTATCTTGTTCTTTATTTTTCATTTTAATGGTCTCCTTCCTTAAATTTTAATTGACTAATTTCTTTTAAATCACTTAATTGATTTACTTTTAATTCTGTTTCAGATACAGTATATAGATTCTCTTCAATATACAATCCTCTTAATAATTTAGATGGATAATATTGATACCAATCATCTTCTTTTTTCTCATGATTAATAACTCCTTTTAATTGGAATCCTTCTAAATCTATATGATATACAAAGTATCCTTCTGAAACATAATCATCTTTTTCTTTAAACAATTCTATATCTTCCTCTATCATTTCAGATTCTTCAATCAAGAAATCCTCTTGATAATGATTCACTGGAATTGCGAGTAATTCTTTTTCTTTTGAGAATAATAATGCTTTTGGATTTGTTAGGATGGCAGATACGGTTCTTGAATCTCCTATCGTTGTCTTATCAATTTCTCTTGGATTATGAATATCTGATACATCAAATAAACTCATCTTCATTCCTGTAATGGTTACCCATGAACTCGTTACATTTCCATAACTATCTCTATTAATGACTTCTTCTGTATCCATTCCAATTCCAATCAAATGATTTTCATCATATGGATGTAGATACGTACTATATCCAGGTATTTTTAATTCTCCTAATACTTCTGGTTTCTTTGGATTACTTAAATCAATCACAAATAGTGGATCTGTATTTCGATAGGTTACTAAATAGGCTTTATCTCCTATAAAACGAGAAGCATACATATCTTCATTCTTTTCTAGGCTTTCTGTTTCTCCTAATAATTTTAAATTCTTATCAAGAACTGCTACTCTTGTTCCTTCCCAAGACTCTAAAGCAATTCTTAAATTTCCGTCTTTCTCATCTAGAGAATATTGATTAATTGTGTGTCCATTTATTGTGGTATTTGTTTGATAAGTTACTCCCTTTTTCTTATCTAATGCAAATTTATAAAT
This sequence comes from uncultured Caryophanales bacterium, assembly GCA_947306705.1. Taxonomy (GTDB): domain Bacteria; phylum Bacillota_I; class Bacilli_A; order RF39; family UBA660; genus UBA3789. The sequence continues at coordinate 22,289 of CAMZHD010000001.1, forward strand.
TCTTGTTTGATTTCCATAAGAATAATCATTATTATCAATTTCTTCTATAATTCCAAAGATTCCTTTCCATCCAAAAATAGATTTTAATGGGATTCTTCTATGATTATAATGAGTATTTAATAGATAAATATTTTCTTTTGAAATATAAGCATTGGATAAATCCATTAAGTAAGAAGATAATTCTACTTCTTGAATATTATTTAAATCCAATTCAGCAATTAAAGTTTGTATACTATTAACTTGATCTTTCAAATAATGAATTTTCTTTAATTCAATTTGCTTTGTTTTATTATCTTCGATATAGTCTCTATTAATCTTATCATTTTCTTCTCTTAAATATCCTTTTGAAAAAACATATAATTTTCCATCTATACATCTTGTTGTGAAATATGGTTCTTGTAGTTCAAAACTCTTTAACCGTTTTGGAGTATCTTTTTCTTTTATATCATAGATATCTACTACTGTATTACTCCTATTATAATAGTAAAAACGATATTCTCTTTCTAAGTCTGTTTCTGCAGAGATTACTACTAATCTATCTTTATATAGTAATAAATCACTTGGAATCGCATTATCATTATAGATGGTTGCTTCTATTTTAGGATTTTCTGGATCTTTTACGTTTGTAATAATGACTTTATTTTCCGAAATAGAATAAATATAATTTCCATCTGTTTTGATAATATCTGCTTCATCGACTCCTTCTACTTGAATATTGGTTTCAGAATACTCTTTTGGTTCTACAGATGTTGTTGTGCCTTCTGCATCTTCTACATAATCAACCATTCTTCCACCTTTTGAATTATAAGCATAGATTCTTCTATCATTTGCAAAGATAGAGAATGGTAGTGTAATCATCTTTTCAAAGAAACTTAGACGATTCCCTCTTTCTTCTTTTACGATTTGAAGCAATTCTTTTTCACTTTTGATGGTTCTAATCTCTTGTTTCTTTTGAATTGAACTTAAAGAAACGGCAAGAACTATTAATATTAATAAAACAATGAATAATTTCTTTACTTCTTTCATAACTCCTCCTTATTATCTATATTATAACATAAAAAAGAATCATTATTGATTTTCTTTTCTTTTTAGTATTCCATAAGCTAATGCGACCAAATTATCTATGTTTACGCTTTAGAAGTGTATATCCGCCGTAACTAAGGGCTCCTACAGATAATAATCCTATGATGGAGTCTCCTGATTCATTTTCTTTTTTTATTTGCTCTACTACTTCTTTTTCATAGACACAACTATTATCATCTACAGTAGCTTCTGGATTATAGTTTTCAGCATGCATGTTCATACAACCTTTAATATCATATTTACAGGAACCATCATCTACAGTTGCTTCTTTATTATAATTTTTTGCTTGTGGATCCATGCATCCTTTTACGGTATAGACACAGCTTCCATCATCATGATTTGCATCTAAGTTATAGTTATCTGCTTTATAATCCGTACATCCCCATACTTCTGGTGGAGTACAAGTACATGTCTTACTTAAGGTATTATCACAACACACTTGTCTTCCATATTTACTACAGCCACATACTCCTCCATGACTGGAACAACATCCTCTTGCGGCATAAATATTAATTGGAATGATTAATAGAATGATTAATAACAGTTTTCTCATTTCATTCACCTTACTCTTCTTAAATTATATCATAAGATAAGATATGATATAATGGTTATTGAAGTGATTGTATGAAAGATTGTGCACCATTATTATTAGATTGGTATTTAAAAAACAAAAGAGAATTGCCTTGGAGAAGGGATAAAGATCCTTATCATGTATGGATTAGTGAAATTATGCTTCAACAAACTAGGATAGAAGCAGTGATTGACTATTACCATCGCTTTATGGAGAAAGTTCCTTCTATTCAAGCATTAAGTGAAATATCAGAAGATGAATTATTAAAATTATGGGAAGGTCTAGGATATTATAGTCGAGCTCGTAATTTAAAAAAGGCTGCTTGTATGATTATGGAGAAATATCATGGAGAATTTCCTAAGAATTATCATGATATTTTATCTCTTCCTGGTATTGGAGAGTATACGGCAGGAGCTATTTCTTCTATTTGTTTTAATTTGCCTGAAGTTGCGATTGATGGAAATGTCATGCGTGTATACTGTAGAGTTACAGATAGTGATTTAGATATTAGTGATTTAAAAGTAAAAAAAGAAATTGGAGAAAAAGTTAGAGAAATTCTTCCGAAAGAAAGTGGAGATTTCAATCAAGGAATCATGGAATTAGGAGAAGTTATTTGTATTCCAGGAGGAGTTCCTAAATGTGAAATTTGTCCTTTAAGATTTCATTGTATGGCTCATGTGAATCATAGGGAGACATTAATTCCTAGAAAGATTGTGAAAAAAGAAAAATTAGAAGAAGAATATACTTTGTTTTTAATAAAGTATAAAAACACTTATGCTTTGAGAAAACGAGGAGATGGTCTTCTAAAAAATATGTGGGAGTTTCCGAATGAAAATGGTTTTCTTACGATGGAAGAAGTTAAAGGAAAGATTAAGAATATCAAGAGTATTCAAAGTAGTATTACTAATACTCATATCTTTACTCATAAAAAATGGTTTATGAACAGTTATTTGATAGAAGTAAGTAAGAAAGATCCTTCTTATGAATGGTTCTCTCTAGAAGAAATTGAAACAAATTGTGCACTTGCTTCTGCTTATATGCCTTTCCTAGAAGCAATCAAAAAATCTACTGAGTAGATTTTTTTGTTTCTCTATGTTATAATAAACAACCGAAATCAGGTGGGGTTATGGAGAGAATCCTTTATAAAGATGAAACATGTGAACTAGTATTGTTTATCAATTCTACTTCTATTACTGGATATAAAATAATGGATCAAGAAATGTTTCCTATTACGCAAAAAGATTTAGATGTTTTTTCTTTTCTAAGAAATATTGATAATCTTCCATCTTTCTTTTATAGAAAAGGGATTCCTACTACAATGTATCGTGGGAAGGGAATCCGTTTAGGAGAAGAAAGAAAATTAACGTTTGGACAAAGAATAATTCTTTGTACAATCATTGGTCTTACTCTTTTAGTGGGGCCTAGAGAAATTCCTGTAGTTGCGAAAGCAAATGATTTTATTCAGTTTATGAAAGCTTCACAGGATTATTCTGTAGAAGGTGTATTGGCTTCTATTCAAGCATCTCCTTATTTAACACAAGAGGAAAAGAATTTCTTAAAGAATGAAGATTTAATAGAAGATGTTTTAAAAACTGTTAATACGGATTTATCCACAAAAGCATTATTCTTAAGTTATATTCATCACATCGATATTCAATCTTATGGAGCAGAAGATCCACAATATAATAGTGCTTATGGGTATTACAATCTATCTACTCCTAGTACAATGTTTATGAAAGACTATACAGGTTTAAATGACAAAGAAGATACTCTTGCACATGAATATATTCATTTACTTCAAGATACTTCAGGATATAATTTGATCATTGAAGCTTGTGCTGAAATAGTATCTACTGAATATTATCATGTACCGGAGTCTTACTATCCTTTCCAAGTACAATTATTAAAAGTATTGATGGAAACCATTGGTTCTGATGTTGTTTGGAATTATAGTTTTACAGGAGATTTTTCAGGAATTGAAGAAAGAGTAAAACCTCATCTTAGTGAGGAAGAATATCAAGACTTCTTAGATTGTTTAACATTTGATTATGATAATGCTTCTGCTAATTATCCTAAATATGATCGATTAAGAGAACTGATCAGTAAACTATATAAGAGTATTTATCATAAAGACATCGAGGAGGATTTAATAATTCAGTTAATTAATCATTATGATTTTACTTTGAATCGTTCTTACTTTAATCCTAGACAAACAAATGATTCTTACTATTTAAATTATGAATTAGGAGAATATGAAACATTAAGTTATGAAGATGCCATTAATAGAGGAATGATTCTCGTTTTTGCAACCCAAAGAACTCCTATTAGTATGGATGAAGCTATGGAAATTGTGAGAAATAGGAATTATGCTATTCATCGTGATATTGATAATAATGGGCATCAAGTTAGTTTCCTTAGAACATCTAGTGATGGAGTTCAAATGATTGTATCTGTCATTATAGATGGAGAACGATATGAGAATATCGACATTGATGAATTAGCTAGAAGAGGAATTCTAACCATTCATTATTCTATGGTAAAACAAAAGAAGTTAACGTATGAAGAATATAGAGATCATAATTATTGGGAAGATGCAGAAATACGTATCATGCATGCTGGAGATACTACTTTAAATGAAGATAATGTTGTAGGATTTGTTCCTATGAAAATACTTCTTCCTTCTATCGAAGAACGTTATCAAACTCAAAATCAAAAATAAAATATCCACAAGTTTTGTGGATATTTTTTAATTTGGGCAATGAGAAAGGTCTATCTCTACTATTCGATAAATCCTTGTAGCTTGGTCTTCTATTTTATCTTCTATATGAAATGGAAAGTAATGTTCTTGTCGACATGCTTCATTCTCTTCAACAGTGTCTGCATCCCTTATACAATCATGATATTCGTGATCTTCAGAGTAAACAACTAATTGATGTTCTGGATCTTTTCCTAAAAATGCATTTAAACTATTCTGTGTTTCTTCATCTTCTGAAAGATAATATACACTCTTATCATATTCTGCAAAAGTCATTCCTCTTTCAAAAGGGAAAGTTCTTTCTTCTTCATGATCCTTGTCACACATGACTGTACGAATGACAAATGTTCCTTCTTGTCTTACTTCTACTTCTGCAGTCACAGTAAGAGAAAGTTTTTCATAAGCATAAATACTTAGTGGAATCATCCATACTGTCAATAATAGATACATTATTTCTTTTCTACCACTACTGATTCCAATAGAGATAATTACAAATCCTAATACTAACAACAAAATAATTATTGCTCTTGTATTTGTCTTTGGATTTTCTTCGTTCGATAAGTTTAATTCCATATTATTGTTTTCTACGTAAACACCATTTACAAAATCATCATCATCTACTGGAGATTGATAAACAATTTTAATAAAGAATTCTTTTTCTTCATTTGCTTTAATAATTCTACTATTATCTTCTGATAAATATTCATATTTTATAAAGTCTCCTGATCCAAACTCTTTTGCATTAGCAATTTCATATGGAGTATTCGTATTATTCTTAATTATAATTTTATATTTAGCATAATCTTCTACATCAACAAACTTTAAGAAGAAATCAATTTTTAATCCTTCAAATTGGATTGGTTTTGTTTCTCCTGCTTTATCAGATTTTTCTACTAATATTGCTTCTTTAATTTCGACATTTTCTTTTGCGAATACAAAGGCTGGGAATAATAATATTACTAACAATAATAATACTTTTTTCATAAGTCACCTCTATTCACATACTCTAAGTCAGAGAACATTTTACTCCCGTATTATAATAATCACCAATATCTTGTGTTTGAATTTCATCTTTATAAGATACTACGTGAGAATTTGACAAAACACAATTTCTATATTCTCGATCGGCTTCTGCTTGTTGTTCCACTGCTTGAGCACGTTCTTCCTCTGTCATATCATCACTAAATGATGGATATACGATAGGATCAACACATTCACTAAAATCTATCGCATTAAAAAATTCTAGGTAATCAGATTCTGTAGCAGATGTATTTGGTTTATCTTTTATCATTGACAATGAAGTTTCAATTCTATTTTTCATTTCTTCAGTAAGTGTATTATTATCTTGGTAACTATTATCTAATTCTTCCCATGTCATTCCTTTAATAAATGGAAAGTCAGTAGGTTCACAGTCAATAGATCCTTGCGTAGAACCAATCGTTCCGACTTTTACGACTGTTTCCATTTCTAGTGTTATTTTTTCATAAGCAAAGATTGTCGTTGGGATTAAAATGAATAACGCAATCAAAAGAACCATTGCACTTTTATTTGTTGTTAAAACTCCAACTGTTAACAAAATAAATGCGATCATTAATATAACTAATAAGACTGTCTTTGTAGAAGTTTTAGGATTATCTCCATTAGATAGGTCAATATTCATGGCAATTTCTTCTTCATATTTTCCATCTACAAGATCTGTATCTTCAATTTCGTTACAATTGATTGTAATATAGGCTTGTTTTTCTTTCCCTGCTTTTACGATATTCCCCTCTTCTTGATTAAACTCTACTGAATATGTTACGTATTTTCCATTTTTTTGATTTTGTACACTTGTTATTTCATAATCCTTGTTTGAATCATTTTGAATCGTAACAACATATTTCATAGTTCCGCCTTCTATTGAAAACCGAATCATTGATTTGATTTTTAATCCTTCAAAACTGATTGGTTCAATTTCTGTGGAATTCCCTTCTACTAATTCGATGTTTTTAATATATACATCTTCTTTTGCGAATACAAAGGTTGGGAATAATAATATTATTAATAAAAATACTATCTTTTTCATAAGTCACCTCTATTATGATTTCATTATACACTACTTTATTAAAAAATAAAATATCCACAATTTCTGTGGATATTTTTAATTACATAATTCTTTTAAGTATTCTGATGTGAATTCCTTAAAATTAGTTGGTTGCTTTGTTTTTTCTTTATTTTTGATTTTTTGTACGATATAAAGTACGTTTGTATCTACTTGAGGTACCTTGATACTTCTTAGTAGAAAGACTGGTAATATGAGAATACTACCAATGAATAATATTTTTAATGTTTTCATAGGATTCCCCCTTGTTTTCTTATTATATCACTAAATGTCCATTATGGCTAGTATTAGAATTCCTATTAAGACTAGAGATATGAAACAATATTCTTTCTTAGTTAGTTTTTCTTTTAGATAGACTCTTGATAATAACATGGATAATACACAATAACTTCCTACGATAGGAGCTGATATGGTTGCATTCCCACTCATGGCATATACATAGAAGAATTGACCTGCAGTTTCAAAGAGTGCCGCTAAAAGTTTGGGAGCTTCTTTAGGTCCTTCCATTGGAATCTTTTTCATTCTTAAGTAGATATAAGTAATAATTCCATAGATTAGGAATGTATACTCATAGGCTACTAAAGCTGTATCTTCTTCGATTAAACTAAGTTTATCTAAGTAGATTCCATCTAAAAAAGTACCTGCTCCATCTAATAAGCAATATATTAAAGGGAATAAAATGGTTAGTGATAACACTTTTTTTAATGTATTGCTTTTATAAAAATTCTTTCTTTGTTCTTTATTTTCTTGTAGTTCAATAGAGGATAAAGCAAAGATTCCGATGAATATTAGTATGACTGCGATATAGAATGGAAAGTCAAAGTGCTCTTGGAATATGAGTAATAAGAGGATTGCGGTTATGACTCCACTTGTATTTTGGATGGGACTGGAAATGGATAGTTCTAAGTATTTTAATCCCCTATACCCTATTACCATACTCGATATATAGAGGATGGATACTGGTAAGTATCTTAAAAGATCTAATACTTGTATATTGGTTTCTTTGATTAATAGGAAAATAGTTGCGTGGATTCCCATGATAAAACCTACAAATACACCGGTTTTTAAATGGTTTCCCTCTCCTTTTCCTTGATTTCCTATTTTATAGAATAGATCTGCAATTCCCCAACATAGGAATGTAAGTAATGTACATCCTATCCACATATTATCACCTTAATTCTTTGTTACTACTAGTCGTTTATTTTCTTTTACATTACTATCTAAATGTTGATGCGTTGATAAATACTCTTCTAATACATCTCTACAAGAAGTCGCACAAATTCTTGATTTTCCATTTTCTTCTAGTGCTTTTACGGTTGTATTAAATCCTTCTTCAATGTTTAAGAAATGGAATTTTTGTAATCCTACTTTGAATAAATCATCATTCTTGACTGGTTTTCCTTCAAAATTGAATGTCACAAACTTCTTTGTTTTTCTGGAATATTCTACTTCTACTCCACTTGAAAATTGATAGAACTCTGTATGATCTCCTTCAAAGGCTTCTTCTCTTAACATATAATGAATCATATCTTTTAGTTGTTTTCCTGTTACTGTTACCATATGAATGGAATCATCATATGGGAATATTTCCATTAAATCTTGTAGAGTTATGATTGGGCCAAGTTTTTCTTTTCTGATAGAACCAGATCCTAATAGCATGATATCCAATCCTAGACTATCTCTTAGAATATCAGCGAATAGATCTCCTAATTCTGTTTCTTGATAACGATTTGGATGGGTTAATTCTCTTTTTAAACGAGTAATGACTCTTCCATACTTCGTATCGGTTTGATTTTTGTATTTACTGATAATCTCTTCTAACTTCTCATCTTTTGGACAAGTTTTATCATTGATTGGGATACATTCCCAAGTCCATTTATGGGTACAGTTCTTTTCTGTATCAATTTCAATATCAAATCTTCCTATTTGATCGGTTCCTGTACCTGCTTGTACTATTAGAATATCATTTACTATTTCCGGTTTTTCTATAAAAGTATGAGAATGTCCTCCAATAATCACATCTACTCCCCAAGATGGGTCTAATAGAGCTGCTAGTTTCTTATCTTCTTCAAATCCAATATGTGTTAATAATACTGTATAATCTATATCAATTGCGTTATACGTATTACAAATATGTCCTACTTCTTCTGCTGCTTCACTAATATCTACAAACGTCCCAATTAATCCTTCATTTTTTGTATTTGCAAGGACAGATTCAGTAACGATTCCAATAAAAAGGATTTTCATCCCATCTATTTCTATAATCTTATATGGTTGAAATAGTCTTGAACGATTGGTTGTGATAAACATATTGGCATTGATAATTGGAAATTTTGCACATTTCTCTAAGAATAATAAATGAGAAAGCCCATAATCTGTTTCATGATTTCCTACTGTCACTACATCTGGAGAAATCATATTCATAATTTCAATGGTAGAGATTCCTTTATATTCCGAATCAATTACGTTTCCTCTAAACATGTCTCCTGCGATACAGTAGATTACGTTTTTCTCTTCTGCTCTTGTTTTACTGATATATCCAGATAATCTTGAGATTCCCCCTATTAAAACATCTTTTCCTTTTTCACTAAAGAAATCACCGTGTAAATCATTGGAATGTAATAACGTCAATTTTTTATATCTTTTCATAAAGTCTCCTTTTGGGTTTAGTATAGCATAAAAAAAAGACTAACAAATAGTCTTTTTCTTATTTTTCTTTCTTTACTTTAATAGATTTAAATAGTTCTTGGACTTTTTTATCATTTACGACATCTGCTACTACAACTTCTTCTTTTGTATCAAGTCGAGATACAGATACGAAGATTGCTTTTGCCATATCATTTTCATCCTCTAATAAGATATTTAAGTAAGCTCCACTTGTATATTCTCCATACATGTAAGCTTCATAGTCTCCAAACTTATACTCATTAAAGTATTTCTTTTCAGAACGAGATTTTTTTAGATTATCATAGGTAGCTTTACGAGATTCAATATAATACATTTCAAACTCTAAATCTAATTCTTCATTCTTAAATGTAATCTCTGTTGTCTTTCCACTATGATCTTCTTCTGGTTCTGTATAAACTTCTTTTTCTGGATATGAGAATGTTGTGGTATATCCAAATTCTTTATCAGATAATTTGATTTCTTTTAAATTACTCTTTCCACATCCTGTTACTAAAACTAATAATAGTACTAGTATTAAAACAATTTTCTTTTTCATATAGTCCTTCCTTTCGCACTTATTATAACACATTTTATTGTTTTTCAAAATGCATTCCTGTCCAAACTTGTACTTTTTCATGTGAATGGTAATATTTGTGCTCAGAAGTAGAGTACCAAGTTCCTTCTGGAAGTTCGAAAGTGTCTCCTTCTTTGATGTATTCTTTCTCTGTTAGATTAATGGATACTGGCCAATAACGAGAACCTTCTCTTTCAATTGGTTTTTGTAACATAAAGTCACTGGTAATCCATAGACTGATATAATCTTTGAAATCAATTAGAGATACTCCTTTATTTAATAGGACTGCTAATTCTCCTGCTCTGAAACCTTTATACATGTAATATGGTAATACATCTTGTAGGTATTCATAGTCTAATTCTTCATTGGTTTTTCCTTGCCATTTCATTTGATCATTAAATTCATATAAATTCGTAATATCCGTAAATGCATCTGTTGTGACAAAATCATCTGAAATAATATTCCAATAACGAGTAGAAGCTACAAAGTAGAAGTTTACTTCTTCTTTGACGGTTTCTATCTTTGTTACTTGTACCGTTTTTAGATTATTGTTTTCTACTTTTGCGATATTTGTTCCTATATGGAATTCTTCACTATTATCAGCAGATACGAATCTATGAAGATCTTCACTAAAGAAAGCATGACTTCCTACGATTTTGATTTCTGAATTATCTGAGAATGTAATCTTTGTATATTCTTTTGTTTTCTTTTCTTTTTCAATCCAGATTGGATATTCTCTTGTAAGAGTTCCTGTATCATAACTCCATACCATTAATAAGTCATCATACGTAATATCTTCAACATTCTTTGTTGTATTGTCTCCTAATAGAACTTTCGTTCCTTCTACTAAACAACCATTTCCTGTTTGACCGGTAATGACTAAGTCTCCTGTAACATTTGGAACACTTAATCGTCCATTATTTGCATTATAGGTATATTGTGTATTTGATAGAGTATTTCCTCCCATCGTAATGTTTAAATTATTTGGACGGGTTCTATTGTTGTTTGCAGTAATTGTAGTTGTATAGGTTTGTCCATAATCAACTGTATAGTTACCATTTGGACCTCCTTGTGTAATATTAACTCTTACATTCATGGTCCAAATATAGTTTCTTGTCTCACTTTGTGCAGAGGAACTATTTCCACTAGTATCATAGGTTGTTACCTTGAAATAATAATTTCCTTCTTGTAATCCTGTTACTAGATATTCTTGTTCATCTGACTGGGTTTGATTCGTTGATACTAATGTAGCATTGTTGTTTACAACTCTATATGTTTCAATGACACTATGATCTACTCCAATATCATCAGATGCATTAAAGGTTACATTAACAGATCCTCTTGTTGTCTGCATAGTTCCTACAACATTAGATACTGTTGGAGGGGTTACATCTACTAATGTACTATCCGTTGTAACATAAGCTATTACTACACCCATACTAGTTCTTGAAGAATCAGATGGTTCTAAGTAGATGTTCATACTTTGCCTTTCGGCTGCAAAACGGGCTTCTGATTTCACTTTTAAATAAATATTATAAGTTTCTGTTCCATTCGCAAGAATGGTATATTCTTCTAATGGTTGATTATTACTATCTACTAAATAAAAATTATCATTGCTTACTGTAATATGAAAATTCTTAGGTGCTTCATATGTATTCATAACAGTTGCGGCAATCGCGATGGATTGATTTGTATTTTTCAAATCTCCTGAGATATTCTTAGGAATGGATCCTAATAATCTTCCTGTTGGTTCTCCTTGTTCTAATTCAAATTCTGTATCTCCTGATACATTGAAATTACCTGAATTGTTAGGAGTCATTATTATTTTCAATGTGAATGTTACTGAATCTAGAGTTGGGATAACATCCCCTGCTTCTATTCCCTCTAATTCGTAACTAACTTCCATATCCTCATTATTAATGGTAGTTAAAGAGGGATTAAAATGAGTTTCATTAAATGTATAATCATAGAATGTATTATTACTAATTGTAATGGTATACAATCCATAATATTCATCTTGTAGAGCTTCTTCTGTTGGTGCTACATTAAAATTCATATTAAAATGAATAGAATGCCCATCTATTGTTGGATTCTCTTGATTCAATAAGTTCTTATAATCTGTTAAGATTGCACTGGAAATTACAATTTCTCCATTTTTAGTAAACGTACTTTGTCCTTCAATTCTTGCTTGTGCATTATAGACTGCATATCCTACAGAAGTAAATGCAAAAAGAAGAAGTGCAATCAAAGTAACGATGATACTTTCCTTACTTTTCATCTTCTAGCACTCCTTCTATATTTTCTTTTTTCTAAGACATATTTCCAAGCTGTATTATCATTGAATAAGATAAATATACTTCTGTCGTCTTTTTGATAACAGTTAATTGGCATTCTTATTTCACTATGAGCATCAATTAATTCTTCGAAGCTTTCTACTTTGATTAAATTATAATCATCTAATCTAGGTTCTTCTTCTACGTTAACAATGATACTATCATAGGTTGTTAAGATTTTCTTTAATTCTAATTCATATTGATTATTCATCTTATATATCTTTTTATTATGGATTAGTAACCATATAAAGAAGGCACCTGCGATAAATAATAGAACTCCCATTATTTTCCATAATAGATATCTTATATTATGATCTTCAAATGTTTCTGTAAATGATTTTACTTGATTATCAATATCACTATCGATAGATGCCTCTATTGCTAATTCTGACAATGGTAATTTTAATATCAAATCACTATCTACTTTTGTTTTTAGATCATCATTTTCTAACTTATTCTTTACTTTTAAATATACTTTTAGAACTCCTTCTGATTGTAGTCCTAATGTCTTTTTAAAACTATTTAGCATTTCATTGTATTGATTATAATCAATCTTTACATTTTGATGAATTGCAAAGTTTTCTTTTTGATTGAATCTTTCTTGTTTGACTTTTGTTACTTCATATTCTTTTGTCCAGTAATTGCCTGAATTACTATCAGCTTTATTGGCTTCGATCTTCGCAATTACTTGATATTCTACTTCTCCATCTACTGGTTGATCAAAATAGATGTTATAAGAATAATCCGCATCAATATAATCAATTAAGCTTGTGATATAGGTTTTTCCTTTTTCAATAAAAGGTTCTTCAAAGAATGCATTCTCTTTTAAATATACTTTGTAGTCAATATCATTATCTTCTTTATATTTTAAAGATAGTGTTTTCTTATTTTGAAAACCTGTATATAGGAATAAGACACCTAAGAAAAAGCATACAAGAAAAGATGACAAGATAATTATTTGTCTTTTCGTATACGAATTTTTCATCCACTCGTCTCCTCTCCAATAAATACATCATGGAACCATAGAGTTGGATAACCAATATACTTCACTGAGTACTTAACGACTCCTAATACCTCTTCATCTTTGACTTTAAAGGAGTCAGGGGTTTTATTGGCATCTCCTTTAGTTTGAAACTGATAATGACTGTCTATTTTTTCTATATTCATTACTCTATGAGTAACAATTATTCCTTCTTTTTTGAAAACTAATATTTCTCCAATTTCTACATTCTTAGCAGCTTTCTTTTGATAGACAACTGCATCTCCTCTACAATACGTTGGTTTCATGGAATTAGAACCAATCGAAATCATTGTATGAGTGAAGAATCCAGATACTAGGAATACTAGTATCAATAGAAATGTAAATGCTGGAATATAAAATAATCTTCTTATGGTTTGTTTTTGATATATTTCTTGTTTATCTTGGTAGTGACTTAATCTTCCTACAAAGAAATAAACTCCATAAGGTAATGCAATATTCGCAACTGCATATAAATAGTTTCCTAAACTAGGAATAATTGGTAGTACCAATTCATATAAGTATAAAGATAGTTTAAATACAATACTTGGTTTATAACTAACTTTATAAGTGATATAGGAACAAACGGCTTCTCTACTTATAATTGGTAATACAACGGTTGTTGCAAATATAAATAGAGCTTCATGATCTGCTAGATTCAAACCATTTATTTCTAGGATAATATTTAAACATGATAAAACGAAAGCATACAAAAGTACAGGTAATTTTTGATGTGGTGTATTACGACAGATAATATATCGTACAATTTCTTCCAAAACAATTACAATGGTTCCCAATCCAATGATTCTTAATAAATAATCTCCATTGAATGAGAAAACTGTATGATGGAATCCTGTTAATAATCCAATCATATAGATTGTTAATAAATATACCAAGATACTAGATATTACAATTCTAGTAACGATTTTTTGAGTATAATTATTATCTTTCATCATTCCAAATCTAGCAATAAAGTATATAGATATTAAAATGATGGATAAATCTAATAGATAAGGATTTCGTATGATTTGAGTAAATACTATCATACAAATAAATAATAATAATTCTAAAAAATAGATTTCCCATTTTTTCATGTGATCAACCCCATTATGATTATAAGAATTATCCCATAGGAGGGATAATTCTTATAATACTCGGATTAATTTGTTTTTGCTTCGTAATCTAAACCAACTGTAAGAGCTACTGTTACATCATCAGAAGGTAAATCTGTTGCCTCTTCTGGTAAAAGGTATTCAACATGTACTTTTACAGTATGAGAAGCGTTTCCAGCTAAAGCGATTGCTAAGCCATCAGTTGTTTCTGTATAGTCAGTTCCATTATAAGTTACTGTATAATCGATAAACTTCTTTTGTGCATCTGTTAATCCAGATAAAGTAATTTTCTTTAAAAGAGCATCGATTGTACCAAAGTTTTTAGCATTTACACTGAATTCATATTCGTCTCCAGGTTTTTCTAAGGTAACTTCATAAGTAATTAAAGTGTTACCTACATCCTTTGTGGTTGCAGTAATAGTAGTATTTTCATTAAATGTAGTAGTATCAAAATGTACATCCCAAACTGCTTTTGAGAATGTAGCACTACCATTAATATTTAAAGTTTGTGCATATACTGCGTAACCAATTGACATAACTAATACAGCTGCTGCTAAAACAATCATAACAACATTTTGAACTAAATTTTCTTTTCTCATATTCTCCTCCAATCTTATCTTTATTTTATCATTGTCTTTTTTTTCATGTAAATAAAATGCAAGAAAAAAAAAGAATAGTGTACTATACTTTACACTATTTTTTTAATTATTTAGTAATTTACAGTTATGATCATATAGAAATTCATTAATTTGAGATAGGTTATAAATGTGTTCTTTGAAACAGAATCGTAAGATTAAATCATAGGTTGAATTCTTTGGGAGTGAGTAAGATGCACTTTTTAGTAAGTCTTCTATTTCTTCTTCACTACATTCTAGGGCGATTCCTAATAATAGAATGGTTTCTTTACTAGGATGATACTCTTTATCACTTCTAATTTTACTGAATAATCGACGATCAATATTTACTTTATTATAGACATCTGAGTCTTTTAAATTTTTAGAATCAATCATATTAAATAATTTCATTTGAAAGGTATCTTCTTCTTTTTCTTTATCAATATATTCTCCAATCGATCCAGATTCATTGCAGCATTCTTCTTCCATTCTAGCGGATGCCATCATTCTCTTCGCAACTGGTAATACTCCGATGAAGGCTCCTTCTGGATATTGATTCTGCATTAAGTATTTTTCTAATTTTACTTTGATATTCATAAATGTCCCCTCCTTGGCGACCAAATGGTTTTCTTTTTACGATATTATTATACCAGAAAAGGAGAGAGGATTATGAAAAAAGAAAGAAAAAAATTGGATGTTGTCTTTATTCTAGACAAAAGTGGTTCTATGGGAGGAAGTGAAGATCATACGATTAGTAGCTTCAATGAATATTTAGAAAGGGAAAAGAAAAATCGTTTTGATACCTATATCACAACTATTTTATTTAGTGATTCTTATCACGTATTATACCAAGATAAAAATGTGAAAGAGGTTTCTCCTCTTACAAGAGAAGAATACTATGTAGGTGGATGTACTGCTTTATATGATGCATTAGGAAACGCAATTCATTCTAAAGAACATTCTAAAAAAGCATTATTTGTTATTATTACAGATGGATATGAAAATGCATCAAAGGAATATTCAAAAGATAAGATTCGTAAGATGATTAAGAGTCATTCTAACTTTGAATTTGTTTATATAGGAGCTGATATTGATTCTTATGCAACGGGAGGAGAACTCGGAATTAAAAGAGATAATATTGCGAATTATACAAAGTCAGGAGAAGGAACTTCTAAACTCTTTAGAGCTGTTGGTAACTTTGAATGTGCGATGATGGAAGAAAGCTGTGCATCTGCTTCTTGGAAAGAAGAGTTAGAGTAACTGTAAAATAGAGAATTTCTCTATTTTTTTTCTTTTTTGTTTGTGGTATTCTATTAATAGTAGGTGGTTGTGTGATACGAAATAATTTTCATCGTAAAATGCAAGAAAAGATACAACAGTATTCCAATCAACAATATCTAGATGGATATGTAAAAAGAGAATTTCTTACAAATGATGGAGATGCTGATATCTTTTTCCATATTGATAATCGAAATGACCTAATCGATAGTTGTTCTTATGGGGAACAATTGTCTCTTGATTGGGGTGTTTATGATTTCTTAGAAGAAAAGACTTCTATGCTTGGAAGTGATATTCCTATCCACTTCCATATTAAAGGAATTGCATTACCTTCTAAAGAACAAGAAGCGATTCGTCATATTTTTAAAGAACATTATGCCATCGAATTATTTAAAGTACAAAAGAAATATGTTCAATGTCGAAATAAAATTATTAAGTTAGTATGTTCTGGAACATTCTTTTTACTTGCTTATGCTCTTCTTTATTTATTTACAGATTTTGATTTCTTTATGACGGTATTTGGATTTTTATTTTCTTTCTCTTTGTGGGAGGCATTTGATGCTTATATCTATACTTTTAATGATATTAAAATTGAAAGAGAAGCTGTTACTCAGAATCTTTTAACCAATATTGTTTTTGAAGAAGAAAAGAATGTGGAAGAAGAGAAGGAAGAACCGGAAGAAGATATGGTAGAAGATCCTTCGAATGGATTCTACCAAGAAGATGAAAATGAAAATCCACCAGAAGAGTCTGATGGATTTGATACAAACCATGTTCAAGAAGATATTCTTGATATTGATGAAGAATTAATCTAATAAAAAAATAGTATCTTGGATACTATTTTCTTTTTGCTTTTTCTTCTACATTTAAATACTTGTGTAGAACAGCAGCTAGTGAACCTCCTACTAGTGGAGCAAGAATAAATAACCAAACTTGTTTTAAGGCATCTCCACATAAGAAGATTGCTGGTGCTAAACTTCTTGCAGGGTTAACAGAAGTTCCTGTTAGAGGGATTCCAATTAAATGCACAAATGTAAGAGTAAGACCAATTACAATTCCTGCAACGGTAGAATTCTTTTCCTCTTTTGTTACTCCTAGAATTGTATATACAAATACACAAGTTAATAATGCTTCTACAAAGAAGGCAGCTAATGCACCAATATTATTGGCAGACATTTCTCCGTAATAATTTGCTCCTAGAGCAGCAGTACCGAAATCTGTACTATTAAGTACTAATACTAAAACAGCAGTTCCTGTAATGGCTCCTAATAATTGGAATAATACATAGAACCAAAAGTCTTTAACTTTCATTCTCTTTGAGATTAGCATTGCTAGAGATACAGCTGGATTAACATGACATCCAGATATACTACCAAGGGCATAAGCTTCTGCTACAATTGCTAATCCAAAAGCTAAAGAAGTAGCTACTAAATTTCCCCCTGATACAACGGCAACTCCGGTTCCAAATAAAACTAAGACAAATGTCCCAAAAAATTCAGCAAAATACTTTCTCATGCGCGGTTCTCCTTTCTACATTTATTATAGTTTTTCTGGGAAAGCTTGTCAATTTTTTTAATGACTCAAAAGTAAACTTTTCTCTTTTTTATTTCAAATGTTTATGTTATACTTATTTATATAGTAGGATGTGATGGTATGTCAGATACAGATGTAAGAGACCTAAGGCAAGATCAAATCGCTCTTATGGTTGAAGACTTTTATAATCGAAACGAAATATTACATATTGTTCCCTATGGGTATTATGCAGAAAAAGTCATTGCAAAATACCTAGACTCTAATCTATCTCTTGATGCCATCCGAAGAGAACTTGAAAAATTAGTAGAAGAAAAAAAGAAACGTTTAAATGCACAATTTGATCCTACTATCGTGCAAAAGAACCATGAATTTATCTATGCAAAATTAAGAAAATTAATTAAGTTATTAAATCGTTCAGGAGCAGATTATCATCTTGCGGGAGCCTTAGCTGCTTATGTTTATTATGGAATTGAATCTACTCGTGTTCATGATGATATCGATATTCATATTAATGAAAAAGATATTAATAAATTAAAAAATGCTTGTGAAGCGATGGGATTAAAGTTCCATGACAAACGTTTGAATTCTCCAAGAGTATTAATTAATGGAATTCCTACTGGAAAACATGAAATATCCGCAACTTCTGATAAGAGTGATTTCCATATTGGAGCTTTCTGTTTTGAACGTATGACTGATGGTTCTATTATTTCCAAAGGTTATTACCATGATGAAAATAATAAAGCTTGTGCAAGAGAAGTTATATTAAGTCCTGAATTGGCAAAAGAGATTTATACTAGAAAACCAATCTATTTCCATGATTTACCTGTATTTATTACTTCTCCAGAATATTTATATTCTTTGAAGAATTATACAAGAACAGAAAAAGATTTAGTTGACATTGCATTTTTAGAGAAACATATTGATCGTGAAAAACTTGCGAGAATGCGTATTTTATCAAAAACAGACAAGCATGTTCAATGTGTTCGAGTAAATGGATTACCTGCTACTAGTAAAATTAATCGAAAAGCAATTGAAAATGATAATTCTGAACTAAGTAAGATGTTAGTTCATTCTGAGAAACCAGGAGACGAAAATCCTGTAGAAGAAAAACCTGTGGAATCTCCTGTAGAGGAAAAAGCACTTGAATCTTCTATAGAAGAAAGTCCTGTACAATTAGAGGAACACTTAGAGAAACCTGCAGAAGCAACTTCTCAGGTAAGTCCTATTCATCCAGTACAAAATACTCCTGTAGAAACTCCTTCTGTTCCAATTCCTACACCAAAGGAAGAAAAGCCTGAGAAAGAACCGGAAGAAGAACATCTAGAAGCTGAGGAAGACTCTACAGAAGTATTAGAAGAAACAAAAAAATCCGATTTATATGAAATGCTTCAGGAAGTTGAAGAAAGAGAAGAAGTTCATCATAGTACTTCTCGCCCAAAAGACTTGATTCAAGAACTTGATTCTTTCCATGAACAAGATAGTATGAAACCACAAGGACTTGGAGAGTTTAAAACCTATTTTAAACAAAAGAGAGACCGATTTGTGGAAAAATGGAATGATTCTGATGAAACTGGATTTACTACAAAAGATAATATTCTAATTATTTTATTCCTTGTAGTTGGATTAACGGTTATCTTATTATTAATATTAACAAAATAGCTTCGGCTATTTTTTTTGTGATACAATAGGAATGAGGTTTTTATTATGGAATTATTAAAAGCATGTATGTTGTGTCCTCATAAGTGTGGAGTTAATCGTTATGAAACAGTTGGTTTTTGTGGAGCAACGAATAAAGTAAGAGTTGCGGATTATCGTCTTCATATGTGGGAAGAACCAGTTATTTCTGGTACCAAAGGAAGTGGTACCGTATTCTTCTCTCATTGTAATATGAGATGTATGTACTGCCAAAATCAAAAGATTAGTCTTCATGGATATGGAAAAGATATTTCGAATAAACGATTAAAAGAAATCTTTTTGGAATTACAAAAGATGGGAGCTCATAATATTAATTTAGTAACCCCTACTCCGTATATTCCACAGATTGCATCTGTCCTAAAGAAAATTAAAAATACTGAATTAGCAATACCGGTTGTTTATAATACGAGTAGTTATGAAAATATTGGTGCTTTGATGGTCATGAAAAATCTTGTTGATATTTATCTAGCGGATTTAAAGTACTATGATGATGAACTAGGAAGAAAGTATTCTTTCTCTGATCATTATTTTGAAACAGCTACTCTTGCGATTGATGAGATGTACAGACAAGTTGGTTCTTTAGAATTCCAAAAGAATGGATTATTAAAAAAAGGAGTCATTGTACGAGTACTTATTCTTCCAGGACATTTAGATGACGCGAAGAAGATATTAGAATATTTATATCATACGTATCATGATGAAATCTTTATTAGTATTATGAATCAATATACTCCAGTTGTGCATTGCCCTTATGAGAATTTAAATCGAAAGATTACAGAAGAAGAGTACGATGAAGTGATAGATTATGCCTATTCAATTGGAATACGGAATGCTTTTATTCAAGAAGGAGATACGGCTGATGAGAGTTTTATCCCTGATTTTAATAAAAAAAAGATATAATTTTGTAATTTCAAATGAATTATGTTATGATATTTCTAGGAGGTTAATATGAAAAAGTTTTTGTTATTATTAGTAGTTGTATTACTAGTACCTTTTATGGTTTTTGCTGATGAAGGAGAAGAAGATTTATTAATTGCTACTTCTAATGAAGTAAAAGTTTATTTCTTTAGAGGAGAAGGATGCCCTCACTGTGCTGATGCTGAAACTTTCTTTCAATCTATTGAAGAAGAATATGGAAGTATGTTTGAAATCGTAGATTATGAAACTTGGTATAACACAGAGAATGCTGCTTTGCTTGAAAAAGTTGGAGAAGTAAGAGGAGAAGAAATCGGTGGAGTTCCTTATATCCTTATTGGAAATAAATCATGGAATGGATTTACAGATGAATGGGGACAAGAAATGCTTGCTGAAATAAAATCTCAATATAATGTAGATCCTGCTGAAAGATATGATGTTATGCAACTAATTGAGACTGGTTCAACTGGTGGAGAAGAAAAGAAATCTGTTGGATCTGATATTTTAAGTTTAGTAATCATCTTATTAATAGCTTGTGGAATTGGATTTGGAATTTCAAAAGCTAGAAGTACAGTAACTGAATAAAAAAAGACCTGAATGGTCTTTTTTATTTGTTCTTAAATTTATCAAAGATGTTATTAATATCAAATTCTGAGTAAGAATCTACTATTTCTTTTATTGGTTCTATTTCATCCATAATATTTCGATAGACTTTGTAAGCAGTAAAAGATAAAGCAATAATAATTAGAAGAGTAAATACAAATTTCAAAATACTAAGAATTTTTCTATTTCTTTCTCTCTTTTCTATTTTTTCTACTCTTTCTTCTAATTCATCTAATTTCTTATTTAATTCTTCCATAACAATCTCCTATTCTATATTTATTATAACATATTTTTTATTTTTAATATGATCGCAATAATGATGGATAGAACTAAGGAACCTATACTAATGATTAATACAGATTGAGGAGAGGTTGATAAGAACCCTAGTGGTACATTCATTCCTAAGAAAGAATATATCATGGTAGGAATGGATAATACAATGGTTGCTCCTGCTAGGAACTTCATTACTATATTTAAATTATTAGAAACAATCGTTGCATACGTATCGGTAATAGAAGATAAGATATCTCGATAGATACCACTCATTTCAATTGCTTGTTTATTTTCAATAATGGCATCTTCTAATAAATCATTATCATTTTCAAATAATGGGAATATCGTTCCTTTAGATAGTTTTTCTAATACTAAATCATTAGCTTTTAGAGAAGTAATAAAATAAACTAATGTTTTTTCAATCTCTAATAGATCAATTAAATCTTTATTCTCTGTTGATTTCTTTAATACTTGTTCTTTCTTTTCGATATCATTATTGACTTGTTTTAAAGCTCTTAAATAATAGTTAGATGTTTTTAATAGAATCTGTATTAAGAAACGTACTTTTTTAGCAGTTCTAAAGTCTTTTACTTTATCCTTTTTAAAGTCTTGTAGAATGGTTGTTTTCTTTGGGGATACTGTGATGACATAATTATTATCTGTAATGATGATTCCTAGGGGATAGGTTGTATAAACATGAGCCGTATCTCCTTCTTCTAGGAATGGGGTATCAATAACGACTAAGGTAGCATTTCCACTTTGTTCTACACGAGGACGTTCTTCATCATCTAACATTTTTAAGATTAAGTCTTTATCTACACCAGTTCTTGCGACTACTTTTTCAATTTCATCCGATGTCGGAGTGCTTAAATCTATCCAGGAATCGACTGAGATTCTTTTAATTCTTTTAATACTTTTATCTGTTGCATTTGTCTTATATACTTTTAACATATTAAACACTCCCTTTCAGCATGGACTATTATATCACAAAATACAAAAAAATAGTTCCAAAAGAACTATTTTTATTAGAAGCCATGGCCTCCACCACCACCGGAGAAGCCACCGCCTCCTCCTCCACCTCCACCGCCGGAGTATCCTCCAGAAGATCCTCCTGAATAGGATGATCCACCAGAAGAACCACTGTCAGTATGCGGATTATAGACTCTGTGATCTCCTGTTTTCTTTACTTCGCTTGATAAAACTTCTAATTCTTTTTTACCACTATCGAGTAATTCTTTATTACTTGCTTTTTTCGTTCTAGCTGTTGCCATGACAAAGAAGAATGCAAAGAAGAATCCTAATACAAGAGAAATAATAATATTACTTGTATATCTCATTGGTTCTAGTATTTTTCCACCAGAAAGTAACTTATTGATTTCTCTAAATGCTTCCATTGCACATTCAAAGTAATCTCCTGATCTTGCATATCGATAAATATTATCGGTAATGATATAGGCTTTTTCATCCGTTATCGTTCGATAGTTGTCTCCTGCAGAACAAATATAGATGTACCTAGAATCCATATCAATGATCATTAAAGTACCACTATCATTTCTAAAATGATCATAGTAATAGTTTTCTGCATATACTTCTGTACTTCCACTTGGATTCTCTCCAATTGTTAGGAATGCAATATTTCCATATTCTGTTAGAGACATCATTTGATCTTCTAATTGATGACGTTCTGCTTCTGTTAGTAACTCTGCTTCATCTTCGATGATTAATTGATAATTTGTCTCTTCATTCATTCTCGTAATTGGTTCTGCATGAACGAAGATTGGCATTAATAATAATAAAAGAAATAATGCTATTTTTTTACGCATTTTCATCCCCTCCTCTTTTCTCTAATTGAGGTAATTTAGAAGATGATAATTCGTTATGTTCTATTACTAAATCATGGAAAGCCCACAATACAAATAATAGAGATAGAATCGCAGCTCCATAATAGACAGTGTCTTCTATGGTTCCTGATACAGCTGCGAGAAAGCTAATAAGAAAACTAATGGTTTGTTTCCAATTATGCTTTATATAACGTTCTGTAAATTTCATTTTAACTTTTCTATCATCTGATGCTATTTGATATCCTTTATCATCTAAGTGTTCTCTATCTCTTTTAATAGCATCTAGTTGGGAATTTGATAGGAACAAACTCATGACAGAGAATAACATACCAATAAATGTTACTGTTTTAGGTTGTACTAAAGGTCCAGTACTAATTAGGAAATAAGCTGGAACTGCTAATAATAATGATAATAAAATATACTTTTTATAATCAATTGGCATATCCATTGCAACTTTTCCTGTTTGTCCGTTAACAACAGCATAGTGAACAATATCTTTATCTTTGTTCACCATTGCTAAGAAATAAACTGGGAACATTCCTATTTTTCTATTTTCAATACTAACAGGTACTGTAGGGACTACACATCCATGAGATGCAAATTTTAAACTTCTCTTTTTACTTAATTCATTTCTTGCATCATTTCTCGCAATTTTCGTTATTTGTGTATCATAGGTATCTATGTCAATATCTTTTGAATCAGCATAGTAACCACTCATATAGTTTAGATTGAATTCCTCTACATCTTTATATTGAAAAGGAAGTGCCATACTATATTTATCATAAAACTTAGAAGCTAGGTCATAAGAAAATCCATCATAATTGGCTTTTATTTGAGCACTAACTTTGTAATCATGATAATAATCATATCCAAATAAATGTAGATATTTAACGCTTCCTCTACTAGATACATCTCCTTCATATCCCATATCATAGATACAATATGGCATATAGATTCCTCTAAATTTTTCTACGGTCGTATCTAGTTTAAAAGATCTTGGTACTAATAAAGAACGACCAATCTTCCTACGATATGCTTTAATAGCTTCTTCTTTGGTAATCTTAAAAGGAATAATATAATCTGGATTATTGACTTTCATTTTTTCATTTACAAGTGCATTTGATCCACAATAATTACAGAATGTAATAGCAGTATCATCAAATACTAATAGAGTTGCGCCACATTGAGAACAGGTATAACTTGTGGCATCTAGTTTTTTTACTTCTTTTGAAAGATTAATAATCGTACGTAATTCTTTTGGTTCAAATTTAGAATTACAATAGTCGCATGTTACTTTTTTCTCTTTAGGATTGTACTTTGTTTCTCCTCCACAATTGGGACATTTAATCATTTTATCACCTACTTTTCTTCTAATTTCAATGAAATACTCTTTTTACTTCCATTTCTTTCAATTACAAAATGAATGGTATCTCCTATTTCATGTTTATATAATTCATAACGGAAATGGGTTGTATTTTGAATGTCTTCCTCATCCACTTTTAAGATAATATCTCCTTTTTGAAGATGTGCATGATCTGCTTGAGAGTTTTCTTCTACTTTTGTAATGATGATTCCTTGTTTATATTCTTTCATGATATCAATATTATTATTTACTAACGAAGCGGTATCATCAATATTAGCCATTCCGATTCCTAGATGAGGTCTTACAATTTCTTTTCCTTCTTCTAGGCGTTCTACTAATCTCATAGCTTCTTCTATTGGGATTGCAAATCCCATTCCTTCTATTTCTAGATCTGTAATTTTTAAGGAGCAGATTCCGATGACTTCTCCTTTAGCATTTACTACAGGTCCACCACTGTTTCCTTGATTAATAGGAGCATCTATTTGAATTTCTTTGATTCCAATTTCAAAATCCATATCTTCTTTTGAGAAAGAAACAAATCGATCTTTTCCAGAAATAATTCCCGCTGTTACAGTTCCTTGAAAAGAATGTCCGAGAGGAGAACCTACTACAAAGATTCTATCTCCTACTTTAGAAGTTTCACTCGTTGTGATATTCGCAACTTGCTTACAATTCTTTTTTGGTACCCTTATAACTGCGATATCGGAATAACTATCAGATCCAAGGAGAGTTCCGTTTTCTTCTGATTTATTATTAAAATATACTGTAATATCTTCTTTATCCTTAATGACATGTTCATTTGTTAGAATATATCCATATTTAGAATCTTTCTTATAGATAAAACCAGATCCTATTGTTCCATCTGAATTAATTTCTACTACTGCTTTTTCTATTTTTTCAATTGCAGGAGATAGGGAAGATTGATCCATAATAATGGTTTCTTGTTTTTGATTCATCCATAGAAACATTACAATGATTCCCATTAGAAAAGAAGAAATGATTAGGTACATTTCTTTCTTTGAGTTTTTATTCATTGATATCTTTACTCCTTTCGATTTTCGCAAGGTCTTGCCAATTCAATGGGAATCCCATACGGTCCAATACAACTTCTATTGTAATCGTATGAAGATTATAATTCAAGGTTTCAATGATATTATCTAATTCAACTGTCATATTTTTAAAGTCTTCATTTTGAAGTAATTGTTTCATAATAATAATGAGCGCAAATAAATCATTTTTTCCATACTTATATACATCATCTTCTTTTGGTATTCTTAATAGTTGATGATATACCGTATTATTGATAGACTTTTGTGTTCTATTTTCATATAAGATATCTTCATGAGCACAAAGATTTCTGTAATTTGCGAGAATTGGTAAATATACCATAAATACTTCTGGTTCTACTTCATATATCTTTGCGATTTCTTGTTGGTCTTCTGGTTTTAAGATTTGATACATTTCACTAACAATTCCAAAGGATAATACTTTTACTAAGATCCATAATGGAATATATCCATAATTGGATACATAGTGTTGTGTTGCGGAATGCTGAGAACCATTAACACGAATTTGTCTCTTCATCTTCTTTAATAAATCATTTAATTGTGCTTGTTTTTCCGGTGCTTTTGTAAAGTTCTTTTCTTTTAAATAATCTCTTTCACGATACCCATATTTTTTAGATAATTGATAAGAGATAATTGATTTTAAGTTGTTTTCGATTACTAATAAATATTTAAATAATACATTTCTAAATGAACGATCAAATAAGAAAAGACTATATAATTCTTCAAAAGTAGTTCCTGGTTTAAATGTCTTATCTTCTTTAGACTTTGTAAAAAGATGACGATATCCATTCAAAAAGAAGTAGTTTTCTCTTAATAGAACTCTCTTGGTATATCGTTCATCATTGACGATCATCCCTTTTCCTCTTAGGATCTCTACTTGTTCGTCTAAAGTTTTAAAGTTTTTTTCTATCATAGTATCACCCTATATTTGTTTTTCTTCTTGTTTATCCTCTTCATCTTTGGATACCCCTTGTTCTCCTACATAGTGTAGAAAACGATATCCTTTTCCATTTCCTCTTGCGCTGATGTATTGATCAATACTACATTCCCCTACACCGTTCGTAATATATTTAGAAGAGTGAATCATTTTTCCATCTCCTAAATATAATCCTACGTGATAACAGTTTTCTGCAGCGGAATGATATCCAGCCGTATCCCCTTTATTTACAAAGCATACAATATCTCCTGGTTGTGCTTCGCTGGCATCTACTTCTATGAATCCTTTATTGTATGCATCAAAATTATCTTTTGTAACATTTCCCCAATAGTTCTTGCAGCTTCCATAGAAACCACCGTTTCCTTTTTCTTGGGCACTTGCTCCATTGAATAGTACATTGTTGTAGCAGTAACTAACAAACATGGCACATCCAAATCCTTGATTATCTCCATCTTTTGGCCCATAATGCATACTATTATAGGGTTGTCCTATTTGAGATCTTGCATAATCAATTAATTGTTCTATCTGTTGTGGTGTTAATTCTCCTCCTGAAATAATTGGATCTAATGGAATTGAAATTCCGGAAGCTCCTGAGACTCCATCAGTCGAAAGTATTCCTGAAATAGAGTTTAGTAATGATTCTATTTCACTCTTTAGACTTTGTAGTTTTTGATTACAAGCTTCTATTTCACTGGCTAGTCTACTTAATTCTTTTTGATTCTCACGACTATTGGCAATTGCTTGATAAGCAGCTTCTGCTGCTTCTTTTTGACTTTTTACTTCTTTATATTCTGTGTATAGATCGCAGGCAGCTGAAAAAGCATTCATTTCTTTTTCAATCATAGAAATGAATTCAGATTGAAATACATCCACTTGATTCGATAAATTGGTATAGGAATCTCCTTTCCAATTTCCTGATAATCCGGTGATTTCGCTCGTGTACTGGTTCATATAAGTTTTAACAGAACTTAGATCGCTATTAACGACTCCTCCAGATACCATAATTCATCCTACTCTCTATCATTATCATTTTATCAAAAAAGGGTTTTTCATACAATATTTCTAGGTGAATCTGGAAAATAAAGGTGTAAAATAAATGATGTATGTTATAATAAAATATATATGACGGATTGGGGGAATTTGTCTATGCCAGCTACTGTTACCCATGCATATTTTGCGAAAGATGTATGTGAAGTGTTACCGGATGAAATTCAATCTAAGGTTGATGTGAATCGTTGTAAGACATTTGGTCAAAGCCATGATTGTTTTATGTTTTATAACCTTTTCTCACTATACCCTGGTAAAAAAATACGTGATTTTTCTGGATATTTTCAAAGTCATAATACACAAGAATTCTTTGTAAATATCTTAAAATATATTCGAGATAATGAAATTGATGATATTGATACTTATTCATTTTTAGTAGGTTCTATTTGCCATTATGCATTAGATTCTACTTTACATCCTTATATTATCTATCGTACTGGAATATTTGATAAAAAGAAGCCAAGTACCTATAAATATAATAATGTTCATGCTTTTATGGAAGCCTTTATTGATAATGATATGATTCGTAGAAGAGAATGCGTAAATCCTTATCGATTTGATCATGGAAAGTTTTGCTTTGATTTAAAACCTTTTTCTAATTCTTTAAATCAAACCATTCGTTTTACTTTTTATAATACTTATCATTTAAATAATATGGATAAAGTATACTATAAATCTTTAAAACAAATGAAAAGCGCGATTATGACTTTTAGAAGAGATCCTATTGGTTTCAAAAGAGGAGTCTATCAATTCTTTGATACCATTACTCCTCGTCGTACTTATCGATTTGAAGCGATTAGTTATCATTATCCATTAGAAGATAAACATAATTATTTGAATAGTAATCATTCTTTATGGAGACATCCTGTTTCTTATGATGTAACGAGTAGAGAATCTTTTGTAGATTTATACTTAAGAGCGATTAAGCTTGCGAAAATACTTGTTTGTGCTAGTTTCGATTATATTCATAAAAAAGATATTGATCTTGAGAAAATATTCCCAAATATTAGTTATGTTACAGGATTAAACTGTGAAGATAATCGAGAAATAAAATATTTTGATTTTTAAATAAAAAAGGACTTTATTAAAGTCCTTTATTTAATTGATCTTTTAAATCAGCTAATGCATCATCTGCATCTCGATTAATCTCAATTGTATTTTCTAAAAATTTTGTATATCCTTCTACGGTTGCAGCAAAATCTGTAAGTTCTTGGATATTTCTATTTTTTACTAATGAATCAATGATTTCTGCTTGTGCTTTTAGTTCTTGCGCTATATCGAAAACTTCATCATAAGATAACTTATCAATCATCGCCTAACGCCTCCAAACTTTCAGAATTTGCATTGACTTCTACAGGAGATTCTTTAAACACTTCTGCTTTTAGTGCGACAATTTGTTTATACTCTTCAATTGTTTCGATGTAGTTTAAATTATCTAAACTATTCCAGCCAGCTTTCATCTTAGCGACATAATCAAATATCTTATTGATTGCGGTTACATATTGATTATACTCTGACATAGTATTCCTCCTTATAGTAGTATGATTCTTGATCCATTCTTTAAATCAGTATCTCTTACATTTTGATTAACATCATAGATAGAACCATCATCTTTATTATAAAAGTTTGTATCACTTTTAATTAGATAAGCTCCATCTGATAATTCTACTAATGCTTTTTCTAGTAGGGATTTAATTGTTCCTACTTTTTTATTGATAGGAATAAATAAATCATATTTCTTTTCAATAATTGGGATTTCTAATTCAATTAATATTTTATTCTTATTGTTCATTTCTATCCCTCCTATTCATCGGACATAAGCTTCATTAAAGCAGCTTTTCCTTTTTTGATAATATAACCAAATCCTGGAGATACTTCTGCACGAAGGATTCTTGCATTTGTAGTTACTTTTAATGTGAATTGGTTGCTTAAACCATTTCCTAACCAGATACCTTCTGCTAAATCAACATTAGGTTTGAACCAAGGTTCGAAGTTAATTGATTTAATTGCGTCAATTCCATCTACAATAATACATTTAATATTATTCTTATCCTTACAATCTGCAATTAACGTTGTTAGTTTTGTTTTTTCAATGGAACTTAGTTTTCCTAACATAGAATTAATATTGATAAAGAAGCAGATTGTTGTTTTCTCTGGATCATTAGAATTATATGCTTCATTTAATTTATCAATTGCTTCATAACATGTGTCAGTTGCATAGGTTACATTTGCATCTGACATTTCTGTCATAACACTATTCGAATCAAATACTAAGACTTCTGTATTTTGAATCTTTAAGAAGTTACGAACGAATCCTGTTAAGAATTGAGGTTCTGCCGTAATATCTTCACCTGTAACACAGTATAGATATTTATCACGGAAGTTAATAGTAGCGATATCAAGTGTCTCTTTCTCAACTCCAACTGGTACAGTAGCGATAGATCCAAGTTCATGAGATACGAACTCTTGATTAACAGTTTCTGGTAAGATTGGGATTCTTGGTGCTTTGTAATCACAAATTTCATTTAATTTAGAAGATACAATCTTAACATAATCTGTAATTTTTTCTTCTTTATAAGTGTATGCTGTTTGGAATTCAAAGATACCATCTAGTAATATTAATCCACGACCATATGCTTTAGAAGGCTCTTTCTTACGAACACCTGGAATAACAGATGCATAATCCATTGGGTCGTTGAATTGTAATACAACGTTTTGTTTGAAGTTTTGACGTAGACGATAACGTACTGTGTTAGGTCCGTTTGTAGAGAAGATGAATACAACTCCATACTTCAAACAGTCTCTGGTCATTTGACCAATAATTTCTTCATAATCTGGATATGTTTCTAAGAATGCTTCTACATTGTTGATGACGATTACGATTAATGGAATTTGTTTTCCACCATGGTTGATGTAGAAATCAAAAGATCCATTGTAATCTACGAAGATTTTCTTTCTTTCTTCTACGATTCCTGCAATCATCTTAAATAAGTTTGCAATCTTTTCAGCATCTCCAGATAGGATTACTTCTCCTACATGAGGAGCTTGTCTAAACATTGTTAAAGTCTCTGCTCCAAAGTCTAAGATATAGAAGTTTACTTCTTTACTGTCATGAGTAGAGATTGTTGAATAAACAATACTTGCTAGCATTAACTCTTTACCACTACCAGCAGAACCAAATACGATTGTATTTCCTTCCGCTGATAAAGGAAGTGTTAACACATTTTGATTTTGGTTATCAGGATCATCATATTCTCCAATGATTGGATTAATGACATTCTTTTGTGCTCTGTAACCATATTTTTCCTTTAAAGCATCTACATAGATAACATCAGGAATTCTATCTAGCCATAATTGATCGATAGAAACATCTTCATTTCTAGCTTGATCAACGATATAACGAATGATATTCGTAATTTCTTCACCATGAGATGGAGCAACTACTTCATTTTGTTTTGGATCTAGAGATTTAATGGTACTTCCTACATTATCTACGATATTGATAGACTGATCGATTTTCTTCTTTCTTTTTTCTGTTGGATAGTATTGAGCTCCTGCCCAAGCAGCTTGTCCTTGTGCAAACAACTCGTTATAACCAACTTGTAGGAAGAATCGACCTGTTGTTTTTAACTCAGCAGCATCTGGACATTTAATCATATCCATAGAGTCTGATTTATCTTGAACTCTTAAACAAATTCTAAATTTAGAGTTTGACCAAATTTGATCATTAACAACTCCACTTGGTTTCTGTGTTGCTAGAATAAGGTGGACTCCAAGGGAACGTCCAATACGAGCAGTTGAAATCAATTGATCCATGAATTCTGGTCTTTGGTCTTTCAACTCAGCGAACTCGTCTGAAATAATAAACAAATGTGAAATAGGTCTTTCTACTAATCCCTTACGATACAAACTTTGATATTTATAAATATCAATAGTACTTTCATCTAACTTATCTCTTGCTTCATTAAACAATCTTTGACGTTTACGAAGCTCTGATTGAATAGATGCAAGGGAACGGTTCATTTCAACGGTATCCAAGTTCGTAATAGTACCAGCTAAGTGAGGGAGTTTAATTCCAGTTTCTTTATTTTCAAAAGCTCCTGTTAAACCTCCTCCTTTATAGTCGATTAATACGAAGGATACTTCATATGGATGGTAGTTAATTGCCATTGATAAGATATACGTGATGATAAATTCAGATTTACCAGAACCAGTCATACCAGCAATCAAACCGTGTGGTCCATGGAATTTTTCATGTAAGTCTAACTTAAATAATTCTCTTGATTTATCTAATCCAACTGGTGCTTGTAGAGATTTCGTAGGATCATTTGTTTTCCATCTATTTAAGATATTCAACTGATCAACCATACCAACATTATACATTTCAAGGAATGATACACTGTTTGGTAAAGCACGAGATTCTTTTGCGATATCAATTGGGATATTTGCGATTACTTTGCAACATTCAAAGATATCTAATGTTGGATCAAAGTCAGCTTCAAATTCTTTTTGCTTATTCGCAACTAATTCATTTTCGAATACTCCTGATTTCTTATCTCCAATACTTACGAATGTTTTACATTCATTTGGGATATTAATCAATCTAGGACTAATAACAATTAAACTAAATCCATAGTTAATTGGCATTTCGCAAACGTCTTTAATAATTTCAAGATCTCTGACTAGTTTATAATCATCTGTAATGAATAAGTAATATGGTTTATATTTGTGGTAATCTACTCCACTTAATTCCATTTTACCGTTATTATCTTTGAACTTTCTTGCTTGCATTTCTTTCTCTAATTCCAAAGAAATTTCTTTTGCTTCGTCAAGATTGGTTGCAAAATAACGAACCATTCTATTATTACTCCAAGTATGAGGCGCTATCTTTAGATAATCCCAGTTAGGAGCATTTTGATCATTGGTAAAGATTACTAGTTTTAAATCTTCATAACTATGATATGTTAACATTTGTAGAACTAATCCATCTAAGAATTGTTTTTTATTAACACCAGTACCAATAATCGCAACAATATTCTTTTCAATAAAGTTTAGAGAAATTGGTACATTTTCAATCGTTCTAGAAGTAGCTCCTACTTTATAAACTTCTCTTAATAATTCATCATCTTTCAAAGAGAAATGTTCTTCAGGTACATTAACTTGTCCTTTTAATTCCGTAGATCCAACTCCTAAACGTAAGTCTAAGAAGTCATCTTGATCTAATTCTCTTTCCCATAAATTACGTTTCTTCTGATAAATTATTTCTTTAATTTGAGATAATGGAAGATAATTATCAATTAAGATTTGTCTTTGTAATTTTATTTCTGTTTGAATCTTTTCTTTTTTAGATTCTAGATATGCTACATACTTTGTAGTACGTTCTTCTTCACTCTTCTTTAATTGCTTCTTTTGATATCTTCTTTGTAGGTTAGGCCATAAAATCATGGTAGATAACATAGCACCCGTCATGATTAATGTTGGAAGAGCTGCATTTAAATCTGTTGTTCCATCAATAACTCCTTGTAGAGTATTAATACCCATTGTCATAGAAGTCATTGCCATTGTTAACATTGGTCCTAAAGTGAACAATAATGGAGTTTTATCTTCTTCTTGTCCTCCTGGTGGTGGATCAATATCAATTAAAGTTTCTTCAATTCCGGTTTTAAAACGAGGAGCACGATAGAAGTAATCATCTTCTTTATAGAATTCAATTCCTTCTTCATCAGGATTATCAAATTCTGTTTGTTGTTGGATCACAGGTCCAACCGTTTGGAATTCTCCTCCATCAATTCTTAAAAAGTTTGGTATATTGTTTAAAATCAAAGTATCTTTCATTACTATTATTTTTAATCCCATAATAAAGATAATATCTCCATACTCTAATTGTTTTGTTGTAATAGAGGTATTATTTACGTATGTTCCATATTTACTATTTAAATCTTGAACAATCCATTTACCACCATTGTAGATTAATCTAGCTTGTTGTTTAGATACTAGTGGATAATTATAATAAATTTCTGCACGGTTGTCCGTACCAATTAATATTTCTTTTTTATCTTCTACTTTTAATTTTAAGATCTCACGATCAGTAGAAGGAGAACAATACAAAATCACGAATTCATTATCCGTGTTTATTTTCAAAAAATATAGGCTATAATCTTTTAAGATTGCAGATTCTACTTCCTGATCTCCTGACATAATCTTTGTTTCGAAGTCGGACTTAATTTTCCATTCACCATTGAATTCTTCTACATTGATTAAGTTTCTAGTATTACCAAAGTAGTCGTTATCTGTGATCCAGTAATTTCCTGATACTTTGGTGGGTAGAGAGAAGTTGTAGATTTTTTTCTTCTTGATTAATCTAACAATCACTAGAATCACCCCGTATTATTCTAATTATATAATACATTATATCTTCTTTTTTTCCTTTTTACAATATTCTTTTTTGCCTTTCTTGTGATTTATTTTTAATAATGGTATACTGATACTAGCGGGAGGTTGTTTATGGAGAAAAAAACATATCAATTAGTAGGAACTGTTAATATTTTAGGAGAGGTCCCAGATTTTATTCATGCCGTATTTATGTGTGAAGGAAAATACTACTTGCAGCACTGTTCTTTAAGTACAATCATCGATACTTTTGTTCCCATAGAAGAGGAAGAAGTACTTGCTTGTATTAGACCGGTTCAAGAAAACATGTTTGATAAAGAGGCTCCTCGTTTCTTTCAAAAAGGGGATCCTGCGATGATAGCTTATCAATATGGAGAAAATGATGTATTTTTAGGAGATATTGATTCTTATGTTCAGTTTGCTAAAACAGTTCCACCTTGTGAATTTGCAGAAGATAAGGCTCAAGTCTTACGAGAGGATTCTAAAAAGAATAAGCAATATCAAAATAAATATTCAAAACAAGAATAAAAAGAGTTCATTGAACTCTTTTATTTTTTCTTTTTCATTTCTTTTTCAGGAATATCTTTTGAGATAACCCACATGATTAATGATCCTAAGAAGTTTCCAAGTACACAGATTAGGATAGACCAATGAAATGTCTTCGCAACTCCTAATGTTACAATGTTTGCGATACAGTGTTGGAATCCACAAAAGATAAATAATGGAATTCCATAGATAATTCCTAGAGGAGTTCCCTTACGATACATAAATACTGCGATATACATGATAACTCCACAAAGAATGGACTTAATAAAGAATGGCATTGATACATTCCAGGTAGCTACTTTCGCCGTTGCGTTCGTAACGACTTCAGTATCTAATGTAGAATATACTAATCCAATCAAGTATCCTGCAACTAGATTCGTAAGTAGAATCATAAATAAATCCACAGGTTTAATCTTATCTTGGAATAAAAATCCACACTTTCCTGTGAATAAGTTTTGCCCCATATAGCATACTCCTAATAGACCAAGGGCAAAGATAACTGGACCTATTGGATTCCCTAGTTTTAATAGAGCATAATTTCCTAACGATATAAGGAAGGCTGCTCCTATACTCTTATTGATTAATTCGACTTTTCTATTCATAAAACCTCCTTATTAACATTATATCATTCTTTCATAAAAAAATGGAAAGATTTACTTTCCATTTCCATGTCTTACTCCTAATGCATCAAAATCAGGTTTTGGTTTTTCCATTTCATCTATTATAAGACTCGCTATCATGTCTCCATATTGTTCATTTTCTTCTTCTAATCTTTTAATTTGTTCTTTATTCTGTTCTTGTCTAAGTCTTAAAACATTCATTTGATCTCTTGGTGTACGGAAGAAACTTCCTCCAATAGAACCTTCTCCGTATGATCCAAAGTAATTATGACCATCTTCTCCTAATACCGTAAATAATTTTTCTTGCCAAACGCTTCCATGAGCTGCCAAGTCTTCTGATAAACTTACTTTTGTAACGATTCCTCTTTTGTATTCTGATTCATCTTGAGTTGGTCCTAATTCTCTTCTATAACTGAATATTAATACTTCTGTTCCTACTTCTATATTTTTTCCATCCATCATAATGATTCCCCCTAAGTAGTTTCTTATTATACTGATTTTTCTTTATTTGTCAATGAAAAAGACATCTTCCTAGATGTCTTATTTGATTAACTTTTTCTCTAAGCAATAGGGTACTACTTCATGCTTTAAAGTATTCGATAGAATATCTTCTCCTTCTTGAGTAGAATACCATAAGAATCTTTCTATTTCTTCTGATGTTGTGAGTTCTCCTTTTAATTCTCCTGTGTATTGAAATACATAAAAATGAATAGGAGTTTTTCCATCACTTGTTGCGATTTCATCGAATTCCATGACTAGTACAATCTTTGATTCATCAAAGGTTGCTTCTTTTCCTAACTCTTCATGACATTCTCTGATTGCTGCTTGAAGAGGGGTTTCATTTTCTTCTACTCTACCACCAATCATTTGATAGGTTGGTCTTTTTCTTGGTTTATCTATTAACAAATGTTTATCTTTAAAAAACATTGTTCCTACTACATCCATGTTATCCTCCTAAAACTTTAATTCTCGATTATCAAACATTGATTTTCCATATTTTTCATAGACTTGATCTGCTGTACAAGATACGGTATCTTCCATTGTATAACCTAATTTCTTTAGTATGATTTCTAAATCTTTTTCGTCTTTTCCTTCTACTTCTACATAGGTAGGAATTCCAGGCCAAGTATCGATATCTAATTCATATCCATCTAACACATAGGTAACTCTTTCTTTTTCTTGATAACTCTTGTATGCAAAACCTAATGCTTCTAAAAGATTGTTTGCTTCTTGAATACTAGGTACTTCTATTTCTGTTTCTAGCATTTGTTGGAGAGAAGTTCCATTATCCGCTAAGATATGTTTCACTGCGATGGTTGCTTTCTCATTTGTTTGTCTCACTCGAATCCATTTCTTAGAATTATTATGAAATTTCTTCATGAATCTTATAAATCTTGGATTCTTTAAAATCTCTAATAAGTTCTTTTTGGTACATAGGGAAGAAGTATTATTCATTCCTACTATTTCTTTCAACTGTTTCTTATCTTTTTCCGTTAATAAATTATCTAATTCAAAGAATAGTAGTTTTAATTTTTCAATGGCAGTTTCCACTTTAATATCACTTTCATGATCTTTTATTTGTTCTCTAATATCAATGAATCTTCCATAGATGGTAGGTAAATCATATGTATATAGATATTGGTGTACTTCTCCTTTTAGAGTGGCTCCTTGTGCTTTTATTTTCTTAATAAAAGCATCTTTTTTAATATCTAATATTTTTACTTCTAGTTCCATTCTTTTCATAGAATTACTCCTCCCATTTAATACTTTCAATTCCTGCTTCTTTTAGTAGTTTTTCTGCATATTGATCAGGATATTGTTTTCCATATACAATTCTTTTAATTCCGGCATTGATTAGCATTTTTGCACATATGATACAGGGTTCTTTTGTAACATATAATGTACTATTCTGAATATTTGCTTTTTTCTTTAGGGCATCTAATAGAGCATTTTGTTCTGCATGGACTACAAAACATAACTCTTGTCGTTCTCCACTTTTCAATTGTAATTTCTTGCGAATACAAGTCTCTTCTGTACAAGGTTCAATTCCTTTTGGAACACTATTGACTCCTTTCGCAAGAATCTTACCATTCTTTACGATTAGTGCTCCTACTTTTCCTTTTATACAATTTGCTTTTTTGGATAATTTGAATGCTAAGTCCATGTATTCTTTATCAGTCATAAAAC
The DNA here is from genome assembly GCA_947306705.1 of uncultured Caryophanales bacterium. Lineage (GTDB taxonomy): Bacteria > Bacillota_I > Bacilli_A > RF39 > UBA660 > UBA3789. Next base: position 59,412 of record CAMZHD010000001.1, read on the forward strand.
AACCTAAATTCAAATTTATTATATCATAAAAAAGACCGAATCATCGGTCTATTTATCAAAGATTGGTTCATTAATTGTGATTGTTTTTTTCGTATAATCGATGGTTGCTTCTACCCCATAAGGAAGTATTGTTCTTGGAGTAGCATGTCCAATGTTTATATTAAATAATACTGGAGTATCTAAGTCTCTAAATACTTTCTTATATACTTCTTTATATTCTTCGTAATAAGCTTCATCCATTGGTTTTCCAACAAGAACTCCTCTTACGGTTTCTAGTATTTTTTCTTTTTTAAAATACATTAATACTTTCTCTAATTTCTCTGGAGTCATCTTTTCTTCTGAGGTTTCTACAAAAAGGATTCTTTCACTCCATTCTTCTAATGTAGGAAGAAGTTTATACTTTTTATATATCTTATTCTCTTCTCCGTATCTTTCACTTGTATAAATATCATACAAGCTCTCAATACATCCACCAAATAGTTTTCCTGTTACTTTTCCTTTTCCATTTAAAACTTCATATCCATGTTTTTCTTGTTTTCTTTTTCTAGGGATTCCTACTTGATCTGGTCCAAAGTCTTCTCTTTCTAAATACCAAACTGGACTTGATTCAATGGAATACCTTTTCTTATTTTGAAAGAACATTTCAAATGATTTCTTTGTATAAGGCAACATGTTCTTTCCAAGTTCTGCAAAATCTACTAATAGACATGGTCCATAGAATGTTTCTAATCCTAGTTTTTGGAACATCCAATGATTATTCGTTGTATCAGAGAATCCTGTGAATATTTTAGGATGCTTCTTTACTGCTTCTATAAACTCTTTATCTTCCATTAAATAGGGAATTGTTTTATAGGTATCATCTCCTCCAATAGCGGTAATGATTCCTTTTATACTGTCATCTAAAAATGCTTGTTTTAAGTCTTGTGCTCTTAATTCTGGATGTTCAAATAATGTATCCATATCTTTTAGAGAATTATCCATAATCACTGGTTCTAATCCCAATTCTTTTAATCTTTTGATACCAAGATCTAATTCATGTTTAATAAATGGCATCCCTAATAATCCTCTTGATAAAGATACAATTGCCACTTTATCTCCCTTTTGTAGTCTCTTTGGTTTTATCATAAAATCACCTTCTTTTCTTTATTATAGCATAGAAAAATCTTATTTTATCAAACAAAAAAGCCCACATAATGTGAGCTTGAAACTTTTGAATAAATTAACGTTTTGAGAATTGTGGAGCACGACGTGCTTTTTTCAATCCTGGTTTCTTACGTTCTTTCTTACGTGAATCTCTTGTGATGAATCCAGCAACTTTTAATGTTTTTCTGAAACTATTTTCTGAATCAGCTGGAGTCGTTTTATCATAATCTAATAAAGCTCTTGTGATTCCTAAACGGATTGCTCCTGTTTGTCCTTGGAATCCTCCACCTTTAACTTCAGCGTTTACATCAAACATTTCTCTAGTATTTGTTAATTCTAGAGGTTGGCATAAATCCATTACGCAGATTTCTGAAGGGAAATATTCGTTTACGTCTCTTCCATTAACTGTAATTTTTCCAGTTCCTGGTGTTAAAGTAACTTTTGCTACACTAGTCTTTCTGTGTCCAGTACCAGTATAAACATTTTTCTTTTCTTTTGCCATGACTTAAACCCTCCTATTTCACTTCAAGCACTTCAGGCTTTTGTGCCTCTTGTTTGTGCTCGCTTCCTGCATATACAAATAACTTTTTGTACATTTGTCTACCAAGACGATTATGTGGAAGCATTCCTTTTACTGCTCTTTCGATCATTTCTTCAGGATATTCTTCTCTCATTGTCTTAGCATTTCTTTCTCTTAATCCACCAGTATACATTGAGTGATTGTAATACATCTTATCTTCTAATTTATTACCAGTTAAGTTTACTTTACTAGCATTAATTACGATGATGTAATCTCCACAATCAATATGTGGTGTAT
>CAMZHD010000002.1 GCA_947306705.1 uncultured Caryophanales bacterium
GACTTAGGATCTAGTGTCCCAGACGTGCAGGTTCAACTCCTGTTACCCGCACCATTTATCTATAAACAATCTGAAAAGATTGTTTTTTTATTGTATTTATTCATTTAATGATATAATAATGATGAGGAGGCTTTATGAGCACAGTTAGAGATAATAGATACGATGATGGTACAAAAAAGAGAAAAGCGGGTAGTCGTCATAGAAAGGTAACACAAAAAGAAAGAGATCAACAATTATCAAGAAATAAAAGAAATGCTGAAAGAAGAGAATTAGTTGAGAATTTTAAACGATATCATGATCCTCATAATATATTTGTTTTATTAATTGAAGAGGAAACAGATAATAATGAAAAGGTATTATTAGAAAGAACGGAACTAGCAGATGGGGTTTATACTTGTGATTTACCAGTTCTAAGAATGGAAGATGCAGCTTTATTAGAATCTTTGGATATTGAAAGAATGCTTAGAAATCGTTTTGGTATTACTTCAGAAAATTATGAATTATTACCAGATGAAAGAATGTTAGTTGTGAGAAATATAAAATTAGATCAATCAGGCTTTGAAAGTCATGTAATTAGAACCTATAATCCTGCAACTTGGTTTTCTGGAAATATGACATCACAAATAGGAAAAACATTATATTATGGAGGAACCTTTACAGATCCATATCTTGCATCCGTAAATGATCTAGGAAAGATTATTATATCAAGTGATATGTTATGCAAAGTATTAGATTATAGAAAACACGAAAATAAAATTGATTATTATGCAGGAGTTTATGGGGGAACGAATTATCGTGTTAGAGATACAACAGATTTTCTTTATGCATTTTATGATAGGCCAATACTAGAAAAATTAAGTAGAGAAGAATCAGAACTTATGTATCTATTACACGGTTCCCGTAGAGGTCCAATTATTCAAGATATACATAGTTTTATGAGAACACTAAGAGCATCAAAAGATAAAATGGAAGAATTATCAAAATTATCATCTGAATCCGATGATTTATTTGATTTTATGAATCGTGCTCATGAACCAATGAAAGAAGTCGTTAAAACATATGGAGGATACTTCAGTAATGTAAGAAAAAGTTATGATCAAATAAATGAGTAAAAAGGAGTGAAAATATGCCAGCATTAAAAAGAGAAGTAAAAGTAGATCCACAAGAATATGAAAAAAGATGGTCTACAAAAATGGGAGCATCTCTAGAAGATGCATTTAATGATATATTATCTAATTTTTCAGATAATATGTTAGACGAACATTACAGTAGTTTTATGAATCAATTCTTATTTAACAATTTAGAAGAAGTCTATTATTTTGATAATTTTATCTATGTATATCCTAGAAAAATGAAAGATAAAGAACATGGACGTGTATTAAATAATCTTAGAGGAAAAAATCAATTTAGATGTGTAGAATTAGACGGAAAAAATATTGTAATAGAAGAATTTCAGGATGAAGAAACCGTTGAGATGAAATTCTATTCTATGACACCAGAAGCTGAGGATAGGATAGATAAGTCCCCTTTCCATGGAGATAGAGGAGAATTCTTACTACTAATTTCAGAAGAGGATCAATCCGCTATCGAACCTCTTCAATTCAATGGAAAAGTAGTGGTAAAACATGAACACGGAAGTTTAATGTGCTATGATTCAGAGGGAAATATTTTTGATATAGTTCCTACGATTGCAGATCGAATGGATCAACCAAATAAGAATGGAATATCTTTCTATCACGAAGTTGAAAAGAAAATTGATAAAAAAGGAATACGAAAAGAATTAGAAAGACAAGCTTTACAAAGGGGAGAGAATATTGAACAAGCAGGGAAATAGAGAAATCTATTTCTTTTTATTGTATTTTTAAAGGATTTTGATATAATAAGAAGTAATTATTTTTAGGGAAAAGTTTATTAAATTGAAATAGAGATGAGGGATAAGTATGAAATTTAATGGAGATTTAAATGGATTAAGTTTAGAAGCTGTTGTTAAGAGTCATTCTGATAGACAACCAGCATCTTATGAAACAGAAGAAAAACAAAGAAAATTGATTAATATACTAATTAGTAGATTTAATCAAGAATTAGAAAATGGAAATTGTCAAGATGGACTTATGAGAGCAAAAATACAAGGTGGTTTCTTTCATAAACCAGAACCTGGATATAAAGAAATAGAAGCTTTAAGAAAATCAGGAGACTTCGATTCTTTCGCAAGAGAATATTGTATGTATGTAGGAGAAATTCAACCACTTGAAGATAATTGGAATATTCCTTCTATAGAAATTATTTGGGATTACAAAACATATTTGAAACTAATTAGTATGGCAATGTTAAGAGATATGAAAGCATCTGGAATAGAAGAAATAGCTAAGCCATTAGAAGCAGTTAGAACCATGTCAGTAGAACATCAAGCAAATGTAATAGAATCTTTCAAAGGAATCGTAGAAAAAGAACAAGAAGCATGGCATAAAGAACTATTAGATAGAATTTGTGCTAAAGAAGGACATCACTTTGAAGAATGGAAGTTATTCGCAAGAAGAGAGTTGGATGGAGAGACATTAATTCCAGTATGGGAAAGAAAATGTGCTATTTGTGGTTATAAAGAAAGAAGATTGGAAGAACCAAAAGATTTTGCTTCTCAAAGAGAAGAACACCATAGACAAATACTAAAATCAGTGAAAGAACAATTAGAGAATTTTAAAAAAGGAGAATAATATTCTTCTTTTTTTAGACTTATGTTATAATGAGAATGGTGATAAAAATGAATGAAGAAGAAGCTAAAGGAAAATTAGAAGAAGGTTATGATGAAGCGGAAGAATTATTAAAAGATAGAGATAAGATGGAAGAATTTCTACAAAAACTAGAAAAGAAACTAGTAGAAATACCAGTAGCAGGTAAATCTTTATCTATGATTCCTGTCTTAATTTCCTTAATTAGAAGTTATTTTAAAAAAGAATATACAGATATTCCAGTAAAATCAATTATTGCAATTGTAAGTGCCTTAATGTACTGGTTATTGCCTGCAGATGTCATTCCCGATGTAATTCCAGGTATTGGATATGTAGATGATGCATCTGTCATAGCATTCTGTCTTAAACTCGTTGGAGATGATTTAAAAGATTATCAAAAATGGAGAGAAGAGAATCATAAATAGAGGAATTATGGAAAATACAAAGTTTGTATCAAATGCATTAAAAGAAAAGAAAATTGAAATTGTAAGTCAATCAGAATATGGAATTAACTGCAAAATTGGAGAAAATGGAGAATTACAAATAATAGGAGATTCAGAATCTCTTATTGATCTTGCAGATATCTTAACATCCCTTGCATTAGAAGAAAAGAATGACCATGTACACCTTGATAATATGACATTATTACAAGATAATTCCAATATTTCAGAAATAATAATCGAGAAAAGATAGAACGTACATTTGACAAATTTAACAAAATGTGATACAATATACTTGCATTGATGAGGAAAAGTACTATAGATCATCATGACAGTGAGCTGGAGATAGTGAGAACCAGTAATGAAGACTATACGAAAGAACACCTCGGAGCAAACTACCGAAAAGAATTCTTAGTAGGCTAGTTCGGAAGGCAATCCGTTATCATATTGCTAGGTTTGTTAGAACTGAAAAAAGAGATTACGAAATACAAACCGCCTATATATTTATAGATGGTTTTTTTAGTAATAAATTAAGGTGGCACCGCGGATACCCATGTTCGTCCTTAACTGTAGGATGAAATGGGTATTTTTGTTTATTAAAAAATTCGGAGGTGTTAGGATGAAATATTTTAAAACAGAAAAAGAGAAAATGGTTAGGTTACAAGAAAAGGATGGAATGATTTACAGAATGTTAGGAGAAGTAGAAGTTGATAAAGACATAATGGAAGCATTTCAAATGTTAACAGGAAAAGTAACAGAAGAAGAAAGGGAAGAACTACTACAATTAATGAAACGATATGGATTAACTTCAAAAGCCATTGAAAGTCTAATTCCATATTATAAGAAAGATCGATTTGAAAAATATGGTCTTTCTGATAAACTACAAGAATTAATAGAAGAGACAGGAAGAAAAGATGTTACCTATTTAGAATATTTAGACTTTGTAGAGCACATAAAAGAAGTGGATCAAAAAGAATATAGAAGACAAGCAGAAGAATTAGAATCTATTAGAGAAGAATATGGAGATTGGTTAACAGATTACTTAAAAGGAACGGTTTTATTAGATCATATTGCTCCAGATACTTTAAAGAGATTCTTACCAGAAGCAAGTTTCTTAGAAAGAGATGAACAACAATTGTTAGAGTTATTAAGAACTCATCATATGACAACAGCATTTGCTTTTCCAGTTTCTTATCATTTGATTGTAGAAATGGCAAGAGATCATACATTATCAAGATATCCTGAACAATTAACCTATACTGTAACTACAACAGGTAAAACAGTAGATGCATCATTTAAAAAGAAAGATTTTATTGAAAGTGTAAAACAAAAACAATATATAAGATAAGTATTTGATAGTCCTACAGTATCAAAAAGAATAAAAAATAAGAGAGGAAAGAAGAATTATGAAAAGAGTAAAATATTATGAAAGATTAATAATGATAGAAGATACGAAAAAAATATTTGAAGAAGAACTATCAAAAGCACTAGATTTAATGAAAGTACCAAGTCCATTATTTGTAAAAACATCTAGTGGATTACAAGACACATTAAGTGGAACAGAAAAATCTGTATCCTTTACAAAAAGTGGGGAACAATTTGAAGTCGTACATAGTCTAGCGAAATGGAAAAGAGAAGCACTAGGGAAATATGGTTTTCCAATGCATAAAGGTCTATTAACTGATATGAAAGCGATTCGTAAAGAAGAAGTAGTAGATGCCATTCACTCTATGTATGTAGAACAATGGGATTGGGAGAAAGTAATTTCAAAAGAAGATAGAACCTTAGAATATTTAAAAGAAACGGTAAGAAAGATCTATGGAGCTATTAAAAAGACTAGTAAAAAGTTATCAAAAAAGTATCCATCTCTAAAAGTGGAATTAGCTGATAAAATTACGTTTATCACAACACAAGAGTTAGAAGATATGTATCCAGAATTAACTCCCGTAGAAAGAGAACAAGTATATGCAAAAGAAAAAGGAGCTATCTTTATTATCGGAATTGGAGACAAATTAAAAAGTGGGAAACCACATGATTTAAGAAGTCCTGATTATGATGATTGGAAATTAGATGGAGATATCATTGTATATGATAAAGTAATGAAAGAAGCAATTGAATTAAGTTCTATGGGCATACGTGTAGATAAAGAGGCTTTATTAGATCAATTAAAGAAAACCCATACAGAAGATAGAATGAAATTACCATTCCATAAAGGGATTATGAAAGGAACGACTCCATTATCCATTGGAGGAGGAATTGGTATATCAAGAATCTTACTATTATTATTAGGAAAAACCCATATTGCAGAAGTACAAGCATCTAGTTGGGAAGAAAAAACTCTAAAAGAATTAAAAGATTTTGAGATACTTTAAAAAACAAAAAGAATTCATTTGAATTCTTTTTATTTTATTTTTAGTATGTTATAATAAAACGCAATCGGGGGAATATGGATGGAAAAGATTAGTCACAAAGGATATAAAATTTTATATGAAAAAAGGCAGTTCGCTTCTGCATATAAAATTATTCAAATGATTCAAAAATATTCAACTATTTTATCTGCGGATTTTCCGAAAAAAATTAGTTTATCAAAACCAGTAAAAGGATATGTATGGGTTGAAGATTTGAATGAATTATTCATTCGAATATTAGAAAAAATAATGGATAATAAAGATATGATTGATGATGAAGATGAGACTGCATTCTTATTTCAAATCCTATTGGAAAAATATGATGAAGATAATGAGTATGACAGACAAACAGTATTTGACTTACAGACAATTTTTTGTTTATGTGGGTTAACTTATTTTCAATCTGCAGAGGATTATTATCATTATTTACAAAACCCTACAGTACAACAAGATATTCAAATAGTGGATTCTCTAAGAGAAAAGCATAGAGAGGATTTATATAATTCTATACTAGATTCTCATCAAGAAGGAGGAGAAACTTTAGAAGAAGGATACATCCATATCATTACAAATTTTTTGAAAAAGAAAAGAGACTATGTTGATAGATTTATTAAAAACTATCCAAAAGAAATAATGCCTTTAACACCTCTTTCAGAAGAAGAATTAAAAGAATTATTTAAAAGGTTTTTAAAAGAAATAGATCCAACAGAAGAATTGATTCAATTATTTGAAGAAGGAATCCAAAAGAATAGAATACATTTTTATGAGTCACAAGACCCAGTTGATGAAAATGAATCTGTTGTAAAAACTCCCGGGATTATAACATTATATTGTAATGGCTGTATGAATGATTTTAGAATACTAGCCCATGAATTTGCTCATTACTTATTAATGAATAAAGGAGATATTCCAAAGTTTTCTCTAAGTGAATTTCTGTCCATCTTTTTAGAATTAGAAGCAGTTGACTTTTTAGAAAGAAACGGACTATCGCAAGAAGAATGTGAAGCAATTCGTAATATTAGAGAAAAGAGTCTATTAGATATCTATACCGGAGTAACAGAACTATTCATTCAAATTGATGAAAAAAAGAAAGGGATAGGTTTGACAGCAGAATGGATCTATCAAACATTAAGAGAATTCTATGATCAAAAAGAGGAAGAGTTTTCGATAGAAGATGCAAAAACACTAATGGATGATTATACAATTGATCTAGTTCAAGAAGGATCTAAATTAATGGAAAGGCCTACTTATTTAGTGGGATATTATTATGCGAAAAAACTACAAGAAGAGAAAGATAAATATCAAAAGTTTGATTTCATATTAAATCACATGAGTGAATATGATATGGAAAGATTAGAACAAGAATTAAAGGGAGATGCAAAGGTATTTACAAAAAATGAAAATGAATGTGATATAATGGGATAAAGGTAGTGAGAGTATGAATCTATACAATTATATTGATGATTATGGAATTTATTCATTTTCAGAAAAAAAGTTTAATGATATTGACGCTGTTATATTATCGTTTCTTTCCTATGCGAACTTTAATGAAATATTTCATACAAAATCTAGTATGACCATCAAAGAAGCAGGAAGAATTCATATAGGACTTCAAAAAGGAAAAGATAGAAATATCATGGCAGTAAGAGAAGCTAATAAATTACTTCGTTATATTAAAGATACAAAAAGATATCAAGATTGTAAGTTATTTCACTACGAGTATATAGGAAATGATGATATTCAATTTGGAGCTATATCGATAGAATTCCTACCAAATCGTGTATTTGTATCCTTCGAAGGAACAGACCAATTATTTAGTGGATGGAAAGAGAACTTTATGTTAGGACATAAGTTTCCAACACTTTCTCATAAAGAAGCAATTAAATATTTAAATAAACATTTTTCATTTACAAACAAAAGATTATTAGTAGGAGGTCATTCTAAGGGAGGAAATCTAGCACTTGTTGCTGGAATGTATTCCAATCTCTTAGTTAGAATGGAAATTGATAAGGTTTATAATATGGATGGTCCTGGATTACTTGAAAAAGAATTCCATTCAAAACAATATCAAAAGATAAAGAAGAAATATACCCATATACTACCTAATTACTCTGTTGTTGGATTATTACTCAATCATTCAAATGATCAAATAGTGGTATCATCTAATAAAGGAGTATTAGCTCATAATGTTGTATATTGGCAAATAGAAGGAACTCACTTTGTTAAAACAAAGCTAAGTACTCTTTCACAAGAATTAGATAAAGAAATTAATACTTGGTATAGTCAATATAAAGAAGAAGATAAAGAAAACTTTATAATAAATATTGATACAGTATTAAAAGATGCAAACGTAGATAGTATATTAGATTTAAAAGAAAAAGGAAAAAATGTCATGAATGTCATTCGAGAAATGAAGGATATTGATGAACGATCTAGAAAGATGATGACTCAATTTTTCACAATTATTTTAAAATGCATAAAAGATGTTAAAAAAGAAGAATTTAAACAATTTATGAGTAATTTCTTAAAAATAGGAGGATAGTTATGTCACTTGAAAACGTTAAAAATTATATGAAAAAATATAAACTAGAAAAAGATATATTAGAGTTTCCTGTATCTTCTGCTACCGTAAAAGAAGCAGCAGAAGCAATTGGATGTAGAGAAGCAGATATCGCAAAAACAATGTCTTTTTTAGTAGACGAACAACCAATTGTAATTGTAGTTGCAGGAGATAGAAAAATAGACAATTCTAAATATAAACAAGAATTTCATAAGAAAGCAAAAATGGTTCCATTTGATCAAGTTGATGAAATAATTGGTCATGAAGTAGGAGGAGTATGCCCATTCGCAGTAAAAGAGAATGTAGAAGTATATCTAGATGAATCTTTAAAAGAATTTGAATTTGTATATCCTGCCTGCGGAAGTCATAATAGTGCTATTAAATTAACAATTCCACAATTAGAAGAAACATCTAATTATAAAAAATGGATTGATGTATGTAAAAAAATAGAAGAAGAATAAAAGAATAAGACGTAGTCTTATTTTTTTATGATAAAATAAAGTTAGGTGAGAGTATGGATAAATCAGTAAGAATCATTCGTTCCATAATATTAATATTAATCTTATTACTGATATTTTTCTATTTAGATAATATGGATAATCCAAAACCTCTAAAGAAAGATATCAATGAAGATGAAATATACTTTAAAATAGATTTTATTGATGTGGGACAAGCTGATTGTATCCTAGTTTCTTGTAATGGTAAGAATATGTTAGTAGATGCAGGAAATAATGAAGATGGTTATAAAATTGTACAGTATCTACAAAATCAAAAAATTAAAGAATTTGACTATATAATCGCTACACACGCTCATGAAGACCATATAGGTGGTATAGACAATGTTATGAAGAATTTTTCCTGGAAACACCTTTATATGCCCTCTACAGTGGTAGACAATATGACATATAAAGATATTACCAATCTATTAGAAAAAGAAAATAGAATTTTTGAGACTCCAAAGATAGGAGATACATTTACATTGGGAAACGCAATGATTACCGTTTTATCCATTAAAAATGATTTAGAAAATATAAATGATAATTCTATTGTTTTAAGAATCGTCTATAAAAACACATCTTATTTACTAACAGGAGACGCTACAACAAGCATAGAAAAAGAATTATTAGAAAAAGAAATACAAAGTGATGTATTAAAAGTATCTCATCATGGATCCTATGACGCGAATAGTTCTCAGTTCTTATACAAAGTACATCCAAGATATGCTATCATAACAGCAGAGAAAGAAAATGAATATGGATTTCCAAAAGAAGGAGTACTCAATCGATTAGAAAAAATAGGGGCAATCATCTATCGAACAGATCTAGATGGTACAATCCATTTAGTATCCGATGGAGAAGCCATTCAAATAACAACAGAACATACTGATACCAATGAAATAGAAAAGAGGTGATTTCATGGAAGTCACAGTAGAAAAACTAGATAATTTTGGAAGAGGAATTACTTATATCAACGATAAAATATGTTTTATTGAGAATGCTCTTCCAAAAGAAGTAGTAGATATAAAAATAATAGAGGATAAGAAAAAGTATTGTATTGGAAAAGTAATAGAATATATTGAAACCTCTCCAAATCGAATAGAAGAAGAATGTCCATATTCTACCGTATGTGGAGGATGCCAATTAAATCATATTTGTTTTAATGATGAAAATAAGTTTAAAAAAGATAAAGTAAAATCTCTTCTAAAGAAGATGGGTCATATAGAAACATCTATCTCATCTATTAAATATCATGAAAGAAATCATTATAGAAATAAAATTATATTACATGGAAAAGATCATGAATTAGGATTATACAAAAAAGAAACAAATGAAATTATTCCGATACAAAGTTGTTTATTAGTAAATGATAAAATTAATGAAATTATCAATCAAATCAGGATGTGTAACGATGATATAGAAGAATGTATTATTAAAACATCCAATGATAACTCATCTGTATTAGTCTCTATTAAAGGAAGCATCCATCATCAAGAAGAATTAAAGAAGATTATTGATGTATTAGAAATCAACGGAAAGATACTTACAGATAAGAAATCAATTATCACAACTATCGGAAATAAAAAGTATTATGAAAGTACACAATCATTCTTTCAAGTAAATAATACTTTAACAAAAGAATTATACGACTGTGTACTAGAAGAAGTAAAAAAGAAGCATTATAAGAATGCATTAGATTTATACTGTGGTACTGGTACGATAGGAATCTATATCAGTGACTATGTAGATAAAATCATTGGAATTGATAATAATCCATCTAATATCAAAGATGCTAACAAAAATAAAGAATTAAATCACCGTGAGAATATCAGTTTTATAGAAGATTCTGTAGAAAACAAAATAGATTCTTTTCATGATATTGAATTGATCATTGTTGATCCTCCTCGTACAGGACTAGATTCCAAAACTATTGAATATTTATTAAAAATAAATCCTGTAAAAATAATATATGTTTCTTGTGATCCAGTAACTCTATCACGTGATTTAGACTTATTACAATCCAATTACAATATTCAATCCATCCAATTATTCAACATGTTTCCAAGAACATATCATTGTGAAAGTATCACAGTACTCGAGAGGAGATAAAAGATGAAAGATATCAATCCAAAATTAAAGAAATATATAGAGAAAAATATATTTCCAAAATATGATAAATTCTATTCACATGGAATGATACATATTAATAATGTTATTGATAATATGTTAATGCTCGCAGATTATTATGATTTGGATTGTAATATGGCATATACAATAGCAAGCTATCATGATTCTGGTTTAGGCATAGACCGCGAAAATCATGAATATGAATCGGGTAAAATATTAATAAATGATCAGGAATTAAAAAAACATTTTAGTGAAGAACAATTAATTACAATGAAGGAAGCTATAGAAGATCATAGAGGCTCTAGAAAAACAAGACCAAGGAATTTTTATGGAGAGTGTGTATCTGATTCTGATAGAGATTTTGATATAAAACTATTAGTTAAAAGGCAAATATCAACTTCAATAAAACATTATCCTAATTATAACTTTGAAGAGCATTTTGATAATTGTTATAGCTATATGTGTAAAAGATTGAATGATAATGGAAAATTTAATCTTTGGACTAATAATCCTATATTAGTTGAAAGAAGAGATAGATTTCAAAAGGAATATTTAAATAAAAAATATGCAAAATCTATATACAAAAAAGAATGGGATAAGATAAAAAAAGATGGAACATATGAAAAAATAATAAATTACTATGAAGATTATTAATAAGTATCACTTATTCCCAATACGCAAACAACTAAACTTGTACTGGGAAACATGTTCTATGGACCTAGAACGAAGTTAAGTGATATGTTTTTCGATCCAGGGCAAGGCACCGCGAGAGTGTCTGTATATTAAGAGGAGATGAAATATGATAGACTTACAAAAAGCAAGAATAGCATTTAAGGAATATATAAGTAATTATGATAATCAGAATGATCCAGGATTCAATTTAAAAGTAGTTCATACATATCATGTAGTTGACAATGCTAATATGATTGCAAAAAAATTAGAATTATCGGAAGAAGATACAAAACTAGCAGAATTAATAGGATTATTACATGATATTGGAAGATTTGATGAATTGAAAAATTTAAAAACATTTGATAGTATAGGAAATGACCATGCTATGTTTGCATCAAAATTATTATTTGAAGAAGGACTTATAACTAAATTAATTGATACAGATAAATACAATCATATTATTAAAAAAGCAATTGAAAATCACAATAAAAAACAAATAGAAGAAGGATTATCAGATGAAGAATTATTTTATGCTAAAATTATTAGAGATGCAGATAAACTAGATAATTATAGAGTAAAGCAAAAAGAAAAAATAGAAGATTTATTTCCAGGTATAGTAAATAGCAAAGAAGAATTAGAAAACAGTCTCATTTCTGATAATGTGTATAATGCAGTAATGAGAGAAGAATGCGTAGACATAAAAGATAGAAAGTATCCATTAGATTATTGGGTATGTGTTCTTGCGTTTACATTTGATCTTTATTTTAAAGAAACACTATTAATAGTAAAAGAAAAAAATTATATAGATATTTTAATTGATAGACTAAATTATAATACTAGTAAAGATAAAATGAATGATATAAGAAATGTATTAAAGAATTTTATTGAAAAAAGATTAAATGATGAAAGAATTGATGTGTAAATGAAAGGAGATAATTATGAATAAAGAATTATATGATATGATCTTTAAAAGAAAATCCTTTCATTTGTTTAGAAATATAGGAAATGATCATATTACAGAAGACGAATTAAATGATATTGAGAAAGAGTTCTTGAAATTAAAACCTTTAGTAAAAGATATAAAAGTACAAATAAAAATAGTAAAGAAAGAGTCTATACTAAGAGGCCAAGAATATTGCATATTATTCTATTCAGAAAAGAAAGATAATTATCTACAAAATATTGGGTATATAGGAGAACAATTAGATCTATATTTAGTCTCTAAAAATATTGGTACACTATGGTTTGGAATTGGAAAACCAGAAGAAGAGCAATTAGATGGATTGGATTTTGTGATTATGATGGCAATTTCTAAAGTCGATTCACCTGAAAAATTTAGAAAAGATATGTATAAAAGCAAGAGAAAAGAATTATCAGAAATTTGGAAAGGGGAATCCTATCAAGAAATAGGAAATATAGTGAGATTTGCTCCTAGCGCCTGTAATACCCAACCATGGAAAGTAGAAGCAACAAAGAAAGAAATAAAAGTATATAGGTATCGTAAAGAAGGCAAAAGAGGAATCATGCCTAAAGATAAGGTTATTTATTATAATCAAATTGATATTGGGATATTTATATGTTTCTTAGAATTATGTTTAGATCATAATAAGATTGATTATAAAAGAGAATTATATAATGAAGAAAATCATGAAAAAGAAAATAATTTAACAGCAATCTATAAAATATGAATGCAAATAATTAAGAAAGGAAAGAAAAATATGAAAAATAAATTTGCAATTATTGAAATTGGTAGTTATAATACAAAAACTCATGTATATGAAAAAAATAAACTATTATATGAGAATAATGCTACAATTAAATTTAAATCAAACTATAAAGAAAATAATAAAATATTAGAAGATGATTTAAAAATACTAAATAAAGAAATAGAAAAAGCATTAGAGTATACAGATAATGTTCATATATATGGATGTAGTATTTTTAGAAATATTTCTAAGGAAGAACTAAAGGAAATTAATGACTCAATCTATGAGAAATATAAATTAAAGATAGAGGTTGTATCGCAAGAAGATGAAGCAAAATATACAGCATTAGGATGCTATTCTAAAATTGACTATTCGGGGAATATTTGCGTATTTATTGGTGGAGGAGGTTCCATAGAATTAATCTTTGTAAATAATAAAAAGGTAATTGAAAAACATTTCTATAACTTCGGAGTAGTAGATGTTACAAACAAATTTGAAAGTTTAAAAGACGATATACCAACCTGTACGTTTGATGAAGTATATAAGTATGTAGATAGCCTAATAAATGATATAAAATCAAAAGCAGATGTATTAATCCTAGCAGGAGGAGATCACTTCTATTGGTATAATAATGCGGGATACAAGTTGTTAAAAAATACACTATACAAAAATGAAAAACAACAGTATATGATTACAAAAGAATTAAGTGATCAATATGATAGAGATGCATTAGTAACATCACTAGAAAGAATTAAAAATAATAGCGATAATCCAAATTGGTTTGATGGATCTAGAGCTATGAAAGTAATTACAAACTTGATATCAAATAAAATTGATGCTAAATACATTATTCCAACTAGAATTAATATGGAAGATGGAATAAAAGATACATTAGAATAAAGAATTATCAAATAATATATTACATGTATTTAAAATATCGTTTAAGATGAATTAAAAGAATATAATAATATAAGAACTCACTGTTTTAGCTTTGAGTTCTTTTATTTATAAAGTTTTTAGAATAAAATTTTTACAAAAAACATCATGAAAATGTTGTTCAAATTAGGCGGTTAGTGATATACTTAAATAGTAAAGTAGAATAGTGAGAAGATATCTTTACAACAAACGTTAGAATAAGGGAGGTGAAACAATGAAAGGAGATAAAAAGATTCTAGCAGTAGCAATTTTAGTACTATTACTAACAGTATGTTTTGGTACTTACGCTATTTATAGAGCATCAGGAAGTGCAACTGGTACAGTTAAAGCAGCTGCTTGGTCAGTTAAAGTAGATGGAACTGATATTGCATCAGCAAATTATACATTTACTGCTGCCAATATTACATGGACAACATTAACTGGTTACAACGATACAATTGCACCAGGTTCTGCAGGATATATTGAAATTCCAGTGGATGCTGATGGATCAGAAGTAGATGTAATTCTTACTGCTGAGTTAGGTTCTGTAACTGTTCCAAATGGAATGACTGTTGCTTTAGCAGAAGGTGCTGGTTCTCAAACAATTGGTTATTCAGCTACTGAAGGACAAATGGAAAAGAAAGTTAGAATCAATATAGCATGGGCTGGTGCAGAATCAGATGATGCTGCAAAAGATGGTACTGATTTAGCTGCTCAAGGTTCTACAATTAGTATTCCAGTTACATTAACAGCTAAACAATCATTAGTAGATCATCACTAATAATAAGAAATAATATCGTAAAGAGTAATACATATTATTCTTTCGATTAAAGTTTATAAAGGGTTTTGTAAATTTTAAACGGGAGAATAATTTTTAGGAAGTGAAAAAATGAAGAAACAAGATAATAAAGATAAAAATCAAAAAAGAGATAGAATTATTCAAATCATATTAATAATCATAATAATATTATTGCTATTACATAATTGTTCTTTAGTGAAAAATAGAAACAAAGATGAAAATGGTAAAGTAAATATTATTGATATAACAAGTAATGATAAATGTGAGCAAGATGAAGTAATAGATTGTTTAGAGAATGAAGATAACAGTAAATGTATTGTTCCTGATTTTGTAGGAAAAGATAAGAAAGATGTTTTAAAATGGCTTAGTTCTCTATCAAATACAATTGAATTAGAAATTGTAGTAGTAGAACAATCTGATGCGAAAGATGGAACGGTTGTAGATCAAACACTAATTGGTTCAAAAGTAAAAGATTTAATTAAGAATAAGAAAAAATTAGTCATTACAATCGTAAATAATGGATCATTAGTAGATTGTGAAAAAGATAGTCAAAATAGTCAATGCAAATTACCTAACTTTGTAGGAGAAAAAGAAGAAGACGTAGTAAATTGGATGGATGTTCTTGCAAATCATATTAAAGTTAAATATGTATATATGGATTCTAAAGAACCAGCTGGAACCATCATTAACCAATCAATCAGCGCTGGAAAAAATGTAAAAGATATTCTATCAGAAGATTTAACATTAATTATTTATCTATCAAGAGGAAAAAAAGGGAATCCATCTACAGATGGTTCTATTCCTAGTAAACCATCAGAGCCAGATTCTGGTGAAGAGGAACCAATAACAGAAGATGACTTCTATGTAAATGATAAAGAAGTAGTAAAATGGGAAGATGAATCTAGTGTTAAAATATTTGAAGATTCAACTCATATTGCGAAAGTAAGAGGAAAGATTGCTCCTGAAAGTAGCGGTACATATAAGTTTACCGTAAACAATGGAACAAAATATAATTTAAAATATAAGATTACATTTACTGAAACCAATAACAACAATATGAATATGAAATTTAAGTTAAAAAAGGGAGATACCTATTTAATAGATCATTACGTATCCTATAACGAGTTAAACATTGAAAATATGACATTAAATGTTCAATCATCTGAAGATTATTATCTAGAATGGAAATGGGTAGGAGATAATGATACAAACGATACAACGATAGGTAATAAAGCTCAAAATACAGATATAGAATATAATCTAGCAATTAAAGTAGAGGCAGAGAGTATATAATGGGTAAGATACTAAGAATATCATTCGACATTATATTAATCGCAATCATAATTCTATTAAGTTTCTATTTTCTCCTAAGATTTATGGGAAAGGCAGAAATATATGAAGTAAAAACAGGTTCCATGGAAGATGGAATACATGCTGGAGATTATATTTTAATTGTAAAGAAAAAAGAATATAAAGTAGGAGATGTAGTAACTTATAAAAAAGATGGATATCACATCACACATAGAATCATTGAAAAAAATGGAGAAAAAGTTATTACAAAAGGAGATGCTAACAATGTTAGCGATGAAGAAATGGATGCATCAAAAATCGTAGGAAAAGTAATCATCCATGGAGGAATATTAAATATTCTAATAGATTTTAAATTTGTAATAGCAAGTGGGTTATTTGGAATATATTTACTTACTTGTTACTTTGAAAAGAAAGAAGAAAAAGAAAAATAATAATAAAGAAAGGAGTATTACTATGAAGAAAATTATTTTTAAATCATTCTTATTAGTATCAGGAGTGGTACTTCTTTCATCTGTAGTACTTACTTTCGCTATTATGAGAATAAGAGGGAACAGTACTGGATCCATTAAAGCATCAACATGGAGTGTAACAAGAAACTATAGTCAACCAGGAGATTCAATAGAAATCTATAAAGAGGGAGAAACTGATAGTTATACTTTAACGGTAGAAAGTGCATCAGAGGTAGATGTTAAATACAAAATAATTATTTCGAATCTGCCAACTGGAGTAGAAGTAGATCTTGATAACACTGGATATGAATCACCAACAAACGGTTCTCTAACCATAGAAAAAACGAATATGATCATTAATTATAATGATTCAGTAAAAACAAAAACACATACAATAACTTTTAGAGCGACGAATGCAGCGTCCCCTATAGCAAATCAAGAAATAAATATTGATGTAGAATTTAGACAAGATATTTAATAATTATTAATAATAGAGAAAGGAAGTGAAGTATAAATATGAAATATAGGCGATATATACTAATGATTGCTCTTTTTGCATTTCTATTCATTTTTTATACTTTTATAGATAATTCTTTCTCTATCTATAGAGAAGTTAAAACAGATACAATTAACTTAAGTATTTTAGCTCCAAATAGTGTTCTTGTTACATTTAATCCAAATGGAGGAACACTCGCAACAGAAGAGTCTACTAGAGAATTAAATGAGGGAGATGAAATTGGAACTTTACCAGTGCCAACGTATCAAGCACATCAATTTCTAGGATGGTATACAGAACAAACAGGAGGAACGAAAATAAAGGAAACAACCATCGTAAATAGTTCAACTACTTATTATGCACGTTGGATTGAAAACGATTCTCCATTAAATTATGTATTCTATATACCAGGAGAATGTAGTTTTACATCCACTGGACTACAAAATGGTTCGAATGGAGATTGTATTAGTACAATTAATCCAACAGAGGAAGACATTGACTATACAGAAAGTACATTATCAGCTAAAAGATATATTGATACTGGAGTAGCCGTCTATAACGCAATAAACCATGAAAATGACGTTGAAATAGGATTTACAATAGTAAGATATAATTCCAATGAAAATGAATATAGAGCTACTTTAGTCAATACAAAAGCAGAAATAGATAATAGTCAATTAAAATATCCTGGATTTACATTTAGAAAGAAAGATAATTCAGGTAGTTACGTACTTCAATCAAGAAAAAATTATAGTTCAAACGCAGAAGTAACTCTTTCGCCAGCAGATGTACAAAGCGTTATTATTTATCGTACAGCCGGAGCAATTTATTATAGTATAAATGGGGGAACAAAAATCAAGGTAAATGATGCATATAATCCTATATTTGATTTAAATGCTTGGTTTGGTGCAGCTCCACAAAATGAAGATGCATCAGTTGCACAAAGATTTTTTATTGGTACCTTAAGTAAAATGTATATCAAACTTGAACCACCTGAGATGATGACAATAACATTTAATCCAAATTATGAAGGGGCAACAACGACAACGAAAGAAGTTGCAAAATCAGGTCCTATAGGAGATCTGCCAACCCCAACAAGAGAAGGATTTGCATTCTTAGGATGGTTTACAGAAGCAACCAATGGAACACAAATAGATTCAAATACAATCATTACAACAAATATTACTTATTATGCTCATTGGATAGAAAGTGTAACAGTTACCCTTCATCCAAATGAAGGGCAAGTTACTCCAACAACTATCACAGTACCAATTAATACAGCAGTAGGTACACTTCCTACACCAACAAAAACGAATTATACCTTTGCCGGATGGTATCAAGATACGAATTTAACAATTCCAGCAAACTCTGAAACAATTATTACAGAAGATACAGATTTCTATGCTAAATGGTTACAAAGTGTAACGGTTACATTAAACGCAAATAATGGTACAGTTAGTCCAAGTACAATAAAGGTTGGACAAGGAACTGCAGTTGGTACACTTCCAACTCCAGAAAGAGAAGGATATACATTTGATGGATGGTATCAAGAACCTGAATTAACAAATCTCGCAACATCAGAAACAATCGTTACAGAGAATACCACTTATTATGCAAAATGGATTGAAAATATAACCATTACATTAAATGCAGATGGAGGAACTGTAACTCCTACAACGATTGTAATTCCTAAAGGAACTGCTATTGGAGAATTACCAGTACCAGAATTGACTGATTACGACTTTGTTGGATGGTATACAGATAATACATATGCAACGCAAGTTACAGAACAAACAGTATTTAATGCATCTACTACAATCATTGCAAAATGGGAAGAAACCGTGTATGTTGCTTGTATAGGAAATACATGCTATAACTCAATTCAAAAAGCAGTTAACGCTGTAACAGCAAATAACACAAAAACAACCATAACAATCATTAGTGATGTTGAGCCAACAGATGTTACAACAATCCCAAGAAATAAATGGGTAGAGTTAGATATCGGTTCATATACAATATCTACTCCTCTAAATTCATCTTATTCAATATTCAAAAATCAAGGAACATTAGATGTAATTAACGGAACAATTACAAGTAGAGGTGGATATATCTTTGAAAACCTAAGTGGATCAACCTTAAATATTAAAGGTGGAACATTTACTTATAACAATACAAATCATACTGAAAGCAAGGTTATTGAAATAAAAGGTGGAACTGTTTATATAACAGGTGGAACCCTTACATGTAATTCAAAAGCAGCAGTCATCAACGTTAACACAGGTGGAACCTTAAATGTATCAGGTGGTACAATTAAAGGATTAAATACATTTAAAGGACAAGCTGTATATAATAACGGTGGAACAACAACCGTTAGTGGAACCGCTTATCTAGAGAACAATTCACGTGCTGCCGTTGATAACGGTAGAGCTGCTCTACATAATAATGCCGGTACTATGACGATTCTAGGCGGAACAATTATCAGTAATAATAATGCAGCCGTTAAGAATAATGATATTATGACAATAGGAGATAACACCAATCCAATTGATACAACAACTCCTGTCATGCAAGGAAGTACTTATGGTCTAGAAATTGCAGATGGTAAGACTGTAACAATCTATGATGGTATCTTCAAAGGAAAAGGAAACACCACAGATAAAGCAATTAATGATGAAAGTTTAGTAACCTTAGATAATGCGGAAATTGATCATACAACAGAAACAATTGATAATGAACAATATGATGTTGCTTATCTTGTAGAAACCCTAAACAACAATGGTACAAACTCTAACAAAGGAAAAGATGAGTCAGAAACAAATGATACACAATCCTTTAAAGAAATGAATTCATTTGGAGAGTTACCAATAACAAAAAAAGAGAATCCTGAATTTCTAGATGATTTGAAGAAATTAACGGTGGGTAAATAGTCTAGACTAATACCCACCTTTCTTTTAATGAAAATAAATATGATATAATAAGGATAGATTCTATACAAATCCTGGGATGTGATAGTATGTATGAGGAAATAAGGAATGATAAATTCTTTCAAGAATATAAAAATTATAATCGTTGTGTATTAGATTACTTTATAATAAAAAGCAATCAAAGTCATAAAGAAGTATTATTATATGCAATGAATAAAATAAAAGAGCAAGAAAATGATATTACAATCAAAAAAGAGAAAATGAAGTATAAAGAAATAACTTCATCCGAATTATTTCAATTACCTCAAAATTATGAAAAAGAAAGGTATAATCAAAATAAAGGATATAAAAGACCATACTGGTATTTATTCCTAGATCCACCTCATCAAACAAACTATAAAATAGAAGACTTTATAGAATTAAACAATATCTTATTTCCAAAAGGAAAAGAGCATTTAGAAATATACAATTGGAATGTAGAATGGTCTAATTACTTTGAGGATGGTCTAGAATGGTGGGGAGCTGCCGCTATATCAATCTATGATAAAGTATTAGACCGTTATGTAATTATATTAGCTTCATCCACGGATTAATAAATAAAGGAGAATAAAATGAAAAAAGAGAAGAAAAAGATCATAAAAGAGAAAGAAAATAAAAAAGAAGAAACTGAATCAAATGGATTAGCAATAGGGATGTGCTTAGGAATTAGCATTGGTACAGCATTAGGAGCCTTAACAGACAATATGCCATTATGCATTACGATGGGAATTGCTATCGGAACATGCTTAGGATTAGTGATAGATAAAAAATAAAAGGAGACACTATGGAACCAAATAGATTTATGGTAAGATGTGCAGTCCATTTATTTCTAGTAAACGATGGAAAAATACTCGTTGAGAAAAGAAAAAATAGAGACTATGGGAATCATCAGTTAGATGTAATCGCATCTCACATAAAAGAAAATGAAACTGTAATCGATGCAATCATTCGTACAGCAAAAGAAGAAGTTAATATTACAATCCAGAAAGAAGATTTAAAGATTATTCAAGTTATGCAACAAAAGAGTGATCCCTACGAATATATTAATTATTTCTTCCTTACAGATACTTATTCCGGAGAACTAAAAAATAACGATGTAGACTATTGTGAGTCAATAGAGTGGGTTGATTTTCAATATCCTATTGAAAATATGATGGCATATATTAATTTTGCAATAAAAAACTACCAAGAGAATCCAGATAATATATTTACATTCTACGGATGGTAAACAAAAAAGTCAGGAAATTATTTCCTGGCTTTTTATTGATTAAAAGTCTTTTGATAAGCTTTTTTAACTTCTTCATTTTCTTTAGCACTAGTTGGTAGATTTTCGTATTCTCTAAGCATTTTTTCTTTTAATTGATCTTCTAATTGCTTTTGAGTAACAATTTCATTCTTAGCAATTCTATATTCTTGTTTTCCTTCCATTAAATCAAGATTGTTTTCTTTTCTTTGTTTTCTAGTTAAAAGGAATTTTTCTCTATATTTTCTTTTCCAAAAATCAAGATTTAAGATAATAGATAAACCAATTACTAAAGCACTTAAAAAATGACCTATAATTCTTTTATTAAATGAAGAAACAACTCTATCTTTCTTAGTAAAATCTCTATCTTTTTTAAGAATTGCATATTTATTTTCAGTATAACCAAAATCGGCAGGTCTTTCTTCTAATTCTTCAACCTGAGAAGATGTTTGTACTACCGTTGTATTTGGATCAAGATAATCTTTTAAATTCTCATGTTGATCAAATTCAGATTCATCAACTCTATATACATAATCAGTTCTCTTATAACCTTCTCTAAATACTCCTGGTTCTTCCCATGGGGTATATTCTACAATAATTAAATCCTCATCTTTTCCAGTTTGATAATCAACTGAGTAAGAAGTTGTATCCGTAGTACTATCATATATAGTAGTTGTAGTTTCATAAGCTGGTGCAGTTGAGATAGCATAATCAATTAGAACACCACCACTTATACCTAACGAAACAATAAGTGCTTGAATAAAAGCAGCAATTCTCTGTCTTTTAGATTCATAATTAATCTGCTCCTTCTTTTTTTGAGTATTTGCAATTTTAGCAGAAGCAGCATTCTTATTAGCCAAAGCATCAACTTGTCTCTCACGAATTCTTTCAATCTCTTCAGCTTCATCAATGAATTTTTGAGTATTTGCAGAAGTAATATCAGGATTCTTATATAAAGCAAGTAATACTAATAATCTTTTATCTAAAACACTAGAATTATAATTATGATTCATCATTCTTTTCGTTTTTAATTCTGAATATAAACGTTGTAGTTCATTATCTTCAACATTCTTTAAGTCATTCTCACAAAGTTCCGCAATATAACTAACATCCGTAGGATCCGTATTGATTCTTTGTAATAACTTACTTCCATTAGAATAGATTAATTCCATTTGCATAGCTCTATAAACAAGATCATAGACACGATTAACCATTCTTTCTTCTGTATCATAATTAATATTAGAAGATTTTTTAATATCACATAATACATTTAAAACACGATTTACTAACAATTCTATAGAAGATTCATCTGCTGTTTCCAACAATTTGTCTATTTCTTTACATTCACAATGAATCTTATAATATAATGCCCAATCTTTTTTTAATTTACCATTTTCACTATCTAAAACGGCTTCATATTTTTTATAGATATTTAAAACAGAATCTGGTAAATAATCATAAGCAACTGCTCCTGAAAATGAAGTATATGCACTTTGAACTTCCTTTTTTACAGTAGCATCAATGGCATTAACTTTATCTTCGATTGATTTTGTATTAAGGCCTAATTCTTTTAGACGAGCTATCGTAGCTTTTATCTCCTTTTTAGTTCCTTCATACATAATACCATGGTCAAGTTCAACCATACTAATTTCCCCCTTAGAATAGCATTTCTGCTAAAGCGATACATATTATACCACAAAACATTATAAATAGCAAATAAATAATGTTTTAAGAATAGATTTTATAGTATAATGTATATTGGATGGTGAAAAATGAAAAAATACAATTGTAGTGTGATTATGGCAGGCCCTGCAACTGGTAAAACATTTCTCTCAGAACAAGATTATCATTTCGTAGATATTGATGGGGAAAGAGCAAAATATAAGTATAACTTGTATTCCAAAACTCCAGAAGAATTAGAAAAAGGAAAATCTAATAGAGGAGAAGCTATTCATAAAGATTCAAAAGAATATGCAATTCAGTTATTAGAAGAAACCATTCAATCAGGAAGAATTGCTTTAGTATCCTATCAAGAAGAAATAGTAGAATACTTAAACACTCATCATATAGATTATTGCCTTGTATATGCTGAACGATCCGCAAGAGAAGAATATAGGGAAAGAATGATACATAGAGGAAATCCAGAAGAATTTGTAAGACAAATGACAGAAGAAGATGCTTGGAATCAATTCTTTGAAAAAGATAAAAAGGATAATAGACCTAAATATAAAATAATACTAAAAAAGAATCAGTATTTATCAGATATAAAGAATGATTTTTTAGAGTAAAACAAACTGTCAAGTAAATGTATTATTGTGTAAATTTAATTGTAAAATAATAAATACCATAGTATATTTATATCAGAGAGATTAGAAGGTGAAGAAATGGCAAAATTACTAAATAAATATACTATTAAGAAAATCATGGTAATATTAATTTTACTTGTATTATTCTTATTATTGTTTGTCGCACCAGTAGATGCTTCTAATCAAAATAAAGCAAAGAATCATAATCCTTTCAATGTGAAAGAAATTGTAAAATATTTTTATAATCAAAAATAAAAGAACTGTAGACAGTTCTTTTTCTGTAGAAGGAGGGTAATATGGAATATTTAGATATTTATAATGATCAAGGAATAAAAACAGGAAGAAAAATCATAAGAGGAGATAAATCCGTACAATTATCAAAGAATGAACATATCGCAATATCCGTTATTTTTATTGAAAATGAAAAGAATGAATTTTTAATTCAAAAAACGTCAAAAGAGAAAGGAGGAGAATATTCTTCTACAGGAGGTCATGTAGATAGCGGAGAAACTCCATTAGAAGCCATTCTAAGAGAAGTGAAAGAAGAACTAGGAATAACATTAAAGAAAGAAGAAATAAAGGAATATGGATATCTATTATTTGATATGCCATTAAGATACTTATTCTATTGTAAAAAAGATATATCTATGGAAGAGATAACAATTCAAGAAGAGGAAGTAGAATCCATTGAATATATGACAGCTTCTCAAATAGAAAAACTAATAAAAGAAAATAAAATGTTAAAATCACACGCGATATTATTTCAAGAATTATTAAAAAAACAAAAAAAGATGTAAACCATCTTTTTATTTTTGAATAGAATAATCCCTTTTATCGCGAAGAAAGATAAAACGAGTATCACTTAATAAATCTGGATATACAGTCATATAATGATCAGAATGAACAAGTTCATGATGCTCAACACACCATTTATTTAGATAAGATTCATCATGCCAGACAGCAAAGATACATCTACTTGTATCATATTCAATCATTTTTAATACATCCTTACACATTTGTTTTATAAGAGATGTTTTTCCGAAGAAAAAACCAGATTGAATATAAGAATAGGTCTTATTTTCTAAATAAGCAGAAGAATACGGATTAAGATGAATCTTAGACCATAAATCATAAGATACTTGGTCATTATCAAATGAATGATAAGATACATTCAGTTTATGAAAAATAAATAGTTCTTCTTTATGAGGATGAATAACCGCATTCCCATTGAAATAGCAGGAATATTCATAAGAATCATCTATATTCTCTAAAATATGCCACATTTTATATAAAGCAATAATTGGCCAAGGATAATGATTAATCCTAGGACATAATTCTACTTTCACAAGACCCTTTTCATACTGATCATATTCTTCTAATCCATCAGATATTAGTTTTACTGTTTTAGGATTATTCGGATAAAAATTTTGTAATGACTCTAAGAATTCTGAAAACAAAATTTTATAGGGACCAGTTGCGATATAGAATATTGCTAATTTGTCTGTATCTTTCATCTTATCACTCCTATGATACATTATAGCATATAGAAAAAATAGAAAAAACAATATCATATCATTTACATCATTCTATCTATATATTATAATTTAAATATAATAGGAGAGAAGTTATGAAAAACAAAGTATTGATTATATTGATGACAATAGTATTAGTATTTCCGTTTTATATCTTCGCAGAATCAAACGTTGTAATTAATAACCTAATAGTTGAAGAAACAGAAGGAAATGCAAGTGATAATAAAAGTAGTGTAGATAATAATCAAGTCATATTAAATCCAAACCTTAATTTTGAAAAAGACAGTATTACATATAAACTTGTAATCCAAAATCCTACAAATGAATATTATACATTAGATAATAATATTACAACTGCTTCTAAATACTTTGACTATTCCGTCTCAATTGATGGAAATAGTAAAACGCTAAAAGGTCATGAAGAGAAAAATGTATATATTAAAATAGATTATAAAAATGAAGTACCTGAATCGTTATTCCAAGAAGGAATATTTAATGAAAAAGAAGACTATGCTATAGTTTTATCAAAACAAATGAACCCAGCAACAAGGAACAATTTATTGATTGTATTAGCGCTCATTTTGGGATTATTTATAGTTACTTATCTTAAATTCAAAAACAAGAAACAGATAAATGCAGTATTGATTTTTGGGTTATTAATATTTCCAAACCTAATACATGCAGATAATTCCATTACTTTAAATGTAAAACTAGATATCGAAGTAGAAAATATTGCAGAATTTGATACAGGTAAAGTAGTAAATAAAAAATTATTAAATATGAATCATGATTATTCTATTAGCGGTTTTATTAGAAATGAAACTTTACCAACTTCAATTAAAACACTAGTTGAGAATCAATTAAATAGTGCAAATGAAGTAGTTATAACGGATGATCAAGTAGAAGAAGAATTACAAACAATTCTAGGAGAAAATTGGAGATATATAGATCACATAGAATATAATCAAGAAAATGAAATTGAAAGAATCTGTTTAGAAGATGAGGATTGTTCATTAAAAGAAGAATTCACAAACTGGTTTATAGACAGTTTTGTATATTTAATTCAAAATAATAATTCAATGCAATATCTTATATATGACCAAAATACGTTTGAAATAAAATTGATTGATGAGAATTCTTTTATAAAAAAATTAAAAAAGAAATTATTAAATGACCAAAAAGAAGATATTCTAAAAAACGTATTATCTTCCGAAAGATCCAATCATATTATTTATTCTTGGTATGACGAGGATACGTCTACAGTATATTATTACTGTGATCGAAAGAATATCTATTTTAATCCAGATTCATCTTATTTCTTTTCAACTTTAACAAATATGAATAATCTATCAGATACAGGAAATATCAACACATCTAAGGTAATAAATATGAAATCAATGTTTGCATCTACAGGTGCTTATACAGATCTTCATACAGATATATCAAATTGGGATACTTCAAAAGTAACAGATATGAGTGCAATGTTTTATTATTCAGGTTATGAAGCATCAGATTGGTTTATTGGAGACCTATCCAATTGGGACGTTTCAAAAGTAACAGATATGAGTTATATGTTTGATACTACAGGAGTATATAATGACACTTGGTTCGTAGGAGACTTGTCCAATTGGGATACATCAAACGTCACAAATATGGCAGGAATGTTTAGTGGCGCAGGTGAGGCAAGCAAAACTTGGAATATAGGGGACATATCTAAATGGAATACTTCAAATGTAACCGATATGAGCGAAATGTTTGCGATTACAGGCACATATATGAAGAATTATACAATGAATCTATCTACTTGGGATACATCAAGCGTCACAAATATGTATAGAATGTTTGACGGAATTGGACGATATTCTGATACATGGAATTTAATAGGAATAGAAAATTGGGACACATCAAATGTAGAAAATATGAGCTATATGTTTGCAACAGCCTGCATTACTGCAGAATTATGTTCCTTAGATCTATCTACTTGGGATACATCTAGTATTACTGATTTAAACAACATTTTTTCAGAATTTGGAAGGAATTCAAATAAAGTAGAATTAAATTTACAAAAAATTATAGTTAATGACAATGAAATATTAAAAAGTTTGATTCCACCTTTAATTGAAACAAAAGAAATACATATTGATTTAGCCAATATGAATACAACAGCTGTCACCAATTTTGATTATTTATTCTTATCATTAGGCTATAGAAGTAACAAAATATATATCGATGTGTCAAATTGGGATACTTCAAATGTAACATCAATGAAATATACATTTGCAGGCATAGGTGCGTGGAATGCTGATACGGTGGTTGTTACCGGACTTGAAACTTGGAATACATCAAATGTAACCGATATGAGTTATATGTTCAGTGACTTTGGAAAAGCAGCAGACAACTGGGATATAGTAGGATTTGATAATTGGGATATGAGTAATGTCACCGATATGAACAGTATGTTTCTAATAAATTCATATCCATATACTGAAACTTCGAACACTATTCATAATTTAGGCAATATAGATATCTATAATGCAAATACAGCATCGATGTTTTCAGGAAGAACTAATGTGAAAGCAACGATAAATTTACATGAAAAATTAACAGATTTCAACAACATGTTTTCCAAAGTCGCAACTTTTGACGGAGCAGAAGTAGTAGTAAACTATGCAAATATAGTAGATAATATTGATAGTATCATTGCAACAAAAAACAATTCAAATTCAAATGTAATAAAAGGCAAGATGCTAGAATAAAGTATAAGAGGCAGTATATGAAAACAGAAAGAAATATATTAATCGCATTTATTTTAAATTTATCATTTTCACTATTTGAATTAATAGGAGGAATTCTTACAAATTCAATCGCAATACTATCAGACTCCGTTCATGATGTAGGAGATGCATTATCGATTGGAATATCTTATTTCTTAGAAAAGAAAAGTAAGAAAAAAGCTGATCAAAAATATACCTATGGATATGGTAGATATTCTGTATTAGGAGGAGTTATCACAACAACAATCCTTTTAGTAGGGTCTATCTTAGTCATTATAGGGGCTTGTAAGAGATTGATTCATCCAACAGAAGTAAATTATACAGGAATGATCCTTTTCGCCGTATTTGGAGTGATTCTAAACTTTATCGCAGCTTATGTAACAAGAGAAGGAGAATCTATTAATCAAAAATCATGAATTTTACAGATATTAGAATGCTAGATCCAATCATGAGTATTGGAGTAGCAATCTTCATCTTGATTCACTCAATAAAGAACTTTAAAGAAATACTAGATTTATTTCTAGAGAAAACTCCTCGTGATATTCAATTAGAAGAATTAAAGAATCATTTAATTGAAATTGAGGGAGTAGAGGATATTCATCATATACATGTATGGAGTATCGATGGAGTAAATAATTATGCAACGATGCACATTGTGTCAAAAGAAAAGGACATAAAGTCCATAAAGAAAAAAGTAAGAGATGAATTAAAAGAACATAATATCTGTCATAGTATATTAGAAACAGAAGAAGAAGTATGTGATGAACCAGAATGTCATGTAGAACATGTAGAACATCATCACCATCATCACCATTAAAAAAATAGATGAGTTATCATCTATTTTTGTTGTGAAGATAAAAATTGAACAACTTCTGCTATGGGTTTACCATAAGTTAAAGAGTATACTGCAATGGAAGCATAATCATCAATTTTTAATGGAATATTAGATTCAACCCATATTTGGTATTTTGCAATATCATTGCTTCCATTCCAAACCCACATTTCTTCCTTCGCAATTAACTCATCATACAAATTAGGGTAATTGATTCGTATGATTTCTCTTAGAGCAGTAAGTCTTTTCATTTGTTTATCAAATGCAGTATCCATCATATCACTCCTATGTTATAAGTATATCATACTATAGAAAAAGAAGAAAGATGTGATATAATAAAATAAGAATAGGAGGTATTCATATGCCAATACTTGCAAGTTTTGCAGTACCACACCCACCATTAATCGTAAAAGAAGTAGGAAAAGGAGAAGAAGAAAGAGTTTCTTTAACAATAGAATCTTATCAAAAAGTAGCAGATCAAATTGCTGAATTAAAACCAGAAACAATTATTATTACATCTCCTCATACTCTTTGTTTTACAGATTATTTTTATATATCTTCTCATTCCATTATGAAAGGATCTTTTGAACGATTTGGAGCAAAAGAAGTATCTTTTGAAGAAGAAATTGATCTAGAATTAGTAGAAGAAATAGAAAAACTTTCTAAAGAAAAGAATTTTCCTGCAGGAAGAGTAGATAAGGAAGTAGAACTAGATCACGGAACAATGGTACCTCTATATTTTATAAGAAAAAAACTTCCTAAATGCAAAATTGTAGTAATTGGTTTATCTGGATTATCTCTTAATAAACATAAAGAACTAGGTAGAATCATAAAAGAAGCAATCAATCATACAAATAGAAACGTAGTATTTGTCGCAAGTGGAGATTTATCTCATAAATTACAAGAATATGGTCCCTATGGATACGCAAAAGAAGGAACTATTTATGAAGATAGAATCTTAGAGACAATGACAAAAGGAAATTTCAATGAATTATTAGATTATAGTGATGAACTATTATACAAAGCATCTGAATGTGGACATCCATCATTTACAATACTCTCAGGTGCTATAGAAAATGAACTAATAGAAGCAACCTTCTTATCTCATGAAGATACAACAGGAGTAGGATATGGTCTATGGACTTATTATCCGAAAGAAGAAAAGAAAGAAGAAGGAGAAGATGAATATGTCTCACTTGCGAAAGAAACAATTGAAGAATATATTCGTTTTGGAAATGTAATAAATCCTCCTGAATATAGTAGTAAAGAATTACTAGAAAATAGAAGTGGAGTCTTTGTATCCATTCATAAATTTGGACAATTAAGAGGATGTATTGGAACATTTCTTCCAATGGAATCCTGTATTGCAAAAGAAATTATCGCAAATGCAATTGCAGCTTCTACTAGAGACCCTAGATTCAGTCCTATAGAAGTAGATGAATTAAAAGACTTAGAAATCAATGTAGATGTCTTAACAACCCCAGAAAATATTAATAGTACAGACTTACTAGATCCAAAAAAATATGGAGTTATTGTATCAAAAGATACAAGAAGAGGTCTATTACTGCCAGATTTAGAGGGAGTAAATACAGTAGAAGATCAAATATTAATCGCAAAAAGAAAAGCAGGAATTCTTCCAAATGAAGAAGTATCCCTACAAAGATTTGAAGTTATAAGACATAAATAAAGGATAATATGATATAATACAAAAAGAAAAAGGGTGATACTATGAAGAAAAAGATGATAATCTTACTAATTGTTGGAATCCTAATCATTGGATGTGGAGTCTTTGGATTTGTTTTCTATAATAGTAAAAAATTAAAAATAGAATATAAGAATCATATTACTCTAAATGTTAATGACGAATTCTATAATACAGACGCGATTAAAAAGATTCAGAATGGAACTCTTCTTACAAAAAAAGTAAAAATAGATACTTCAAAAGTAACAGATTCCATGTATCATTTGAAAGTTAAAAATTATTTTAATAAAACAAAAAAAATTGAAATAAAATATGAAGTAGTAGATAAAGAACCACCAGTCATTACATTTAATCCAACAATTACAATAGAAGAGGGTACAGAATATGATCTTCTAACAGGAGTATCTGCTACGGATAATTGTGATGAATTAGTCATTGTCGTCATAGAAGGAACCTATGATATCAATACACCAGGTACTTATGAATTAGAATATATGGCAAGAGATTCTCATGCAAACGAAGCAAGAGAAAAGTTTACTCTTGAAGTCACTAAAAAAGTAGTTGTCGAACAACCTAGAGAAGGCTATAAAGCACCTGATAGAGACTTTACAACATCAAATGGTCATCATGGTACAGTAAGAGATGGAATTACCTATATAGATGGGATTATGATAGCAAATAAAACATATCCATTACCTTCTAGTTATAATCCAGGAGACATCATTGGATATGTATGGGAAGCATTTACAGAAATGAAAAATGCAGCCGCCGCAGAAGGAATCTATTTTGATCTAGCAAGCGGTTTCCGTTCCTATAACTATCAAAAGAATTTATATAACAGATATGTTGCACAAGATGGAAAAGCAGAAGCAGATACATATTCTGCAAGACCAGGACATTCTGAACATCAAACAGGACTTGCAATGGATGTTGGAAAAGTAGATAGAAACTATGGAAATGAACCAGGAGGAATCTGGTTAGCCGCAAACGCTTATAAATATGGTTTTATTCTTCGTTATCCATATGGAAAAACAGGAGAAACAGGATATATCTACGAACCATGGCATTTCCGCTATGTAGGAAAAGAATTAGCTCCTAAACTATATAACGGAGGAGACTGGATTACACTCGAAACCTACTTTGGAATTACAAGTGAATATACATATTAAAAAAGACACCATTTGGTGTCTTTTAACATTCATAACCGTCAACACATATTTTAAAAGTAGCTTGACTGTTTCCTCGATAAACATTTTCTAAAAAATCATCTTCTGTATCATATGTAAATACTGTTAATAGAATAGGAGAATGAATATCAGCACAACTATAACTACTTTGAAGTTTTATTGCTGTATATAGTGTTTCTGGTGTATATTCATCATTCTCAATATGTGAATAGAATCCTTTCCCACGATTGGCATAATCATCATATAAATAATTCATTAAGTATTCCCACTGTGCCATCGCATCAGGTGGCGTTAATATATTATAGGAAATGACTTCTCCATTAGATAAAGTTAATTCAAGATGAAAACCAATCTTAATAGGTTGAATTTGATTATATTCTTGAAATTTTTGATAAAACGAATTGGCAAAAGAATCTTGTAAATAGATGACTTCTTCATTAGATGGATAAACTTGAAAGATACCAATATCTTCTTCAATATTTAATGTTTTATGAATTTCATGCAATCTTGTTAACGTATTTCCTTGTAATTGATAAATTCCAATAGGAGTTGTATTTAAATCTTCATAAGTAGGAGCTACTTCCACAACTTCTTCTTGTTGTTCTTCATCTATTTTTTCTTCTACAATTGTCTCTTCCTTAGCACAACCCCAAATGAATATACATAATAATAAAAGTAGTAATAATCTTTTCATAGGACACCTCACATTCATTATAATAGAGTTTTTCATTTATGAATAGAAAAATTTTTAAAATATGATAAAATGAAAATAGGTGAGTTTATGATACAAACAATAGGAATCGTATATATATTATCTTTATACTTATCCATTCCAGGTTTTATAGGAAAAGCAGGATATAATTGGTTATTAGGATTTATTCCCTTTGTAAATCTATATTATCTTGTACTAACATTGAAGATAGAACCAATTTTATTAATATTAGTTGGAATATTACTAATAGTATTTCCAGAACGAATCTTAATTGGTACTTGTATTGTAATGTTTCTTCCATTTATGATAGCAGATTGTTTTGAAACAGACTTATTTTATTCATTTGGATGTTTAATTCTACCATTTATATTCTATTGCATATTTTCATGGTAGTTATTTATATTAGGAGGAACTATGAGATTTTTTAAAAGACATGTATTTTTATCATTCATCATTTTATTATCCAGCATCTTTATATATCAAAACTATACTAGAGAAGTATCATATGATAAAAATACAGATAAAAAGAATAATCATTATGTAAATGAACTCTATAAAAGTGATGATAGAATCTATAAAAACTATCTCGCTGAAGAAGATCAAATGATGTATGATCTAATTTATGATATGGCTAAAAAATATCAATTGAAAAAAACCATTAATATGAAAAAATTTCATTGTTCTGATTATATTGATTGTGCAGAGTTCATTGATACAGCAAACTCCGCTTTATATGTAGACCATCCAGAATTAATGAATTATGCAGGATATCGATGGGTATATGCTAATGGAAGATTTAATCTAACCCTACAATATTCCTATTATCTTCCTATAAAAGAAGCGATTGGAACGCTTCGAATTGAAAAGATCATCGCAGATATTGAAGAAGAAACAAAAAACATGACAGATAAAGAAAAAATACTCTATGTATACAACTGGATGGGAGAAAACAATACATATGATAGAGTATTTACCTATTTTTCAAAGAATCAATCCATCTATAATGTATTTGTAAAAAAGAATGCTGTATGCGCAGGATTTGCGAAAGCCAGTCAATTAATCTTTCAGAAGATTGGAATCGAATCATATGTTATTCAAGGAAATTCTGACTCAGAACATATGTGGAACATTGTTAAATATGAAGATAAATACTATTATTTTGATTCTACCATTGCGGTTAGTATTAAAAATAAGAAAAGTGATCGATACTATAATGGACTAAAACAAAAAGAAATGGATTATTATACCGTTAAATTTCCAGAGTGGTATCCAAAAATAGAATCTACTAATATGTTTGAAATAGAAAAGACAGCCTAAGCTGCCTTTTTATTTTTTAAAGATTTCTTGATAACCTTTATAGAAAGAATTTGTATATTGATATTCAATTGGTTTAACCATATTTTGATAAATCTCTATAATTAAATTTGATAATTCTTGATCATGTTGATCATCAAAGTATTCAAATGGAATGAAATAACCATTTTCTTTATCTTTGATTCCTAACTCTTTAAATGCATCTAAAGGAGTCCCAATGACTTTTGTATGAAGAGTTAATGCTTCTATCGCTGAATAGGGCATAGCTTCACTATCACTCAAGAGAACAAAGTAATCACTATCTTGTACATATGGAAGAACATTATAAACTCTCTCTCTCATAATAAGTCCCTTATGATTTGTATTTTCTTCTGCATCTGTAAATACATTCCAAGTATAAGGAATCTCTAATAAATCTAAAATAGATGCAAATTTCTTAATCCTTTCCATTCCTTTTCCTTTATAAGTTCTTTGACAAGAAACTAACTTTAAATGAGGACGAATCTCTTCTCCTTCTAAAGAAAAAGGATTTAAGATAGTTTCTAGATGAGAATTCGGAAAGAACTCAATGGACTTCTTTCTAGAAGCTTCTGATACACAGATATATCTAGAATAAATATCATCATAATAGATTGGAAATAATTCTTTAAAGTCTTCCATAACCCCATGAATAAATAGAGCATTCATCTCAAAACAAATAATATTCTTAGGATAATAGACTGTAGAATATGTATCAATCATTCGATCACAACAATAATTTTCATAATAATTTCGTTTCACGCAACGAAATTGTTTTTCTAAAAGATGAAGAGTAGGCTCCCAAATAACATCATAAAGAATCGTAATATCATAATCTTTTCCAAAACACCTACCAATATTACGAATCCAAGAAACATATCCATTAAACACACAATTACATCCATCCGCGATATAAAGTATATTTTTATAATAGTGAGCATGTTTAACATATTTATAATAAACTTTATCATTTAAATAAGGATTTACTGGATTATGATAATAAAGAACCTCTCCAATGGCACATCTCTTTTTAAAAGTCTTTAGAATACGGTCATTCATTTGATCATCATAGGGAATCTCTAAGATTTTAAGAAGTTTCTTCGTACGAAAGATATAACTCCATATATATTCATAAACATAAGGAATATTTTTAGATAATTCTTCT
Organism: uncultured Caryophanales bacterium; assembly: GCA_947306705.1. Lineage (GTDB taxonomy): Bacteria > Bacillota_I > Bacilli_A > RF39 > UBA660 > UBA3789. The sequence continues at coordinate 34,855 of CAMZHD010000002.1, forward strand.
TCATTTTGAAGGATTTTAGTTTGTTTTTCTTTTTTAAATAAAATATCATAGTTAATAAAACAAGAATCAAAGTCTTCTTCAATCTTTTGATAGATTCTTTCAAAATATAATTCAGAGATTTGATCTTCTTCTCGTAAGAAAGCAACATATTTTGTTTTAATTTTAGATAAAACAGATATTAGATTTTTCCCATTACTTCTAACAATCTTAATAGAACCAAATTTAGGAATTTTTCTTTTATTAGTAAGCAATACAAAAGTAATGGTCCCCATAGGATCACCTCTAGTATAAAGTATATCATAGAACTTGACATTCAAAAAAGAAAGTTTTAAAATAATCCTAGAAACGTTGAGGAAGAGGAGTACTTTACTCTAGTTTGTAGAGAGTTCGTGGATGGTGAAAACGAATAATGAGGAGTAGAGGAAGACACTTTGGAGTTGATTAGAAATAATCCGGAGAAATCCGTTATCAAAGAAGTGACTACAAAAGTAGTAATGTGGGTGGTACCGCGGATTAACAGTTATTCGTCCCTATTGGGAAATAACTGTTTTTTTATTTGAAAAGAGGGAGTAATATGGAAAAGTACAAAAATTATTCAATTAAAAATGTAGGAGAAGAAGTATCCTTAAATGGATGGGTATCAAGAGTTAGAAATTTAGGAGGATTAGTATTCATTGATTTAAGAAATCGAATGGGAATAATGCAAGTAGTTGTAAGACCAGAAAATGAATTCTATGACCTTGCAAGTTCTCTAAAAAGTGAATATGTCATTCATGTAGAAGGAACAATTGTAGAAAGAGAAAGTAAAAATCCAAATATGGCAACAGGAGAAATTGAAGTCAATGTTAAAAGACTAGAATTAATAAATACTTCAAAGGAAATACCTTTTACGATATCAGATGATACAACTGCCTTAGAAGATACAAGATTAAAATATCGTTTCTTAGATTTAAGAAGAGAAAGTCTAAAGAATAACTTTGTAATTCGTAATAAAATAACATATGCAGTAAGACAATTCTTTAATGAACTAGACTTCTTAGAAGTAGAAACTCCAGTATTATGTAAGAGTACTCCAGAAGGAGCAAGAGACTATCTAGTACCAAGTAGAGTCAACAAAGGAAAATTCTATGCATTACCACAGTCTCCTCAAATCTATAAGCAATTATTAATGATTTCAGGATTTGAAAGATATTTTCAAATAGCAAAATGCTTTAGAGATGAAGACTTACGTGCAGACCGTCAACCAGAATTCACACAAATCGACGTAGAAATGTCATTTGTAGATGAAGATGCCGTTATGGATATCGGAGAAAGAATGATGGCAAGAATCTTTAAAGACGTAAAAGGTATTGATATTAAACTTCCATTGATGAGAATGAAATATACAGAAGCAATGGATCGATATGGGTCTGATAAACCAGATTTAAGATTTGGAATGGAAATAAAAGATATCTCAGAAGTATTTAAAAATACAGAATTTTCAGTATTTAAAACGGTATTAGAAGAAAATGGTATTATTAACGCAATTGTTGCGAAAAATGCAGCAGATAAATATTCTAGAAAAGATTTAGATAAACTAACAGACTTTGTAAAGACATATAGAGCACAAGGACTTGCTTATTTAAAATACCAAGAAGAAGTAAGTGGATCTATCTTCAAAGTCATGAGTGAAAAAGAAGTAGAAGATTTAAAAGAACAATTAGGTATTGAAAACAATGACTTAGTATTAATCATAAGTGGTAAGAGAGAAATTGTAAAAACAGCTTTAGGTGCATTACGTTGTAAATTAGGAAGAGAACTTGGATTAATTGATCCTAATGATTATAAATTACTTTGGGTAGTAGATTTCCCATCATTTGAGTGGAGTGAAGAAGAAAACCGTTATATGGCATGTCATCATCCATTTACAGCTCCAAAAGATGAAGATGTAGATAAATTACTTACCGATAAAGCAAACTGCTACAGTAAAGCATACGATATCGTTATCAATGGATATGAAGCCGGTGGAGGATCTATTCGTATTCACGATGAAAAAGTACAAGAGACAATGTTTAAAGCACTAGAACTTACAGAAGAAGATATTCAAAATAAATTTGGATTCTTTGTAGATGCCCTAAAATATGGATGTCCACCTCATGGAGGATTTGCTTGTGGTCTTGATAGAATTACAATGTTACTTGCAGGAACAGATAATATTCGTGATGTTATCGCATTCCCTAAAACAGCATCCGCAACCGATTTAATGTGTGAATGTCCTAGTGATGTAGATGAAAAACAACTAGTAGAAGTAGGATTAAAATTAAGATAAAAGAACCCTAGGTTCTTTTTCTTATGCTATAATAAAAGAGGTGATAAGTATGTATTCCATAAAAAAGAAAGAAGATATCAATCAAATTAAAAAATATCATCGTGCGAAAGATATGGTAAATATTCAATTATACTTTCCAGGATTAAGTCCAGTCGATGACCTTGCAATTGTAACAGATGAAGAAGATTATTTAAGTCATCAAAAAGAATTAAAGAATTTAACCAGTATACGAAATGGAAATCCTATCACGGAACCATGTATGGAATCAATTCCCGTAAGAGAAGATCATCCTGATATCATAGACGTTATCAAAAAAGTAAAAAAAATCAATCCAAAGGGAGTTGTGATATTATTTCATTTAAATACGAAAAGGACAGAACGATATGAAAGAGAAGCAGGAATTAGTGTAGGAATTTCTTTAGGAAATAAAGTTTATATTGATGCCGTAGGACACGGATTTGATGGAAGAGAAGTATTAAAAGGTATTAGTTGTCATGAAAGATATACAATTCCATGGAACGAATTAAGAAGAGTAAATCAAGATAATTTCAAAGAATATCGAACTTATTTAATAAATCCATCTCAATATTTAGAAACGAGAAAAGAAAGAATTAACTATTTAATATCTTGTGGTCTTGAAAAAGAAAAAATAGAAGAAAATATTCCAAAAGAATATCAAGAAATACCAGATTATATTTGGTTAAGTATCATAAAAGATATTTTAAAAGTACTGGAGAAAGAAGAAGATGTTCTAAGAAAAGCTGGTTTCTATGAATTCAATATTAGTGGTCATACAGAAGGAAGATATTTTGCTCCTTGGCAAATGGTAGATGATAAGAGAATGTAAAAAAAGCAGACAACTGCTTTTTTTATTTTAAAAGGAAATTATATTTTCCCAAGGTAATTCATCTTTTCCAAAATGACCATAATTGGTTGTTTTGGTGAAGATTGGAGTTTTTAATTTTAAAGACTGTATCATTCCCTGAGGAGTAAAATCAAAGGTATGAACAATCTTATTAAGAATTTCTTCTTCTGGAATCGTATGAGTTCCATAGGTATTAATATAGATAGAAATTGGATCTTTCATCCCGATTGCATAAGATAGTTGAATTTCACATTTCTTAGCATAATGATTCGCAACAACATTCTTCGCAACATAGCGCGCCATGTAAGCAGCGGAACGATCTACTTTTGTTCCATCTTTCCCAGAGAAAGCTCCTCCTCCATGTCTGGCATACCCACCATACGTATCGACTATAATCTTTCGGCCAGTAACTCCAGCATCTCCTAGTGGTCCTCCAATCACAAATCTTCCTGTTGGATTGAAATAATAATGAGTATCTTTATCTATATATTCCTTTGGAAGAATAGGGGAGATGACATTTTCCCAGACTTCTAGTTTCAACTGATCTAAATCTTTCTCAGGTTTATGTTGTATAGAAATTAATATGGTATCAATCTTTTTTATTTGATTTCCATCATACTCAACCGTAAGTTGTACTTTCCCATCGGCTCCAATTCCCTCAATAATATGATTCTTACGACATTCTTGAAGTCTTTTAGCTAATTGATGTGCATAGTATACTCCAAAAGGTAAGTAACTAGGAGTCTCATCTGTTGCATATCCAAACATCATTCCTTGATCTCCAGCACCACCAATTTCATCATTTACTCCTAAGGCAATATCAGAGGATTGTTTTGATACATTAATAAGAATCTTACATGTATCTGCATGAATATCAGTATCTACAAAATAACCAATAGACTGGATTGCCTTTCTCGCAACTTGTTCAATATTCACTTCACAAGAAGAGGTAATTTCACCCGTAATAAAAATAGTCTCCTTTCCAGCACAAACTTCAACCGCAACTCTTGCGTTTTCATCTATGCTTAAATATGCATCCAAAATAGAGTCAGAAATAAAATCACATAACTTATCTGGATGACCTTCACACACACTCTCAGATGTAAATAGTTTTTTCATAAAACCTTCCTTTCTACTATATATTTCAAGGAATAAAAAAAGTCTTTGCACACAGTACAAAGACAAATAATTATTATTTTGATAATTATCAGCCAAAGTACTTTTACTTTGTCGGTATTAGCACCTAACTTAAATAGGTTGCTGCGGAGTCATAAAGCCGAATCTCTCGTCCGCTCTTGATAATATATAGTAAAATCATTATAAAAATTGTTTTAAATTTTGTCAATTATTTCTTTATGAATTGTTTTCCACGAACTTCTCCTAAAGATTCTACATTATAATTATGGAAATAATGATCTAAATAAGAATCAAATAAAACATCATACACAGATATTCCTTTTCCACGAAGTTCTTCAATTAACTCTAATAGTCTATCTTCATGGTGAATCACTCCACGGAATACATAAATGACACGATAATCTTTTTCTAATAAAAGATTTTGAATAACTCCTAAATCACTCGTAGAATCAATTAATAAGAAAGAAACTGGTTTTTCTTTTTCTAAAAGATATCGATCAATAAATTGAAATGTATTATCAACATGAACTCTTTCTCTTCCTAATGCACTTGCAACCATTAAACTATAAGGTGCATATTGATACTCTTCAAAGAATTCTGCAACCGTTTCATTCAATCCCAAAGTACTATCATTAAAGAAAATAATACTAGGAATGATAGGTGTTTTTGTACGTTGATCATCTAAGTCAATGATTTTTACTTTTCCTTGATGAGTCATAACATTATTCATTTTATAATCTGTAGGATAAATTAAATGATCGGCTAATTCTTTACCGTTTCTAACAAATTCTCTCGCAATACGTATTTTAACAGGAAAAGGAGAATTCATATAAGAATACATTAAAGGGCCATCATAATAGGGAAGTGAGATTCCTCCAAATTCACCATCCAGGATTATTTTATCTTGCCAAACATCTGTATATTTTACCCCAGCAGCATGTCTTTTTAAACGATCTAATCTTTTATTACTCATTCGAAGAGCTGGATTTGGGAAAGATTGAAAATACTTATCATGAACCATTTTATGATAGATTTTATAAGCAGTCTGATCATCTACTTGATAAAGCGTACCAAAAGCACCAGAACTAATTTCTCGAAATGATTTTAAATCTTCACTGGTAATCGATATCATATTCTTCCCTCCCATCGCACGGAGTATTATACCACAAAATCTTAAAAGTTAAAAGAACAAGATTGTATTCAAATATAGAATATGGTATGATGAAGAAAATAGGAGGAGTATATGAAAAAGAAAAAGAATTTATGGGTACCTGCAATTATTCTAATAGTTGTATCAATTCTATATACAGTATTAGTAAAATTCGTAGATGTTGGAGAGATTGGACCAGAAGGAAGTTCTGTTGGATTTCAAATGATAAATGGATATGTTCATAGTATGATTGGAGTACAAGAATTTTGGTATAAAGTAACAAAATATTTAGGAATTCTACCATTCTTATATGTTGGATACTATGGAGTCATTGGACTAATGCAATTAATCAAAGGAAAAAGTCTAAAGAAAGTAGATCAAAGAATACTTGCATTAGGTGGATTCTATATCGTAGTAGGATTAGTCTATGTCTTCTTTGAAAAAGTAGTGATTAACTACAGACCAGTCATTTTAGAAGAAGGATTAGAAGCATCTTACCCATCTAGTCATACAATGTTAGCTCTATGTATTTGTTTATCTTCACTATTAATTAGTAAATATTATATTAAGAAACAATATAAAAGAGTCGTAGATGGAATTACAGTATCTCTAATGACTGTTTTAGTAGTAGGAAGAATTCTTTCAGGAGTACATTGGATTACGGATATTATTGGGGGAGTTCTTATCTCTTTAGCGCTTGTATATACCTATAAAGCAGTCATTAAAGAAGATAAATTTGATAGTCTATAAAAGAAGAAATATTTCTTCTTTTTTGTTGAAAAAAAACATACGAGTGATAGAATGAAAATAGAGGTGAATAAGATGAAAGAATCAACTAAAAAAATAGGAAGTGTTATATTAGCTGGGTCTCTAGTAGTAGGAACAGGTGCAGCAACAGCCGTAACAGCATATGCACAAAGTCCAAGTGCAGGAACTACTTATACAATAATGGGAATTTCTGAAACAGTAGCATATATCGTACAAAAAGGAGATACATTAAGTGGTATTGCCTTTCGTTTATCAGGAAATGCCAATAACTATGCAATACTTCTTGCGATAAACCCAGAAATAGAAGATCCTGATTTTATATTAGAAGGACAATCAATTAGAGTTCCAATCAGTTGGAATCAAAATAATCAAAATGGAAGATATGAACCAACAGCTGCAGATACTCTTCATATTGTACAAAAAGGAGAAACTTTATATCAAATTGTTACAGACTTTTACAATGAAAAAAACATGGAATTAGTCAAAAGAGTAGCAACTAGAAATAATAAAGTAGATCCTCATATCATTTACGAAGGAGAGGCAATTTATTTATCTCCTAGAGGATTATTAGATACCATTGAATCAAGAGACTATACCCTACAAGATCAAATGTTAGAGTGGAGACTAGAACATCCAAATGAACCATATCCAGATTGGATTCTACAAGCATTAGGAAAACTACCTCCTGAACAACAAAAAATATACATTATTACACCATAAAAGAGTAGAAATCTACTCTTTTTTTATGTATAATAAAAGAGGTGATACCTATGAAGAATACAACATTAGAAGTCAATACAAGAAAATTTATTAGAAATATTGAAAAGATACAAGCCTATGTAGGAAATAAAACCATTATGCCGATTATTAAAGCAAATGCTTATGGTACCTATATCAATAAAAATTTAAGTATTTTAAATCATTTCCAAATCGTTGCGGTCGCAGAAGTCAGTGAAGCAATTGAAATAAGAAAAACTGGTTATCGAAAAGAAATATTTGTATTAAATCAACCATCTATCGAAGAATTAAAAGATATTTATAATTTTAATATTACGATTGGATTAAGTGAATTAGATTTTTTAAGGAAAGTTGATTTACCAATTAAAGTACATTTAGAGATAGAAACAGGAATGAATCGAACAGGAATCAAACTAGAAGATTTAAAATCTTTTATGGAAGAGATTCATCAAAATGAAAATATTACAGTAGAAGGAATTTATACGCATTTCTCATCAGCAGATACCGATTTAGAATATACAAAGAAACAATTTAATACATTTGAAAAAGCAGTAGAGATAGCAAAAGAAGAATTTGATTTAAAATATATTCACTGTAGCGCATCGAATGGAATCCTAAACTGGAAAGAAGAATTATCCAATACGGTAAGACCTGGAATTATTATGTATGGTTATGAACCATTTAAAGGAGCAAAAGAAAAGATACCAATCGAACCAATTACTGTTTTAAAAACAAAGATAACCTATTTAAAAGAAATAAATCCTGGAGAATCCATCAGTTATAATAGACGTTATACAACAGAAAAGCCAATGAAAATTGCAACCATTCCAATCGGATATGCAGATGGACTAAGAAGAGAGTTAACAGGAGTGGGAGAAGTCATTGTTCAAGGAGAAAAAAGAAGAATATTAGGTTCTATTTGTATGGATAGTTGTATGATTGATGTTACAGGACTCGATGTTAAAGTAGGAGATCCGGTAACCATTTGGGATAATGAGAAAATTACATTAGAAGAAATTGCAAGTAAATGTAATACAATTCACTATGAAATTATGAGTACAATATCTGAAAGAGTCGAAAGAGTATTCCTAGAAGATAATCAAAAAATAATTAGTATATAAGGAGAAAAATGTGAAAAAGAGTAAAGTATATTACTATAAAGAAGTATCAAGTGAAAATTTAGTAAAAGCACTAAAAGAATTGGGAAAAGAATTACCAGGGAAAGTAGCAGTTAAAGTACATTCTGGAGAAGAAGGAAATCAAAACTATTTAAGACCTGAATTTATGAAACCAGCAATTGATTATTTAAAAGGAACCGTTGTTGAATGTAATACCGCTTATGCAGGAGAAAGAAATAATACAAAGAAACATTTAAAAACCATTGAAAAACACGGATGGAATATCTTTGATTTTGACTTAATGGATGCAGAAGGACCAGATATGGTATTACCAATTAAAGAAGGAACGCATCTAAAAGAAAATTATGTGGGGAAAAATCTAAAGAATTATGATTCTGTACTTGTATTATCTCATTTTAAAGGACATCCTATGGGAGGATACGGAGGAGCTCTAAAACAACTATCTATCGGATTTGCATCATCTGAAGGGAAATCATGGATACATTCTGCAGGACATACGAAAAACCAAAAATTAGTATGGTTAAATTTACCAAAACAAGATGATTTCTTAGAAAGTATGGCAGAAGCTGCTTCTTCAGTCGTAGATTATTTTAAAGGAAATATGATTTTTATCAATGTCATGGCAAATATGAGCGTAGATTGTGACTGCTGTAGCGATGCAGAAGATCCTTGCATGAAAGATATGGGAGTATTAATCTCAACAGACCCTGTCGCAATTGATCAAGCATGTATAGATATCGTTGAAAACTCTGATGATCCAGGAAAAGAACATTTCTTAGAAAGAGTTAATTCAAGAAATGGAAAGCATACGATTGAAGCTGCTGAAAAATTAGGAGTCGGTTCTAGAGAATACGAACTAATAGAAAAATAAAAAAAGAATATTCAATATTCTTTTTTTTTGATATACTGATAATGGTGATAAGAATGGAAAAGAAAGTAACAAAAAAAGAAATCGTTAAAATGTTATTAAAAAATAATGAAATGGATTCACAAGATGAAGAAGAATTACTAGATTTATTAATTGATCAACCAATAAGTATTGATGTAGATAAACAAGAAGAAGCAAAAATGACAAAAGGAGATAGAATTGCCGATAAAGTCAGTGAAATTGCAGGGTCATGGGGCTTTATATTAGGATTCTCTGCATTCTTAATCTTTTGGGTTATTTTAAATACGATTATCTTAAGAGGAGATTATCAAATTGATACTTATCCATTTATCTTACTAAATCTATTACTATCTTGTCTTGCTGCTCTACAAGCACCTGTTATCATGATGAGTCAAAATAGACAAGCTGCAAAAGACAGCCTAAGAAACCAAAATGATTATAGAACGGATTTAAAGAGTGAATTAATCTTAGAGGAACTATATCACAAAATGGATGAAATTCTTAAGAATCAAAGAAAAATATTAAGAATTATTGATAATGAAGAAGAAGAAGAAAAAGGGGAAGAAACAAAACAATAAAAACAGAAGGTGATTTCATGAAACCCCTGTATCAACTACTTTATAAAGAATATGAAGGAAAACCATTAGATGATCGTTTTATTGAACATGCTTACAATCGAATGATGGAAGAAGAAAGAGAATTGGAACCATTTATATCAGGTCTAGATATCAATCATAAAAGAGAGAAATGCTTCGCAACCTACAATGAAAGAACCGGATTAATTACTATAAACCGGAAACCAATTAAGAAATATACAAACGATGATAAAATCAAAGCATTAGCATTTCTGCGACATGAAATAGAGCATGCAAGAAATATAAAAACATATTTAGAAGGAAGAGAAGATTTAGAGTCAATCATTCTAAGATATACCCTAAAACCATATGGAATTAATAGAGGACTTATTCCAAGACCAAAAGAATATGAAAGTGATTTTGATTTAAAATATTTCTACATGAAAATCAAAGAAAATGCTTCCATTGATCCGGATGAGAGATTAGCCGAAATAAGAGCATGGAATTATATGGTAAATCTATTAAAGAATCAAAGAACTACAAAAGACTTGTTAACAGCAAGAACAGGATTATACAAGGCTTATTCTGCAGGATATGAAGATAATAGATATTATTTAGAATCTCCTACATTCCAATTCTTTTTAAATGTAGGTCTTTTACAAGAACATAACTGGTTAAAGAAAAGATTTAGAAATCATAATTATTCTTTTGATACAAGAATATTATATGGATTACCAGTTACTTATAGAGAATATACAAATAAAATATTGCAAAAAACAAGATTAAGAATCGTAAAACGAGGTGAAGAAAATGAAGACAGGATTTGATAATAATAAGTATGTAAAAATACAAAGTGAAAAAATTAAAGAACGATTCAAATTATTTGATAAGTTGTACCTAGAAGTAGGGGGTAAACTATTTGATGATTCTCATGCTGCAAGAATCCTTCCTGGATTTAAAAACGATGTTAAAATCAGCATGTTTAAGGAATTAAAAGATGATTTAGAAATTATTTTCTGTATTAATGCAGGAGATATTGAAAAAAATAAAACTAGAGGAGAATATGGCATTACGTATGATGCAGAAGTACTAAATTTAATTAGAAAATCAAAAAAGATGGGATTCTCTGTAAATAGTGTTGTCATTACATTATATAAGAATCAACCAAGTGTAGACAAATTCACTAAGAAATTAAATCGTAATGGAATTAAAACCTATATTCACACGTTTACAAAAGGATATCCAACCGATGTAGATACAATCGTATCAGAAGAAGGATATGGAGCTAACCCATACGTAGAAACAACGAAACCATTAATCTTAGTAAATGCACCAGGTCCAGGTAGTGGAAAACTAGCAACTTGTCTTTCTCAAATCTATCATGAAAATAAAAGAGGAGTAAATGCAGGATATGCTAAATTTGAAACATTCCCTGTATGGAGCTTACCTTTAAAACATCCAGTAAACTTAGCATATGAAGCTGCTACAGCTGATCTAAAAGACGTTAATATGATAGATCCATTCCATCTAGAAAAGTATGGAACAATCGCTATTAACTACAATCGAGATGTAGAAGCATTTCCAATTTTGAAAAATATACTTAGTAAAGTATCTAAAAAAGATATATATAATTCTCCTACTGATATGGGAGTTAACATGGTAGGATTCTGTATTACAGATAATGACTTAGTAGAAGAAGCCTCAAAAAAAGAAATTGTTAGAAGATACTACAATGAATTAAATAATTATAAAATGGGTCTTTGTGATGAAGATACGTATAAAAAAATCAAATTATTAATGAATGAATTAAAGATTGATGAGAACTATTTAGATGTAATAGAACCAGCTCTAAAGAAAAAACAAAAGGAAAAAGGAAAACCAGTCATTGCGATGAAAGTCAATCGAAAGATTATAACTGGCAAACAAACAGATTTAATGACACCTGCTGGAACAGTAATACTAAATGCAATTAAAGATATTAGTAAAATACCAGATGACATTTATCTATTATCTCCAACCGTTCTAGAACCCATCTTAAAATTAAAGAAAGAAATGGGAGTAGGAGATCGTCTAACATTACCAGAAGTTTTAACAGCATTAAGTATTTGTTCTGTAACAAACCCACTAGCTGCAAAAGCGCTATCAAGCTTAAGTAAATTAAAAGGTGCAGAAGCGCATTCAACATACATTATTACAGGTTCAGATAAAAGAGCCTTAAAAAGTTTAAAAATTAATTTTACATGTGAAAATGAATTTTTAGAAGAAGAACTGTAAAGTACATGAAAAAAGGTTTATAAAAATAAAAAAGTATTGTACAATATTACTATAGAGGAGGATATGATATGAAGACTTGTCCAAAATGTGGGAAACCAATAACAATGAATATATGTGATTGTGGAGGATATGTAGATGAAAACAATCTAGCATCCATGTCAACCTATATCGCTGCAGGTGGAAGTATGGCCCCTGAAGTAAAATTCTTAGATATTATTTCAACGTATATAAAGAAAAAAGATTTTGAAGATATTACAGATAAAATACTAGAAGCTGTTCATGATGATATGCCAAATAAAGCATATGCAATCAATCTATTACAATCCATTCTAGATTTAAGAACAGAAGAACAAATCAAAAAAGCGATTGAAGCTTTAGAAAAAGAATAAAAAAGACAGTTACCTGTCTTTTATTTTTTGGATAAATTCACGGATAGATAAAAAATCATGATAAGGAGTATTCGAGTCTATATACTGCTGTCTTTTAATATTGACAAAGAATTGAATCGTATCATTCGTCAATTGATAATTAGGAAATCTTTCATAGAAATCAAGCAGATTCTTAGACCAATCGATAATCTTCTCAATATCATATTTCCCATCATACTCCATATAATAGAAATACATTGTTACTAAGAAATTCATAGTATTAGAAACTAAAAAATGCTTGTCTGCGCCTCTTTTAAGAGCTTCTTCAAGAGCCCAACACATATTATAAGAAAAACCTTCTAATCCAGTAAAACCATATAAACGATTATTACGACGAGTAATAGAATTAGGATTTTCATGATAGCAATAAGTAACTTCTTCCAAGAACTCAATCTTAGCGTTAAGTAAAAAGATTAGTCTAACAAAACCATTATCTTCATTTGCCCTAGAATTATTAAAAGAAATGTGATGATTCTCTAAGAAAGCTCTTTTAAATATTTTTCCATGTAACCAAACATAATTATGTGTTTTTACAAGTCTCTCTTGATCTCTTTCATAAATAAAATCACTAATCACTAAATCAGAATTTGTCTCAACAATTTTATTATATAAATGAATAAGAGCAAATTCTCCTGCAAAATAATCATCACTATCAATAAAAACAATATAAGGAGAAGAACTATTCTCCATCCCCACATTTCGAGCAACTCCAGGTCCTCCGTTTACCTTTGTTTTTACCTCTTGAATAGGGAAATAAATAGAATATTTTTTAACAAACTCTGAATAATCATGATTGGAGCAATCATCCACAAGAATTACTTGAAAGTCATCTATCTCTTTTTGATTCATAATAGAATTCAACGTAATATCGATTGTATCATGAGCATTATAAGCAGGAATGATAATATCTAGTTTCATAGCCTTCACCATTATTATTGTAGCAAACAATTGAAATAAAAGAAACAAATACGGAATAATTATGATAGAATAGAAATATAGGTTATAGGAGTGTTTATATGCAAGAAATATCTAAAAAAGAAATATGGAACGCTTTAATAAAATACAATCAATTTTTTGATTGTTTAGTATCACATCCAGATGAAAAAATAGGAAATCTATTATTTACTGTACATAATGAAGATACAAAAGATATTGTTAAAACAAAAAATATCAATATAATGATGGAATCATTAGAATACTTATCAAATATAGAAAACGATTATTTTAAATCCATTAATAATACCGATATTGGAACAGATATCGATAAAAAAACATTATTTGAAAAACCTTCAGAAGCAAAAAAGTTTTCATGGAAATTAATCCTTAAAAATATACAAATATGTTTTAAAGAAAATAGTAAAACAAAGTATTACAAATTATATGATGAAGGAGACATATTAGAGTGTGTTAATGAAGAAGCAACACCAATTCCATTTCATATAAAGATTGAAATGAAACCATTATTATTAATGATCCAAAAAATACTCCATACAGAATATTACTATAGTTATAGTAGTCTTCATTTTGAAGAAGGAGAATTCCATGAAATATGTTTAAAAGATAGATGGAATATTAATTCTGAAAAAGATTATATTGATTTACGTGTTGCGAATAAAACTTATAAAGAACAAGATATCGATTATATTGAATTATTAAAGAAAAATAAACTAGATTATGAAATAAAAAGATATAAACTATTACCAGAACAATTAAATGCTTATCAAGCAATCCTTGAACATGAAAAAACAGACTATATGGATAAATTCATTATGAAAACATTTATCAATTACTATAGTCCAAGTATCATGCCTTTAAAAGGAATAAAAACATTCTTTAATATGGAACAAATCAATATGATATTTACACTATATAATAATCCTCAAAAAACATTTAATGAGTTTATGGATATATTTAAAAATCTATTTCGTTCACTAATCTTAAATAAAGAAAAAACAACGGAAGAAGAAGAACAATATGTTTTCTATATTGAAGAGCCATTCCGTATCTTAACCAATACACAACCAATGATATATCAAAAATACTATAATAGTGCCATCAATATGATTGAATATTTCCTATCAAACATTTATAAAAATAAAACCATACAAGTAGGGGAAGAAATCATTAAGAAAGAAATACTAATCAAAGCATTTAAAGAAAATAAATGGTTCTTAAATCCAAACGAAAGAACCATTATTCATATTGTAGATATTCAAAAAAAGAACCAAGTATATCAATTTAAAGAAAAACTTCAAGTAGATTTAGAAACATTATTTAAAACAATCCTTTTATTGGATAAATAGGTGATCATATGGCAAAATTATATTTTCGATATGGAACCATGAATTGCGGAAAAAGTACTGTATTAATGCAAGTGGCTCACAATTATGAAGAAAATGAAAGAAAAGTAATCATTGTAAAATCTACAATTGATACAAAAGCAGATGATCAAATAGAATCAAGAATTGGAATTAGAAGAAAAGTAGATATCTTAATTCATCCAGATGAATCTTTCAAACCATATTATAAAAAATGGAAAAATAAGATTGCTTGCATCTTGGTAGATGAAGCTCAATTCTTAACAAAAGATCAAGTAGATGAATTATGGGGTGTCGCAAAAGACTTAAATATTCCGGTTATTTGTTATGGGCTAAGAACAGATTTTAGTTCTCATGTTTTTCCAGGAAGTTTAAGACTATTTGAATTAGCAGATGAATTAGAAGAAATTATTACAATCTGTAGTTGCGGAAAAAGAGCAAAATTCAACGCAAGATTTGTAAATGGAAAGTTCGTACAAGAGGGAGAAAGTATCTTAATAGATGGTTCTCAAAAAAATGTAGAATACAAACCAAAATGTGGTTATTGTTATAAAAAATTAAAAAATGTCAAAACATTTAAAAGACTCAATATCAATATCTCGTGATTTAAAAATAGAAGAAGATGCAAAAGATAATCTTCGTTACAATGAAATGTCATTGAAATCAATAACTCAAAAGTTTTTAAAAGAACCATTAACAGTAGAATCAGTGGATAAAAAATTTCGTCAAATGTATGAAAGTGATAAAAGGGCATC
>CAMZHD010000003.1 GCA_947306705.1 uncultured Caryophanales bacterium
TAACAATCTCTAATGGATTGATTAATCCAAATTCTCCACCTTTACCAATATCAACAGTATCTCCTCCATAGGTACGAGTTAAATCTCTAAACTCATCTTCTGGATCGATAATAACAATTTGACATCCATTACGGATATGAGTTCTAAGTAACAATTTGGCTGCAGTAGATTTACCAGAACCAGAAGTACCAAGAATAATCATATTGGCATTATTTCTGTTATTTTCTTTACGAATCTTATATAAGAATTGATTAAATAAAATAACTCCTCCAGAGAAATCTACTCCAAGTAAAGTAGATAATCCTGGATCTTTAATACTATCAAAGATAAACGGATACATCGCAGACATGGTAACAGATGGAATTGGGGTTCCAATTCTTTGTTCAATATCTTGTGAAGGGAATACTGGTAAAATAGATTTCAATACTTTTTCTTGTTCAAAACGTAAAGAAATTGCTTTTAATTCCATAGCATCCAAATAATTCTTAACATTTAATTTCTTTAATTCAAGATCTTCTTTTGTATCAGCTGTAATCATAATATGCATTTGAAAATCAAAGTTTCTAGCTTGACTACCAGCAATCATAGAAGTAAAGTATTCCAAACTTTCTGCATCTTGACGGATTCTTTCACGAACCGTTTGGTCTCTTTCATCTTGATAACGTTGTTTTAATTCCGCAACTTGCTTATTTAACATCTTTTGCATGTCTTGAGCAGGTACTGGAATATGTTTTACAACCACTTTAATTCCAGACATATTTGTCAAAGATGATAAATATCCTGGACTAATATATTTTGGATAAGATACAACCGTTAAGATGGTTGCATATTTATCACTAATTACAAAATCACTAGGAGAAAAATGTAATCCCTTAGGAGCTAACTGACTTCTTAATCCTGTACTCATACTGGCATCACCGTTCCAAACTCTGTTGTATTTCCACCATTTAAGAAGTTTTCAAGGACCATTCTTAAATCAGAATTACTTACTAAGGAAGCATTTAATCCACAAGTAGCTAATCCATTAATCATTTGACGAACTCTCTTTTGTACTAAATCTGTATCTTTTGTTTTAAATAAGAAATAGTACTCAGTATCGACAACATTATTACGGATAAATGTTTCTCCTTTATCAATATCCTGCATAATTAATTTACGAATTGCAGGAGATGTTGTTTCATTTAATAATAATTGCATTTGAGACATATAAACAGAAATGTCCACTGGTCTATCTGCAACAATTAACCAAAATTCATAATCAATTGTATTATAAAAATTACGTAATCCAATTAATATATTATCTTGTGTATCAGGGTCCAAGATAAATATATTTCTAGGTGTAATTTTTACCCCGCTAACTTTGTATCCATCACGGGTAATTATCATATTGTTTTGAATGGCTCTAACTGGTAACCAGTCTTCTGTAAAGCCACTACTTTTTCCTTTTTGTGTTGACACTTCTATAACACCAACCTTTCCATCTATATGTTTGACGTTCCGTCAAAAACTCATATAATTCCATAATAACAATCAACATATTATGATAATAAGGAATCGGCATTACTAGGAATCCAGTAATTAAAGCCGGACTTAATATCAAAATAGTTACGAAAGTACTAGAAAGTGGAAGAAATGCTAACAGTACGACTGTTACAAATATTCCACTTCCAAAGAGAGCCAAATCAAATGGCCTAAATAAACCTAATATCAATTGCCCTCTCTTTGTATTCGCAGGAATTAAATATTGATTATACACTAAATATCACACTCCTAATTATTTCTTATCAGTTGCATTGTAATCTGCTTTTTGTCTCTTATAAGAATCACTGTTTTCAAGACGAGAAGCTTCTCCTCCAGCTGCTTTAGAAGTTTTCTTAAGCTTAGAAGCATAGAAGGTAACACCTGTAATGTTTCCATTTGGATCCTCGGCAGCTTTGTACTCTTTGTATAGTTTCGTATTATTTGGATCGCTAGATAAGTAAATAGACTCGTTGTAAGTATCTTTCTTTTGCTTATATCCTGCATCCTCACCAAATGTAGTAGTACGTCTCTTAACTTCTTCTGCAACTTGTTCATCCGTATACGTTGGATTTGCACCTCTGATTTCAGTTTCATAAGCAGCTCTGATCGCATCTTTTGCCATACTAGTAACGGTTGCAGTATCGTCATCCGAATTACGATTATATTCAGGATGAGCAGCAAAAATAGTATCCATTTCAGCTTTTAATCTATCAGCATTGACTGCACCCATCTCTTGTCTATATGCCCATTCATCACCAGCAGCATAAGATAATTCTTCTTCAATTTTTTGAGCAACAGCATCGTGTGCATTGATTGTATGTCCATCAAATACGAAGTCTGCAGCAACACCAGTACGTTGTTCTTCGGATAAAGCACGTGCTTTTAAACGGTTAAATTCATTCAATGTACCATGAACACTAGCTCCGCCTAGAGCATCAATTCCAGAAGTTGTAATTTTGTAATCGGCACCATCTGTTTTTCCTTTACCCTCTAAGTAAGAGAATAAATCTTTGGAAGCTTTTTCGATACCCTTCTTTTGAGCAATTTCTCTTGTATCTCTATCAAAAGTGGTAGCTCCATCACCTTGAATTAATCTATGAGCATTGGCATTCATTCTTCCAAGGAAAGTAGAACCAGAAGCACCTCTTGAGATAGCGGTAGCATTTCTCTTCTCTATCGCATCCATAACAGCCTTAGCGGAATGATCTTTAGAACTAGCCCAAGCACCAAATCCTGCAGCCATACCTCCGACTCCTCCAGCAACACCCGATAATAGGTGTTTTCCATGATTGAGAAGTTTTCCTCCAAAGCCCTCTGGAGTATTATGATTAACTTGATCAGCCATAACACTTGCTTTTCTTGCAGCATTGAACGAACCAGCAGCTCCTAATCCAATAGAAGCAGCTCCAAGAACTTCTCCTAAACCACCAAATAGTTTTCCACCGGCATCAGCCTTAAGTCCGATAGATTCTTTAATGAACTTAGGAGCTTGCTTTGCAAAAATCAATAATCCTAAAATAATTAAGATAGCAGTCATAGTACCCATAATTCCAGATACATTACGGAATACAGGCAAACCATTAATACAAATATCTTGAATAATAAAGATTACGAAATAAACCGTTGCTAATCGAATAAATAAATCTAAGTACGTAGAAGTAACTGCTTTTACCCAAGCATTAAAAGCACTATCTTTAGATCCTTTAGGATCCATATAACTAATAATTGGGATTGGTGCGATTAAACGTAATACTGCTAATTTAATTGCACGAACAGATATATCGATTGTAAAACTTAATAATACAAATACGAAAACTAATCCAACAACCGTAGACCAAGGAGGAATATATGCTAAAATATAACGATCCTTTCCTGAAAAACGAGAAGTAAAACGATTTGCAATTCTTTCAATAAATGTTTCCGTTCCATCAGAGTTACAAGTAAGAGTAACCATACTTAAGATTTCTCCTGGTTCTGCATCTACCCTCGTATAAGCAGCTAATAACTCATCATCAATATCTTTACAAACACGATTATCATTAAATATCGCATCATCTTTTCCATCTTCATGTTTTGGTCTTTGATCTTCTGGCAATAAGTTGATTCGATAAAATCCTTTCAAAATAGTCGCCGTAAAGATTCTAGATGATTTCTGTAACTCCCCATCATTAGAAGTATCAGAAACGTAATCCATCTTATCCGCATCACTACCTAAGATTAAACGACCAATCGTATTATTACTTAAAATACGGTGTTGTAAGGAATACAAAGTACCAAACAACAAACCATTATTATTAATTTGAATTTCATATTCATTTCTTGGAGATCCAAAGTTAACAGGAACTAGTACAGCCAGTAAAACTAAAGCTGTAATAATTCTCGTAATAACATTGCTTGCTCCATTTTTAGAATCCGTAAAAGTATCAGGATTGATAATTCCTTTTAGAATCGTCATTGCTAATTGGAACATCATAAAAACTCCAATGATTAATTGGACTCTTCCATAAAAGTTTACAATTGTTTCATTCGCAAATAAATCAGCAGAAGCTACATTAAAAAACAATTGATAAACGATCGTTAATAACCAGTAAACACCTCTATCAAAGAATGCAAACATTGTTCGAAACAAGTCTTGCATGGTGCTGGCTGGTTCGATAAAAGTTTCACCCATGATGCATCACCTCTTTTTATCGAATTCCACAAGTTGGGTCTGATGTTAATCCAAATACATCTAATAGTACTTGCACAAGCGTAGGAATAAAGAATAAACTAGCAGCTAAAATAAGACGCATTCCTAGCTTCTTTTGTGCTTTTGCCATCGAATCATCATCACTCTTGATAATGACTTTTGCAAAGTCAATACTACTTAATACAACCACAAGAAGTGGACCAACTACTTTAATAAAATTCAATATTTGTTGTAATAACCAAGCAACAGAATTCTCATCACTAGGATTTCCTAATGCTCCATCACAACTTAAAATAACTCCAGGACTGGGCATAGATGCCATCATAGAGTTTACACCATTTACACTTCCTATTGACATTGTCTTTGCAGAAACTGTATTTCCAACAAAAAATAACATCAAAATACTAATCATTATTACCCATTTTTTTGCCATAAAATCACTCCGCAAATATTATATCACAATAAGTATATCAAAACAAAAAAAAAATAGCAATGAAATTACTATTTTTAAAAAGCACTTTACCCTGCTGCTCTCCAGCAACTTTCCCAACTAGATGTATTTCCTTCTCCACCTTGAGCAACCATGTTCATTAAAACAGATACTAAAGTTACAATGAAGAATACTAAAGCAGCATAAATAAATCTTTTAATTAATCTACTTTGAGCAGCTTTAACTTCCTTTTCATCACTTGCAATAACTGCTTTTCCTAAGTCAATAGTTCCTAAAATAATTAAGATGATAGGGATTCCTAATTGAACTAGTGGAAATAATCCTTTTTTAATAACTCTTACGATTGGTAGTAAACCACCACAGCTATCGATAGCACCAATTTGAAATAAATTTGCCATAACAACCTCTCCTTCATTAAAAATTATAAACTTTTACATTAATTTTGTCAATTAATTAACGTCTAAATAAACCAAATATTTTACTTGCTCCACTGACGGTTGCAGGTCCGCTACGACTCAAAACACCAAGTTTTGATAAAAAATCATTGATAATAGCATTCCTTTTTCTCTCATCTAACGGAGGCATATTGTAAAATACTTTTATTCCAGCCTCACTCTCAAAATCAAATACATCCGTATTTAACAATAAACTCTTATTTAAAATCACTTTATGATTAATTAGTTTACTAAACACAATTCGATTTCTCTTAACAAGCTTATTTAACTTGATCGTACTAGGTTCTAGAATATAGATTACATCTCCACAAAAACTATCATCTCTACAAGCATTTAAATCTACTAGAATAACACTTGTATTTGAATATTTTTGTAAAGTACTCTTAATATCTACATCTCTACAAGAAACCATATTCTTTTCATTTAGAAAGGCAAAATCATTTTTACCAATTTCAATGGCAACAACATTATTTTGTCCTAATAAAATAGCTAATTCCTTTTTTAACATATAAATCAAGGTAGTAGCACCTGCTTGTTCCGTAACATTACGAAAACCTAATATTGTAGTACCACTCTTTACACTAGAAGATACAGTTGTAACAGTAGCTCCAGTCTCTGCAGATAATTCAGCATTAGCCATTCTACGAATATGTTCTACATCTTGTAACGTATTTGTTTTCTTTAATAAGTACTTAATACCATTTAAATTCGTTGTAAAATTATAAATTCCCATCGAAATTAAATGTCCTAAAAAGTTAGGAGTACACAATTCACTTCCTTCAGGAAGCAATAAAATAAATTTATCAGGATCTAATCCCTTCGCTAAAATATCATACGTACGCAAGTCACGATAATTTTTAAGCGATGTAACATCCAAGATCATTTTATTGTAGAAAAAGCTCTTGAACATTTCAACAATTTCTAAAGCATCAAAAGAACCGCTGATACTTTTTATAATATCAACGTCTAAATTTGATAAAGCATTTTGTTGCTCGTTCGCTACAATCACATTCATCGCTTATCAACACCCTTTTTTATCCTGCTACTTCAAATGTTTTAGTATCTCCTGAAATATAGAATATTCTTAAATCCATTACTTTACTAATAATTGGCAATTCAATATTAATCTTAGTAATAACTGTATAATAATGCTTTGCTTTTACATCAGAATACCTGTTGTTAGGATCCTTCTTAATATGAGAAATGCTAGAATCATTACGATTTTCATTTACCCAAGTTTCTCTGATACAATACATATCATCAATACTCTTAAAATCAGAAGGACAATTCAAATCTCCCAAACGATATCCAATATTTTTTGCATACTTTCTTATAACATCTTTACATTTTTGTCCACATTCACCATCATAATCTTCATATACTGCAATAATTTTATCACGCATACGAAAAGCTTTAGTATAGTTGACATTGAATGCCAAGTACCCTAAAGCAATTACGATAAATACAACAATAATAATAATTGTAACAGATCCTCCTAAAGCATCACGCATATAATATCACCCACTTATTTTTTTACAATTCCACGAGTATCCCCATGTATCTGAAAGATAGAAATACCCATAATTCTATTAATGATTGGAATGTTTAAATCAACTTGTGTAATAACAGAATATACTGTGTACTTTCCAGAATCGGAAGAAGAATCTTTATAACAGAATAAATCGACATTTGATTTGTATCCTGTTGGGCAATGCAAATTCGTAGGAGAATATCCTATTCTTTGTGCACCTTCCACAATACGATCACGGCAAGCTGTATCATAAGCAATCTCATCTTTGAAACAACCAGCTCCATCATATTGTTCGATGGTAGAAATAACAATATTTTTCATTCTAAATGCTTTTGTGTAACACACGATAAATGCTAACACACCTTCAATGATGACAAGAAACAAAGCAATCAAAACTAAGTTTAAAATACCTCCAAAAGCATCTTTCATTTAAAATCCCCTTATTTCTATTATTTACTTGAATAAGTTGAAATATTATTCCATTGTGTGTTAATTGAATTCTTAATATTTGGCCACATAATCCAGAAGAATCCAATAACAGCTCCAATAGCAATAAGTGTAATAACAGTTAAGTTTAATTCACCTGTAGCTGCTTTCATTAATTATCCCATCCTTTCTAACATATACAAACTCATTATATCAAAAAATTTCCTAAAGTACAATTAATTATTTTAGAACATCATCATCATAGAAATTAGGATGACAAGCATAACTCCTACACCTGTAACAACTAACATAACCATTGTTTGGCTTTCCATATGATTTAAACGTTCTTTATATTTTGTTTCTCTTGCTTTATTTTGCAAACTTGAAACAGTCTTAGAGAACATCATCAAACGTTCTTGTTTTCTTTCTTGAGATCCAATTCCTAAACGATATAATAATCTCATCATACGCATAGAATCACGAACTGGATACGTATTAGCAAATTCCATATAAGGATCTACAGTAGAATCTCCAGCATTGATACGATCAATCATTTTACGAAGTCCTGGTTTAAAGATATCAGGAGCATCTCCAATAGATTTACCTATCGCAACAGGAACTGTATAGTGTTGAATTAAAATCTCCAAACTCTTTAAGTAATATGGCAACATAACATCAATTTCATGTAAATGTTGTTTATAATAACTTTTTAATTGCGTATAAGGCATTTTAAATACAACTACTCCTACTACTGTCGCTAATACTAAATTTAAGAAGAATTGTGAATTGATAATCTCTACAGAGTTATTATTCGTAATTGTAAGAACTAATACAATTAAGAATGCAATAAATGCATACGTAACTCTCTTAGAATATAATTGATCAATATCAACATCTTCTCCATATCGGGCATATACTAAGAATTGATAATCATCTTCTTTTAATGCCTCTAAATATTTTTGATTATCTGCAAAGAACTTATCTTTATCAATCGTATTGTTATATACCAAGATAAAGATAATAATTGCACCTACAACTAATACCTCCATTACTCAGCACCTACATTCTCATTGTAATATTTTTCCCCTTTTAAAAGGAAATACGTATTGATAATTAAAACTCCATGCATTAATAACTGGATATACCATCTTTCCAAAAGAATCAAATACGTTTCACGTCCTAATAAGTATTGTACTAACATAACCATTAAATACAACATAATACCGAACTGTAAGAACGACTTATGGAAAGAAGCTCTTTCAATACGATCTCGATAAACACTTTCAACAAGCATATCGATATCTAACTGCATGTTTTCCAAAGAATCAGCAGAGTTTTGAGCACCCTCTTTTGTAATTTGTAAGAATAATTGATGCATATTCTTAACAATGTAATAAGGATACAATTTACTCATATAATCTAATGCTTCATCAATTGTACCATTGTCATAACTCATCGTAATCATCTGTTGAACATCACTTAATACAGGATCTTCTAAAACTCCAGAATTGGCAACACCCTCCAATGCTTTAACAAAAGATTGTGTAGTAGCAAATTCCATAATCGTATTAGAAGTATAAACTTGTACTTGCTCAAATAAGAATTCTGAATAAACTCTCTTACACCTTAAATACGTTAAGTATGGTACAAATGAAACAGCTATTAAAGCATATATAATGCTAATAATTAAATTATAGAAATATAAATAAGTAACAACAGCAGCAAAACTTGCAAATAAAGTAATTTGAATTGCATATTGCTTTGGTGTATACTCTTGACCTAATTGTTTCGTCTTTTCACGAACAACTTTAAAGGAATAAGGAGCAAATTTATCGTACATACCTTGTACTTGTCCTAAAACATATTTTCCTACGTTTTCTCCTTTGTAATTACGATATAAATATATCGCAATGAAAAAACCAATTATGATAAACAATTCTTCAAAATACATACATTCAACTCCTTTCTATTGATTTAATTTGGCAACTCCTGCAACAGGGGCAGCAGCAACCGGCGGCGCTACATTAGGGGCCTGAACTGTCACAGTTTGTTGAGGAACCGTTGGTACCGGTGCAATTGCTTGAACAGCAACCGTCTGTTGTGGAACAGCTACTTGTGGTACTGTTGGAACAACTTGTGGTGCAACAGGAACACTAGCCGTCGCAGGTGCTACTTGCGAAGTAACAACTGGTGCTTGCAATGGTACATTCTTTGTATCTGGTGCTTTAATGACAGGAGTAGGTTGTTCAGGAACCGGTGCTGGAGGTGTTTCTTTCTTTTCTGGAACAGGTTGTGCAACCTTTTCCTCTCCAGCAGGAGCTTCTGCTTCTCCCTCTTCATTAAATTTCCTTAAAGGCAATTCCTCAGGTAAATCTCGAATAATCTCTTGCACTTGAATATTTTGATTTTCAAGATATTCAACTAAATGATCGCTCGGTTTACACATCATTGGTTTACCAAATATTTTTTGATAAATAATCCTAGATCTAGGAACATTTTCATCATCAACATAAAACTCACATACTTCATCAACTTCACGATGGAATTTTCCATACTCTTTACTATAAAAAGCTTTAATATGAACACCTAATTGAATATAACGATAAATCGTTGATAAAAACTGGTGAACATCCAAATCTGTCTCCATTAAAGAATAAAGACGATAAGGAATTGCAGAAGCTTTATCCGCATGGATAGTAGATAAAATGTTATGTCCAGAAGAAATAGAGTTACGAACAGCAGATACCGCCTCCGCAGAACGAACCTCTGATAATAGAATCCATTTTGGATTCTGACGCATACAAGTAACTAATACATCTGAGTAACTAGCTACATTATTTGTTTTCATCGAAACTATATCTCTTTGTGGAAAGATTTTATCTAAGTGAAGTTCCAAAGTATCTTCAATTGTGATAATCTTTTCATTCGTTTTCGTATGACTGGCTAAGTACTTAACAAACTCAGTTTTACCAGAACCAGTCTCCCCAGCTACCATAATATTACAATGACCTTCAACACATTTTATTAAAAAGTCATGTATCGCTGGAGTAAAATAATCTTCTTGAATTAATTTTTCTTTTTCAAGACGAATTTTAGCGGGAGTTTTACGAATAACGAGTGCAATACCATTTGTCGCAATAGACTGATGCACGAAGTTCATACGTAACTCAGCAGATTCTGCATCCAAGAAAGGCTTTGCATTGTTAAACGTTGTTCCCATTACGTTAGAACATTGGAAGGCCAACTTCTCAACAAACTCAGGAGTTGCACCTTCCACTTCTACTCTAAGAGAGCCTTGAGTTAAGGAACGAATCCAAATCTGTCCCCCGTTATCATAGGAAATATCGGTGATATCATCATTATCTAACAAGGAACGAAAAGGTCCAAAGTCTAACTTATCAAATATATTTTCGTTCACTACTCTCACTTCCCTCTTTTTTTCTTTTTATTTTCTTTTTTAATCTGTCCAATATGTATGTGTGTTAATCCATTCTTTTAACTGTTCACTAGACAATTCTAGTTCTCCAGGTTCATCTTTAATACTTTCGTTTGTAGGAACTAACTCTATAGACGTATCATACGTTCTCATATAATTAGCTTTACGAAGAAGTACGAAATACTCTTCTGGTAAAGCAAACACAACCATTGCAGGAGTTCTGTTTTCATCTAAGTTTTGGAAAACAGGTTGTCCATTACCATCTTTAACTGCAAGAACTTGAATATTAGAAATTAGTTTTCCATACATGATCTTATCAGCATCTGCAGTAATAGGTTGATTTGCATCTACTTTGTTAACAGCCTTTAACCAAATATCAATATAGTTTCCTGGATATACAGAGTTACCATAAGTTGAAGTAATATCAACAGGTAAGTTGTATAGTACATATCCCTTAGGATATTCCAAGATAATATTCGTTGGTAATTGTTCTTTTTCAACTACAGCTCTACGATAGAATAAACTACCTTTAGGAATAACTGTATCAGCAGCAGAGTATTTATCAATAATCTCTCCTACATTTTGGATAACATCTCCCTCTAACATTGAAGGAGGTACTTCTCTAGTGGAAATCATTGATTCTGTAATCTGAATACCAGCCTTTATTTGTTCAGCCGCATATGGAACAGTAACTGGATTAATAGCAGAATTTACACGCATAGTATAAGCAACATATAAAACAACGATTGCTAAAACAACACCAACCACAGTAACAGTGTTTTTATTTTGCATGAATTTCTTAATACTTGTTACTAAATTACCCATAACTATCCCCTCTTTCTAATTCTTTAATAATGATCTACAGGTATCTAATGTTCCCTCTAGATATGCCTCTTCAACAGCTGTATCACTCTTATAAGTAGTCTCTAAGATTAAATCATAGCTTGTTGAAATATCAGCAGCTTGGGTATCATAATCTGACCCATTTTCTCCTCTTCCCTTAGCATTAAAAGCAAGAACTGTTAATGAGTCTACTTTAATACTAACTTTTGGAGGAACTTCATTAATATCATAAAATTTAATATCGTAATCTCTTGTTGCATCAACGTTGTTTACGAATCGATAAACGAAGTTCTCTACGAACTTCTCTTTATCGATTCTGTAAATACCACACGTTCTTAAATATAATAAATCAATTGAATCTTCCATAGCAGCATCAGCTGTTTCTTTTACTAAATAATAATCCAACTCACTTCCAGTAGAGAAGTTTGTTAATACATTGATTAATAGTAAAGCAATAATACTCAATAGGATAATTCCGATTGTTAACATACCTTTATTCATATATTAATTTGCACCTCCACCAAAGTATTCACATTGTGAACGATTTATAATATTGTTACATCCAAGTGCTTGTCCATCTGGTTTCTTAGCATTTCCAAGGATAGCACCATTTCCACGGAACAATGGACTCTTGTAAACAGTTACTGTTCCATTTTCATCAACTGTTCCTTCAAACTTCGTATAAACACGATCTCTAGATCTTAATTTAGAAATTGAATCTTTAGAAAGGAATACTTCATAGTCTAATTGTTCATCAGAATAAATACTATATCCTCTTTCTTGAACTCCGTTATACAAGTAATCTTCTGGTTCAATTACATATTTACCAGATTGAAGGTTAATTGCATATTTACTCCAGTTATATCCAGGAGTTCTTCCTGTTGTATTTTCAGCAGGTAATTTAGATCCATCTTCTGATGGGAATACGTTATTCAAATCAATTGAACGAACTCTCATATCCTCTGCATTTTCACATGGTGGATCAGTACATTGCGTTGTCATACAAGGTTCATTTAATGCATAGAAGCAGTTAATATTAATATTCCATCCGAATTGACCAAACTTCTTCGTATTGGCACGAATGTTATAACCTTGTTTATCACCATTTGCAGTATTACTATTCTTCATTGTATTTACATCAGATTGAGTAAATGTAGCATTATTGAAATCCTGTCCTGGACATAATACTGTTCCAAATTGAGGATCATTAAATGAATAGTTAGGATTATCTTTATAACGTTCATGATAATAGAATAACCACCATTTTGAGTTAACTGGTTTAGCATCTAATGGTAAACAGAATGATTTAATATATGGAATCCAATCATTTTTAGGAATATAAGAAATCTCTCCTGTCTTATTGTGAATCCATGTTCCTGGGAATCCCCATTCAGTTTGATAGAACTTAGTTGCATCAACTTCTGTTTTTCCACATTCGTAGCATCCTTCAGAATGATATACTACAGATTCTGGTTTATTCTTAGGAGGTTCACACGTTACACTACTTGCTCCATTTTCATTATTGTATTGAATAGTAGTTGGATTCTTTCCATCATTTGTATTTGTATATGGGAAGTAAATCGTTGTAGTACTATTCTCTCCATAAGAATAATCTGTTTCAATTGAGAAAGTAGATTTTGTAGTAGAACATTTAGAGTAAGCATCACACTTTGCAACCATATCATTATATTTACTAATGTTACTTGCATAGTCACGTGCAGCTTCACCAGGGTTCAAATATTTCTTACCTTGGCATCCGTTCCATCTACATTCAGCCCAACATCCACATAGTGAAAGGATTCCTCCACCTTCAGCTTCAGTCTTCAAGCATGCATGAGCACCATTTTGGTGATTTTCAACATACCATCTTCCTAAGTGGTGAGCCTCTCTCCAAACCATCTTTCCGTTTCCATTTTGATTAGGATTTTTATTTAAGTAGTATCCAACACCATCTTTCGTAAAGTCACGATCAACAGTATTATAGCTGTAATATCGTAAAGCTAATAAAGTAGTATTGAAGTAAACATCATCGCTTGCATTTTGAGCAGTTTTTGAATTTGTTCCATAAACTTCTTTATAACATTTCTTAGAACATTTACTTGTATATTTACCACCATCACATTGAGCAATACAAGCATCAAATTCTTCAGAAGGTCCAGCTCCTAAATCAATGAAACCAGATCCATGGTTACATCCAGGAGATGGTGTACAAACATTCATATTATCTCTAGGTAGTTTTGGATACTCAATTGTCTTACAGTTAACACGACTTGTTACTTGAACTTTATATTCAAAACATAGACCTGCTTTAGAAGCAATTGGAGGTCCATATTCAACCGTTACAACTTCATCACAACGAACTTTACATTGAGCATTTTCTGTATCAATAATCGTTCCTGCTTTATAGCAAGTTTTTTTGTTTCCCTCAGAATCTGTACATTCATATGGCTCTTGTCCACCATAATTGTATGTATACGTTCCAGCATCAACTGTATACTCTATAGTACCTAATAAGTAATTAGTGTTTGTATAATAATTATCATCTGTTATTTTTCTTGTTGAAGTAACATCAAATGCATTACAGTAATAAGATTCTGCACTATTAGCGCCAAACTTCTTAGAGTAATTTGGATTTGCATTATCATATGGTACCCATTGAGCACCACTTTGTAATGCTTTATAAACAGAATCACAATATAAATATTCAAAAGAATTTTTATTTGGATATTTGCCTACATAAGCAGTTCCTTCTCCACACTCAATGAAATTTGTAGGAGCAGGTGTTGTTGGGCTTACAGTTGGAGTATCGCTTGTATAAGAAGGATCTCCATAATATAAGAATTGAGTATGAGCAACAAACGCACTTCCTGCACCACATTTATCTTTTAAGAACTTATCTTCAAAACCAACAGGTTCTAAAACAACAAAGTATTTTAGAGAAGTATCTTCTCCTCCTACTGTGTTAAGTTTGATTTGACGAATTCCATCAGTTCCCGCAGCTTTAGAAGTAAATTTTACAGATCCTCCATCTTTTAGTTCTCCATTTCCAGTTAACCCGAAATAACGAGTTAATTGAGTTTCAGAACTGATATCTCTATAAATATTAAGATGGTTAGGATTGTTATTAATCTTTATCTCTTTATAAGTGATATCATATTCCACCTGTTTTCCACTTTCTGTGGTAGCAGTTCTTGAAATATCCGTTACAAATATTTCTTTAACTTTAAATTTAATTTTATCCTTTTGAGATTTAAGTTCATCATCAGTTATGTTCATAGATATAATAAACATACCATCAGAAGCACCAGGACCTGGTTCTTCATATTTCATCTTAATACCATATTTATTGGCATAATCAAATTCATAATTTTGTTGACATTTGATTTTTTTCTCTTTTTCTTTTTCTTCTTTATCTCTGTCTTCTTCAGTTGTTACATCATCATCTTTAGCATAGGCTACGTGAGAAGCTGAAAAATAAACAGCTAGAATAGAAAAAGCAAATAAGAACAACCCCAATAATCCTTTACTAAGCTTCTTCATCTTCATCATCACCTTTCAATTTTTCTTCAATTTTTTTATAATTTGAAGTTTTGCTTATTCCAACATTTTTTGTTTTTTCTCCCTCTTTCAATAGACGTCCAAATACCGAGAACTGATATTGGGTATCCATTCCAAAGAATCGAGAGCATGTAGTTAAAGATGCTATATCATCTTCACCATCAACATCCACATTATATTGATACAAGTTATATCCCATAATTCTCTTTAAGTAACGATCTAATTCCTCTTTTGTATAATCATCCGTTAAAGGAAAGTAATATACATCACTGGTAGGAACAAAAGCTACAGCGAAAATACGGTAAACATAATCTTTTCCATCAATAGAAATTTGGAAGAATTGGTTTTCTTTGGCAAAATCATAATATAGAAAGCTCATCAGTTCTTCAAAACGTTCAAAATCCTCTGACTTCAATGCTGGTTGAGAAGAAAGATTAAAAACATTGTGTCCAAATACTTTCAAATTATTATGAAAAGTAGCCTCATCATTAGAAAGCCATGCATATCCTTCTAATTCAACGGGATAATCTTTTTCGTCATTTGCGCATTTAATGATTGGAAGATCAATACTTGTACCTTGTACAGTAACCCATCCAATCGTATCATACACATTCTTCGCACTTTCAATATTTGTCATATCAATCATATCGACTCTAGATTCTGGTTTATATACCTTACCAGGTCGTATCCATTGGACAAGTAATAGTACGAATAGAAGAACGATTAAGCCACATCCGACGAAAAGATATGTAATAGCATTCTGTTTCATTTTCTTTTTTTTCTTCGGTTCACTCATACACTAACTCCTTATCTTAATTTTTTATTTGATAACATATGGAGACTCAAATGTACCATCTCCACTGCTAACAACCACATCTTTTTTCAAATATCCCACTACGCGAACACGTAATGACATATATGGAGGAATTTCCTGATTAAGTGGAACTCCTAAATTATAGATTGCACCAATTCTTCTAGTTCCTTGAGATGCATTGATTGTCCAGTATGATCCACTAGAAGTAGCATATTGAGATTGAGCAGCAAACATTTCAAACATGTCAGGTGCACTCAATTTAACTTTATATTTTTCTTTTTTAACTTCTTCCCCATAAATAATCTTATCTTTATAAACAGGTACTTCTATTTCATGTAATTCAAATAATGAAGTATTGATATATTTACTAACTCTATTGTTAATGAAGTAAGCAATGCTTGCTTTATCTTTAGGATTATATGTAATCACATCATCAGCACCACTGGCGTAGCAAGAAACATCATCATCAGCAGTTCCAACAGTACCAAGAGAGATAACTCGAGTTGTTCCATCTTTTTGAGCATCTACAATTCGATAGATAAAACTATCAATGGAAACATATTCTCCAGTAAATCTTTCATTTACACGTTCTCCACCACGAGCTTTTTTAACATCTCCAATAGTATATGGTTTTTCGATTGTTCCTTCCCCACTTACTAATAAAGTATTTCCTTTAATCGTCATCATTGGACGGACACCATAATAATGTTCTGGATCATATGGTAGATATACTTTTCCTTGATCTTCTCCAAAGAAATAATATCTTGTAACAAAAGCTGTATTCTTGTCTTGTGAATTAGCTACCCAAGACATTGTTTGTGCTCTCATGAAGTTTGCTAATCCATCTTGTGCTTTATTAACTTCAATAATAGATGGAACAGAAACTTTTTTCTTTTTCGTATAAGAAGTACATTCCATCGTTCCAATCGTTTCTAAATCTACTTTCATATCACAATACTCAGAAGGTACAATTGTTTTTTGAATAGTTTCATTCAAATGATTATAGAAATAATCAAGCCATGAATCAATCTTTGTATAGTTAACATTTGCAATATCTTCATCCGTTGTAACAATGATATTGTTGTTCTTATCAATTCCATAGATTCTAAATAATATATTAGAAAGACGAATATAATTATTTTCAGGATCACCTTTAAAGTTCGTTGTTTCTTCTCCCAAAGTTGCTTTTACAGTAGAAGCTAGTGTTCTAACAACTCGAATCGTTCTAACTTCTTCTGTCTTATTGCTTAAACTATCGAACGCAGTATAAGTAACCTCATAAACACCCACTTTAGAAGTATCCACTTTTCCTTTAACCGTAACAGATTCGATTTTCATCTTTCCGTCACCGTTATCAACGACACTTTCAATTCCAGGTTCTTCATAAGCGTTTCCAACATCAATCGTCATATCTTTGTCACCTCTTAATTTAATCGTAGGTCCCTTATGATCGATGTTAGATGTCAATACACCACATTCCAAATAAGTGAAGTATTTGTAATCGCCATTCACTCTTTTTACCTTTACCCAACTATTCTCAATCGAACAAGTTTTCTTCGTAAGAGGAATTCTCAAATCGTTCTTTAAAAAAGACTTGTGATAAAGAGTATTTAAAGAAACAGTCTTAACCCTTTCTCCTGTAGGTAATTCGTTAGGATTTAAATCGAAATACCTTCTTGCTGCTTCCTCTAAGGTTTTTTCATTATCATGAAATGTAATCATTGGAGATAATACTAAAAACCATAGAAAGCCAAAAAGGATGGCACAGGTTACCATCAATTTTATTTTTCTAACCGCTTTTTTATTCATAAATGCCTCCTATAATTTGATATTGGTAATGCTTATTTCGAATAACCAAATCTAGACTCACTTCTTTGGCTTCTTCTAACTCAGGGGGTACCTTTAAATAAACCACCTTGCCAGAGTAGGTTTGGGATAGTCCATTTACCAACTCTATTGCATCTTCCTTATCATTAGCATCCTTATAATTAAGTTTACCATAGTTCACCAAAAAGTCAACCATATTTTTGGCTTCATAAACGTCTGAACTAAAGCCAATTTCAAGGATTCTGTATGTGGAATCAGCGATCAAATATTGCCCTTGAAAAGCACAATTTCTAGAATTACAATTTTGTGTAAAATACTGAACGGAACTTTCAATAGATGCGTACTCAAAACTAACTGTATCATTCTTATATCGAAGCCCTAAATCTAAGTCTTCTCCTAATTGCTTTTTCTCAATTTCCCCTATCTTACTAACATCTGATACTTTTAATTTAATTTTTCTTAAATGTCCTCCATTTTCCTGATAGAACAAAACAAATCGATCTTTTTTCAAATTCTTAGGAACTTTATAAACGATAATGCAGTTCAATACTTCCCCATTCTTTAAATTCTTAACAGAATCATAAGTGGCTCCTAAATCTCGAAACTCTTTTGCATACGTTTTATTTGTCGTAACAGAATCATAAGAACCATTACGAATATGGAAGTTTTCCAAATAAACCGTTCTTGCTCCCTCATGATTTTCAATCGTAAGATCAACAATCACAAAGTTGCTTCCATTCTCTATTACATTTCCATTAAAATCTTTATCCGTAAAGAAAGCCTTATTTACTTTAAAGGTAAATCCATTAATTTGATAATTATCTCCTTCTCCATAACTCTTATGAGTAACAAAAGCAAAGTGATAAATATTAAATAATGCAATCACTCCCAAAATTATCGCTAAAGCTTTACATAAATTCTTATGTTCTTCATATAAATACAAAGCATGTCTTTTATGTTTACGAAATACTCGAAGTAATGTATTTTTATCAAAACTAATCCCGATTTCAATTTCTTCACGGTCTTCTTCACTCAACTCTAAGAACTCTTTATCAGAATTAAAATCAAATTTCTTAAAGTCTAGTCCAAAGACACGCATAATAAACCGCTATAACAGGGAGTTGCGCAACGGTAAACATCAGTAACAAGTCTCTCGACATTCGGAGGTCTGTTGTCTCTACATCATTCGAAAATCCATTAAAGAAACTTTTTATCATCAATAACACTAAGAATAATGCTATATATTCAACAACAGGTACTAAATATAATTTCCAAGGCTTTTTCTTATGCATTAATAAGAACAATAAAGACGTACTTCCAACAATCAATAAAAAGATGGAAAATAACAACCATCCAGTAATATGTTTGGTAATAGGATCCTTAAATAAATCATAAGTTCCTAATCTCATAAATTCATTAACAAAGGAGCTAACATCCAATAGTTTGTATGCAACAAACAAACTTAATAGAAGTAAGAAAACATGAATTTTTCGAAAGTTTTTTATCAAAAAAGCATATGGTTTTCTAATAATCATACTAAGACACACTCCCTTATTATTACATAATTAAGTATATCTTATTTTTCAAGAAAAAAAAAGAACTCTTTACAAAAAAGAGCAAAAAAAAATAACTTATGTAAAATAAGTTATTTTATTTCGATAATTTCAACATCATAACTACCATTAGGGCTTTCTACCGTTACAATGTCTCCAACTTTATGATCGAATAATGCTTTCGCAATTGGACTTTCATTTGAAATACGACTTTCAAATGGATCAGCCTCTTGACTACCAACAATTTTATATTCTTCTTCATCATCATCATCAACATATTTAATAGATACAGTATTACCAATACCTACTGTATCAGTATTAACATCCGCAATAATAGAAACATTCTCTAACATTTTCTCTAATGTTTGAATTCTATTTTCGATTTGAGCTTGCTCATTTCTAGCAGCATCATATTCAGCATTTTCAGATAAATCTCCTAATGCTCTAGCTTCTTTAATTGCTTGTATATTTTCAGGACGACGAACATT
The DNA here is from genome assembly GCA_947306705.1 of uncultured Caryophanales bacterium. Lineage (GTDB taxonomy): Bacteria > Bacillota_I > Bacilli_A > RF39 > UBA660 > UBA3789. The sequence continues at coordinate 19,593 of CAMZHD010000003.1, forward strand.
AATTAATTCTTCTAATTCCTTCTTTAAATCATCTAAACCTTTTTGAGTTAAATAAACTGTATTTTTATTTCCCATTTTTATCACCTCATAATAATTAATAATCATAAGCCATAACTAGACTAACTTGACATAGTATAACATGTTTTTTTAAAAAGTGCAAGATACAAAAATTACTTTGTATGACTTCCACGATATTGAAATTGATATTGTTTTTCTCTAGTAATATTTTCAACAATTTTCTCTAAATCTCTTTTATCATATCCATCCATTGAAATAACCGAATAAGGATCTAAACCATCTCTTGCACAAGCTTCAAAGTATTTTCTATGACGTACACCGGATAAAGAATTTGGATATTGTAAATAAGAGTTTAAAGTTGCACGATGTTCATCACGATATTGAACTTTTTCTAACTCATCTGAAATACCATCATATTTGAAATAATAATAAAGAAGAGTAAGTGCGACTGCAGAACCAGCAATACCAACTACTCCACCCATTCCATAACCAAAATTCGTCCCTAATTGTCCAAAATAATCGGCCATAGCATAAGTTACGCCACTGATTCCCAAAGATCCAATAATGGATACAGCAGATTTCAATTTAAAAGTAGAAAGATGTTGAACACCTCTTCTAGCCTGCACTTCTTGATATTGACGAATTTTCTCAATATTCTCATCCGTAACTTCTACATCAGGAAATTGAGTACCATCCGCAAAGATCACAGTCATTGTTTCATAATTCTCGCCAGTAAATTTAATATCTTTAATAAACTTCTTTTTGCTATCCTTATTTAAAGTGTAATCCTTCATAAGAAAACCCCCTCCAAAGAAAGTAGACATATTATAACACAAACCATTAAAAAAAGCAAGAAATTCTTGCTTATTTATCAATCTCACGAAGGAACATTTCATCCGTCATTCCCGCAATAAAATCAATGACTTTTCTCTTATCACAAGTACTCTCTAAATACTCCTTACTTTGATGATCTAAAAACACTTGATAAATGATACTTTTATGGTTTCCTTTTTCCACATCTTTTAAGTATTTTGAGAATAGTTTATCCATTCCTGCTCTATATTTTTTCTTTTCAGAGTCTGTCATACTAAATCGATAAATATGTTCTCCATTAAACTTCTTTAAAGCAAATAACGCATGAAAGACTTCATCACTCATTTTGATATAAGGTTTGTCCATACTATTTTTAATGATATCTAGAATAATGGTATTTACAATATCTTTATTCGTAGTTCCTAGTACAGAACTAATCTCTTCTGGAATATCTTCTCGTTTGATTTTACCAATCATTATGGCATCTTCAATATCTCTACCAATATAACCAATGACATCACTAATACGTACAACACATCCCTCTAATGTCATAGGATGATTACGATTAGATTTTTTAAGATCATGATAAGCTTCTTCATATTCTCGTAAGAATTCTTCCTTATCTTTCTGTACAGGTTTGTAAGTAGAATCAAGAATTTCTCCATTATGACACATAACACCATCTAATACTTGAATACAAAGATTCAATCCACGTCCATCATGTTCTACTGTCATTAAGTGTCTAACACTTTGAATATTATGAGCAAAATACTCTCCTAATTCTCGTAGAGAAATATCATTTAAAATATATTCTCCTTCATGTCCTAAAGGAGTATGCCCAATATCATGTCCTAACGCAATAGCTTCTATTAAGTCTTCATTTAAAGACAATGCTCTCCCAATTGTACGAGCTATCTTACTAACAAGTTGAACATGTGTAATTCTCTTACTGATATGATCATTTTCATTTCTTGTAAATACCTGAGTCTTATCCATATATCTTGTATAAGACAAAGAATGAATAATACGATCGATATCATGAAAATAAGGAGGACGAATATCTTCATCATCTTCTCTTAATCGAATGGCATCCTCACTTCGACAAGCATATTTACTTAAATTATCTTCTTTTAATAAAAAGTTTTGTTTTGCTTTTTCAAAAACATCCATAAATCCTCCTATTTTTTACTACTATAAATAGAATACATTTTTTGTCTTAATTCTTTCTTCTCTTTCTTCGTTAAGATTTTCATATCATCATATACTTTTTTCCATTCAGAAGAGTCATATTGATCAAAATAAGCATCTAACTCTTCTGGTCTTACTAAATTTTTTTGAACCAAATCTTCCGCAAAGACAACTAAATGATATCCAGTTGCTTTTGCTTTCATCATATTTCGACTATAAAAATCTAATGCTCCATTTTTTAAATATCCTTTATTAATAATATCGATTCCATCAAATCCTGTTAATACTTCAGAAAGTCCAAATACTTTTCTTTTGACTAGAATGGTATCGACAACACTTAAAGCACCAAACTTTGGATAATAATCATACAACACTTTATAAACTGGAACTCTGTACACTTTCATTTTTTCTTCGAACCACCTTTAACATTGAATATTCAGGAACTTCCTGTTTCAATAATATTTTTAAATAATAAATCTCATCTGGATGTCTCGCAACTTCTTCTGGATTCATTTCTTTATCAAATAACTCTTCCACAACAAACTCAATATGATCTCCCTTAGGAGTAAATAATTCCACTGTATCTCCTACTTCAAAATAATTTCTTTCATAAAATTTTAATAATCCATCTTCATAAGAGATTACTTGACCTAAATAATCTTGATTAGACAATTCACTTCTTCCACTATAATATTGATCCGTATAATCAGCTTCCTTCATAAAATAATGGGTAGAAGTTTCACGATTCGCAACACGATCTAATCTTTCTTGGAATACTTTCATATCTTCTTCTGTTAGAGAATGATCATAGATACGATCAATTAATTCTCTATAAGTACCAATCACAACAGCTAAGTAATAAAGAGAACGCATTCTTCCTTCTACTTTAAAGCTACGTACACCAATCTCTATTAAATCTTGAATATACTCTGCCATATTCATATCTTTTAATGCCATCGTAAATTCTTTTTCTTCTCCACTTTCAAAAGAGAATCGACATACTTGAGCACAACCTCCACGATTGGCATCACGATTCGTTACATAATTTGATAGAGCACATCTTCCACTAAAACAAGTACACATAGCTCCATGAATAAACACTTCAATATCTACTTTTGATTTTTCCACAATTTCTGTGATTTGTTTTTTAGAAAGTTCTCTCGCTAAAACAACTCTATCCACACCCTCTTTAGCAAAATACTCAATTGCTTTATAATTACTCGTTGAATTTTGAGTCGATAGATGAACTTCTACCTGTGGATAATTTGTCTTAATATAAGAAATAATAAATGGATCACTCACAATAAAAGCATCAATTCCTGCTTCTACTACTTGTCCAATATATTCTTCTACTTCATCCATATCTTCATTGTGGAAAACAATATTTAAAGTCAAATGAACTCTTTTTCCTAATTTATGGGCAAAGTCACATCCTTCTTTGATTTCTTCTAAAGAAAAGTTATTGGCATTCGCTCTTAAACTATATTTTTGTCCTCCAATATAGACTGCATCTGCTCCATATAAAAGGGTTACTTTTAATCTTTCTAAATCCCCTGCAGGAGATAATAATTCTACTTTATTCATCATTTCTTCACCCTATAAATAGTTTTCTTAAAAAAGAAATTTGTACTATCCCCTATCTTTTTATATTTCTCTACATAAGATTCATCCAAACAATTCCCTTGAACATAAGAATACGTATCTTGAACTAATTCTTTAAAATACTCTTCTAATCCAAATTCACGAATAATGATATAAGGACATTCTGCTTCCAATAAATCTTTGATAACTCCTGTTCCATTTGTTACCACATTCATAAAGAAACTCGTTCCACTCTCATCTTCTAACAATTGATAAGGAGTATCCGTCATTTTCTCACGAACAACAATTTCTTTCTTACTTGGCTTTCCTAAATCTTGATAAAAATGAGTAATTAACTTTCTCTTAGAGAATGCAACACTTGGTTTACTAATCACTTCTACCATACAAGTAATCGAACTATTCTTGATAATCTCTTGAATCTCTTCTAATGTAATTTCTTTTCCAAGTAAAGCATATTTTACTCCTTTAGAATGATAATAATTACAGGTTTTATAATTATTAACCATATGAGTTTGACTCCATACTAAATCCGTCTTTAAAGAGTACTCATTCTTGATTTCTAATACCGCTAAATCATAATAAAAAATACCAGTAAGGGAAAGAGTATCCAATTCTTTTAATACCCTAGTAAGACCTTCTATCTCTTCATTCATAAAATTCTTATTACATTTTACAAATACTTCTTTTTCTGTATGAGAAACAAACTCTTTAATTTCTTCTAAAGTGAAAGAACAGACACTCTCAACAGAATAATCTTTTAAAGCTAAAATGTATCCATCAACCGAATCAATAGATAGATCTTCTTTTTTAGAAACTTCTATTAATAATTTCATAAGACACCTCTCACATATTATAGTATAAAACATAAAAAAAGAAAAGAATTCCTCTTTTCTTATACGATTTTATGACTAACCGCAATTCCATCTCCTACGTCTAAAAATTCCGTTTCATACGCATAATGGTTTGCTAAGAAAGTATGATAATCTTTTACTTTACGAACTAATTGTCTCAAATCTCTACTCTTAATTTCTTCTGGATCTTTTTCTACTAATCCATGGAAATTCATATTATCGGTAATAATCGTTCCTTCAGACTCTAAGTTTCTTTCAAATCTCTCAAATAATTTTTGATTTTGAGCCTTAGCTGCATCAATAAAAATCAAATCAAATTTTTCATCAAAACTAACTTCTAAAGCATCATTATAGATCAAATGAATTCGATCTTCCATCTTTGCTTTTTTAATATTCTTAATGGCTTCTAAGTAGCGTTTTTCATCTCTTTCAATAGTAGTCACTACAACCTCTGGATGAACACTACACATCATAATAGCAGAATATCCAATCGCAGTACCAATCTCTAATATATTTCTAACTGAATGCTTACTAATGTAATTCATCACATAACGCATTCCACTATCAGACATAATTGGAACATTATTGACATCTGCATAATTCTTAATATCTTTAATTAATTCTTCTAACATATATTACCAAATCCAATCTCCATTTGCCTTAATCTCTTGTATTTTCTTCTCATGTTCACTAGCAGTCTTTGTATAATAGATTTTACCATGTTTATCAGCTACAAAGAAATAATAATCACTAGCGGTAGGTGAAACACTTGCTTGAATACTAGAATTACTTGGATTACAAATAGGTCCTGCAGGCATCTTTCCTGCCATAGATGCAAGTCTGGTATTGTAAGGATTTACATCTGCTAATTGTTCCGCAGTAATATCATTTTTCATAGATGCTTGTACCCCATAATAAGAAGTAACATCACTACCTAAATTCATACCCTTTTTTAATCGATTTTCAAAAATACCTACAATCATCATACGATTATCTGTATTAGATCCTTCTAAATCTGCCATAGATGCCATTGTTAAATAATAATGAGGATCTTTTTCAATGGTTACTTTATAAGGCTCTAATCTCTTTTCATTTTGTTTTAACAAAGTATCTATTATTTCATCAATCGTTACATCTGCATTCATAAATTGATACGTATCAGGAGCTAAATATCCCTCTAAAGGATAATATAAATCTGGATTTAAAATGGATTCTGTAAGGAACCAATATTTTCCAACTAACCCTTTCACATATTCATGATCTTGAAATACAGCAATGACTTCTTCATATGTATGATTCGTCTTAGAAGTTATTTCTTCTGCATAACTAGTAATTCTCTCTCCTTCACGGAAAGTAATTTGAATGGCATCTGGATTATAAGTATTTCCCTTTTCTAAAGTTTCAATAATCGTATTTAAATCCATCGTCTTATTTAATTTATAAGTAGATGCTTTCAAAGAACCAACATGATTCATTTTTAAATAAACTTTAAATAATAATTCACTTCTAATTAATTCTTTTTCTTTCAAAATCGTACCAATCTTAGTAGAAGTAGCTCCGCTAGGAACAACAACCTCTATTTCACTCTTATCATTTCTATCAACAGGAGATGCAAGATACATCCAAGTACCTCCTCCTACGAATAAAACAAGGGCAAAGAAAACAAGAATATAAAAAAGTGGTTTTGCTTTTCTTTTCATATTTCCTCCAGAAAAAATAAAGAGCTATTGCTCATTATTTTCTTCCTCTTTCTTCTTACGAACTTCCTCTTGAAGAGTATCTAAGATTGTCTCAATAACTCTCCATTCTTTATCTGTTTTAATGGCTTCTAATTTACTATGAGGATCATTAGGATCATAGATAGAAGCATATACTTCTATATTTCCCTTTTCATCTCTCGTGTTATCGGTATAAACAATATAGTTTTTACCAGTTTCATCACTTTCAAATGTAAATAAAACATCATAAACAATTTCATTTCCATTTTCATCTATCATACTAAAAGTATTCTTTTTCATTCTTTTTCTCTCCTATCTAAATATGCTTGTAAAATGATAGTAGCTGCCACACTATCTACTACTTTCTTACGATCTTTTCTAGACACATTTCCTTGTATCAATAAATCAGTCGCACTTTTCGTAGTAAGTCTTTCATCTTGTAAAATAATGGGAATAGATACCATCTTTTCCAATTTCTCTTTAAAGAGCAAACTAAGTTCCCCTTTAGGTCCTATTGTATTATTCATATTTTTAGGAAATCCTAATACAACTGTATCAATTTCAAGTTCCTGTATCATCTGACAAACTTCCTCTAATAAACGATCATATTCTTCATTATGATGAATTGTCTTATAACTACTCGCAATTAGACCTGTTTTATCACTAACAGAAACACCCAATGTTCTACTTCCTAAATCAAGTCCTAAATATCTCATTATTTACTCTTTTGAAATTCCGTCAATAAAATTTCAACTATCTTAGCACGATCAAGATCTTGTATCTTTTTTCTTGCCTCTTTATAGTTTGAAATATATCCCGGATCCCCACTAATCAAATATCCAACAATTTGATTTGTAGGATTATACCCTCTCTCTTCTAAAGAAGAATATACTTCTTTTAAAGTCTTACGTGTTAGTTCTGTATCCACTTCATGAATATCAAACAAACTTGTTTGTTCTTGTGGCATAGAATCACCTCACATCTCTATTCTCATTCTATCATAATTAAGCACTATATACAAATGCCAAATATCCTATAAACAAAGTAAAGATTGTAACAATAACCCATCCATTAACTTTCTCAAAAGTCGTTGTTTTATCTTTTACCCCAAGAGCCATTGTCATCATAGCTCCTCCAATTAATCCACCAATATGAGCAAAATTATCAACTCCACTCATAATAAATCCAAGTCCTAAGTTTAAAGCAATTAATGGAAGAATTTGACTCTTCACAACATTTCCTAAATAAACACGATAATAATATCCAAAGTATACTAAAGCTCCCATAAGTCCAAAGATAGCACCACTCGCTCCAATAGAAGCAGCAGATGCATTAAATGTCATAGAGAATAATGCTCCTATTAAAGCAGAGAAAATATAAATAATTGGATATTTAATCTTACCAAGGAAATTCTCTATTTGAGAACCAATAACATATAAAGCATAACAGTTAAATAATAAATGGAAGAATCCTCCATGTAAGATTGTACCTGTTAATAAACGATAATATTGTCCTGCACGAATACTTGGTCCATGAATACAGTAATCATTAATAATATTTTGATATTGTCCTAATAAGATAGGTACTAAGTAAAAAATAACATTAACAGCAATTAAGAAATAGGTAACATAAGGTCCCTTATTCTTAAATAACTTAGCCATTTTACTAGCATCATCTTTATTATGTTGATTGATATCTTTTGTTATTTTAGCAAATAACTCAACACCCTCTTCATTATATTTCATCTTACTACCTAAATCAGGGAAATGTTTCTTAATGAAATCATTCTTTGTAATATCTTTTTCATCATGAACACATATAGCCATTAAGTTAGGATCACTATTCAATTCTTTTGAAACGTTCTCCCCCATATCTAAGAAAATACTCATAACATTCAATCTAAAAGAAAAAGTCTTTTTCTTAATCTTCTTCATAATTCTCTTAGTCTTAAAAACATCAAAACTATATTGTTCATCATTATGAATATAGTTAGAAACAATTCTAATAACTTTACAATCTTCATCTAGATTCTCTAGCCAGATTTCATTGTCTACCCCTTGTAGAATAATAGGATTATAATTTTTTTCCGTGATAAAATAATGAAGCAATTTCATTGTAATAACACTTTTACCATCTTGCATGAATTCTGTCTCCATAAAATTTCCTCCTAAAAACCTAACATAATTATATACAATAATATAAAAAAAATAAAGAAAGATATTCTATTTCCTAAAAAATATTTAAAAAAAGAAAATCACCTAACCAAAACTAGTCAGGTGAAACCAAAACAGGCAACACCCAACAAGCTACTTTAGGTGTTCCTTCATTTTTATAATAATATAATATCTATGAATTATCAACAGGATTATGTTCTACATACGTTCTTGCTACTTCAAGTACTTTTCGATATCCCTCTTCTAATTCAGTAAAATGTTCATTTACAAAATTAGAATCGTTTTCTTTGCTCTTCAATTCATGTTGATAAGCAATATCTGCTAAAGACATAAATCCTAAATACTTACAATCACTTTTCAAAGAATGAACTTCAATTGCATAATTAGGCATATCATTCTTTTCTTTATAATCAAGAATTCTTCCCCATTTAGCTTCTACTTCACTCATGAAATCATGAATCGTCATATTATACATTTCCATATCTCCAAGAAGTTCCAAAGCATGGTTCATATCTGCACCATTCTTTTCTAGATAACTTCTATCATAAGATTCTTCTTTTTTAGGAAGTGGAATATTAATATCAACAACAGGAACTAAATCCACATGAGGAATTTCTTTAGGAGGTTCTTCCTCCTCAAGTTGCTCAATCTCATCAACTTTCGCAAATCCAACAGGTTTCATAGAGAATGTTTTTTCTAAATAATTTCTCTCAACTTGAGAACCAAGAATTTCTTCAATATTTTCTTCTACTGGAATAATACCATTCTTTTGTCTTTCCTCTTCAGCCTTTTCAATATCATCTGTATTAGGAATTTCTTCTCCACGAATAGCTTTCTCTTGTAATTCTTCAGGATTAATCTGAATATCTTCTGTAACATTTCTTCCAAGGATTTGATTAAATACTTGAATCATTTGATCCTTTTCAATTGGTTTAGCAAGATAATCATCAAATCCATCAGCTAAATATTTTTCTCTCATACCAGTAATTGCATTTGCTGTTAACGCAATTGTTGGAATTTTAAATCCAGGTAATTCTTTTAATTTTTTTAGAGTTTCTACTCCACTCATTTTAGGCATCATATCATCCAACAAGATTAAATCATACATTTCTCCTCGTTGAATTCTCGCAATACAATCAAATCCACTATCACTTGTGACTATATTATTCGCATTATAACGTTCCAATAACTTACAAGCAACTTTTATATTTAATGGAGTATCATCTACAATTAGAATTCGAACATTATGTAAATCCAAAGTAGTCTTAACTTTCTTAGAATCTTCTACTTCATCAGTTTCAATTCTTTGGTTCAAGACAACCGTAAATTTAGAACCTTCTCCATATACAGTATGAACAATGATACGTCCACCCATTAATTCAATTAATTGTTTTGTAATCGCAAGTCCAAGTCCAGTACCTTCAATTGTCGTATTACGATCTTCATCCAATCTTTGGAATTTCGTAAACATCTTATCAATACTATCTTTCTTAATACCTCGACCAGAATCTTCTACAGAAATAATTAATTTAGATACACCTTTTGAGTTAATACAACTAACTTCATAATGAACAAAACCTTTATCTGTATACTTACAAGCATTACTTAATAAGTTTGTAACAATCTTCTTAACATTTGCATGATCTCCAAATAATGTCTTTGGCAAGTCGGGTGCAATATTATAAGTAAAATCAAGTCCCTTTTCATTCATTTTAGGAGTAATCAATTTTGCTAATTCTTCAAATGTTTCAGGAGCATTGTATTTAGAATTAATAATTTCTATCTTACCAGCTTCAATCTTAGAAATATCCAAGATACCATTAACAATCTCTAATAATGTTTGAGAAGCATTTACAATATCTTTTGCATTTTCTTGTGCTTCATTCAAAGTATGGGCATCTAATATACAATCACTAAATCCAACAATTGCATTTAATGGTGTACGAATCTCATGAGACATAGAACTCAAGAAATCAGTTTTAGCCCTATTAGCTTTATCCGCTTGTTCACGAGCTACTTCTAATTGTTGAATCATCTTAACGTCTGGATTTTCAATTGTAAAGTACATCAAACAGCAAATCACAGATTCAATCAAGTCAATAATAATAACATATGGATAATACTTTTGAATAAGCATTGTAACAGCTCCACCAAGAATAAAAAGAATTAATGGTATAACTTTTTTCTTAGATAATTCTCTTGTCTTAATAACAATGATACAAATCATAACAACAACAATAATTGCAGATAACAAGTATGTGATTTCTGTATCTAGTCCATATGTATAAAATTTTAATTCCTCAACATTTCTATAAACTTCAATCGGCATAAACAAAAATGAAACAGGAACAATTACAGCAAGTGCATTAATAATCTTTAAAGCTAGATTTTGAATCTTAATCTTAGAAACAACTATTAAATACGTTAATAGTATTAATCCAAACAAAAAGTAGTAACAAAGCATTCCTTTTAAAACAAAAAACGATAAAATCTTTGGTATTTCGTCATAGTAAAAGCAAACAGACTCAGAAGCAAGGTGAAGTAATAAACCAATAAAATTAGAAATCAACAATACTATGTAAATTTTGGTTTCTTCATTTTTTGTATATTTTTTTACAAAGAAGATTATCATTAATGAAGATATATATGCCAAGCAAATGATAATTGCCAAAGACATTTTTGTAAATATCACAAAAACCACTCCTTACCTTAACAATACTATTATAGCATAAAAAAAGAATATAAAAATATTTTTATACTCTTTTTGCATTAGTTTTTTCTGAATCTACTAGATAACTACTATCCATATAAATAAATCCATCAGTTTCTTTTTTCATTGCCTCAGTATCTCTTTTACCAAAAGATTTAAATGGGAAACTTTTTCTAATTTTAAAATTAACTGGCACTAAATCGATATCACCATATCGATGAAAAACCTGTTCTTGTATTTCTCTTAAACGAGCATATAATTTTTCAACATCTTGTTCATACTCTTTCTCATCTTTTTCTTCAAAAATTATATGAAGGGCAAATCCATTTTCAATACCATCTCTAATTGTACTTACACAATCACATAATTTGATATCTGGTGCTCCTTTTAATACATCTTCAATATCAAAATTATATACTTTTTTAGTTCCTATGTATGAATAGTCTTCTTCTCTACCACTGACAAAAAGATCTCCTTTTTCACCCATAGTTCCAATATCTCCAGTGCAACTCCATTTAGTTCCGAATTCATCATAATAAAAATATTTTTCGTTGGCATCTGGTCTTTTAAAATATCCTAACATTCCACAAGGTGTATCGACAACAATTTGTCCTCTTTGTCCATATGGAAGTTCATTGAAATCATCATCTACTATTTTTACTGTAACACCAGGAATAGGAATTCCAACAGAATCATCAGGATGGTCAATCATGTTTGACATACTAGTTACCTGTGCTCCACATTCACATTGACCATAAGCTCCTATTATTTTATTGTCTGAACCCATCTCACTCATTTTGTTTTCTAGTTTTCGCTTTAAATCTGAAAGCAAAGGTTCTCCACCTTGCACAGCTGTATAAGAAGAAGATAAATGCTTTCCTTTTGTAAGATCTTCATCTAAAAATCCTTCATACAAACTGGTTGAACAAATAGAATAATCCAATTGATGTTTTATAATGTTTTTTACATATACGTCTCTCTCAAACCTTGGATCTTGGAAAATAGTAACACCATAGTGTAAAGGCAAATGAACTGATGTACTTAATCCAGTCGAATACCATGGTGGAACTACTTCATATAATTTTTGCTTTCTTTGAATATCTATTGTATTAGCATCATAAGATAAAACCGAATATTGGAAACTATCATGAGATAATACAATTGCTTTTGAAGCACCCGTTGTACCACTTGAATAAACCATACAGAATGGATAATCTTTTTCATATTCAAAAGTCTTAGGAACAGTTCTTCCTTTACCATCTTTTATGAACTGATTCCACCATACTTCATTTACATAATTCAATTTAATTTTATTCTTTTGTGGAATAAATCTTAATGGACTGGAATTAAGTGTTGGAATAATAATACGTTGTTTAATGGAAGATTTATCAACAGAATCTTTTATTTGAGGATAAAAACTATCCATAACTAACAAAGTCTTACTTTCACAATCAGATATTCTGTCACTCATTTGCTCTGGATCAAAATAAGGTGGCATCAAGTTAACAATCGCACCTATTTTAGCCAAAGCATAAACCGTATAAATACATTCTGGAATTCCAGCACAACAAACCGTTACAAAATCTCCCTTTTTTATTCCATACTCTTCTAAAGATTTAGCAGTTTGATTAATTCTTTCAAAAAGTTTCTCATAAGATACTTTTCCACCAAAATACATAAGAGCTAGATTTTCTAAATAGTCTTTATTCTGACTCCAAATATCTTGATAAACAGTTTTATCGTTATGAATAGAATAGTATTTATCTAAATCATAAAACTCTAACCAAGGTCTATCAATACTAGGATAACCCGTACCAAAGTCATATTCTTTTCCTTTTCGAATTTCTTCTAATACAGATTCTTTTTTCTCATCACTAATTTTAGGATTGGATAATAATCTTTTTGTAACGTTTTCTAAATCTGTCTTTCTCACAATTCATTTCCCCTTCAAATTGGCTCTTATTATACAACAAAAAGTCAAATTTTTCAAGTCTAAAATAATCATAAAAAAAATAAAATACAAAGTCAACAAATCAGACATTTTTTGACAAAACAAAAAACAGCTAGGCTGTTTTTTATAATTGATGATATAAAGTAATTACATTCATTCTCCAGAATCTATCATTTTTATCGTAAGCAACTCTATCGATTACTGGGAATAAATGATAATCTTCATCCCGATAGCAGAATATCGCATACTTTCCTCCATCTAAGGACAAATCATTTACCACAACGGGTTCTTCTTCTATTTTTTCAAATCCATTTTTAAGAAAATATTTCTCAAAAACTTCTGTTTCCTGATAAGAATCATATCCTAAAGATTCGGCTACCTTTGTTAATTCTTCTTTAACGGTTATGTAGTCTTTCTCTAGTAATTTCATGAAAGTTCGAATCACACAATCACAATTTTTAAAATTAGGATTGTATTCCTGAAACTTCATACTATCACCTCTGTCTCTTATATAATAATTGTATTTTAGAGTTTTTTCAAGTAAAATAATTATAGGAGGGATAAAATGAATGAGAATAGCGAAGATTTAAAAGGAAAAGAGACAGTCAAAACAATTAAAAAAACACTTAAATCTTTAAAAATAAAAGTCTCTGAAAACAGTTTTAAATTAGAAGATCATAATTATAAAACAACACTTCAAATAAAAGGTTTTTATCAATTAGAAATATATGGAAATGGACCTGATAAGAATTCTTCTAGAATCTCTGCTTATCAAAGACTCATCGAAGGATTATCTTCTAGAAGCATCATTGATAATAATTTCTTAGGAAAAGAAAAAAGTATCATCAGTTTCCAAGATGAAGTATTAAGTCCCAATATTCATTTTGAAAGATCATTCATCTCTCAATTCTTTGAAGAAAAACCAAAAACATTCATGGAAGACGCGATTAAATATAGAATTGCTTCTCCTTTTAAAACAATCGATAAAAAAGAAGAATATCTTCCAATTAAACTCATTCAAGAAACAACTCATTCTGCCGGATTAAGTTCTGGAGGCACAGTAGAAGAAGCTATCGAAAAAGGAATACTGGAAATTACAACAGAAAAACCTAAAAAAAATAAAATAAAGTATTACTACAAAGATTATTCTTATTTAGGATATCCTGTTGTGAAAGTGTTTATCCCAAACTTATCAATTAAAGATCCTATTAAAGAAGAAGAAAAAGATCTTCTTATGAACTATGAATTAATTAGAGACATCTATTTTGATATACAAAAAGATTATCCAAAAGCAGTCATAGAAGAATGTATGAATTCTATTAAAAAAGTTTTATCTTATGAGAAATATACTTCTATGAATCTTGGAACATTCTTCCATTCTCATTATTATTTAAAAACAAATTATAATCATTTATCCTTTGAACTATTCTATGTATTATTAAATTATAAAATTAAGAAGACATTTCAAGATGTTTCTCTTCTAAAAGATGAAACATTAAAGAATTACTTAAAAGATTTAGATGAAAAAATCATTGAAGATAAAACGTATTATATTTTAAAAGAATTAGAATGTAGCATTCCATCTTGTCCAAATTGTAGTACATGTGAATGTAGGAAAATTTGTAAGTACAAGAATTGGAATAAACTAAATGAAAATCTAAAAAAGAAAGAAGTAAACTAACTTCTTTCTTTTTTTAATTCTTCTAAATAATCTTGAAATTCTTTTGGAGGATCCACTTCAAAAGAGAGTTCTTTTCCCGTTCTTGGATGAAGAAAATGAATAGAATAAGAATGTAACATTTGTCCAAATTCTGTACTCTTTCCTCTACCATACAATGGATCATTATGTACAGGATATCCAATATAAGCCATATGTACTCTAATTTGATGCGTTCTACCAGTCTCTAATTTGCATTCAATATAAGTTTGATTTTGAAAACGATCTAATACTCTAAAATGAGTAATGGCTTCTTTTCCATGAACATCCGTAACAGCCATCTTTTGACGATTATGAACATCTCTACCAATGGGAGCATCTACTTCTCCTGTATCATGTTGAATGACACCATCCACAATCGCTAAATACTTTCTTTCTACTTCTTTAGAAGCAATCATAGAAGATAGCCTTTCATGAGTCCATTCATTTTTCGCAACAAGCATTAATCCACTTGTATCTTTATCCAGTCTATGAACAATACCAGGTCTTTCAGCCTCCCCACTCGTTAAATGGTACCTGTAAAGAAGTGCATTTACTAATGTTCCTGTATAATGACCAGGAGCTGGATGAACAACCATTCCACTCTCTTTATTTATCACTAATAAATCATCATCTTCATAGATAATCGTAAGAGGAATATCTTCAGGTTCTATATTCATATCATATGATAGATCTTCTTCCATCTCAATTGTATCTCCTACCTTAACAGAATAAGAACTACTTACATTTTTACCATTTACCGTTACTTGTTCTTCTTTAATTAATTTTTGAATTTTACTACGAGAATATCCTGTTTTTTCAGATAAATAACTGTCTATTCTCATTCCTTCATTGTCTTCTACTTCAAACATATATCCCCCTACTTATCTTTTTTGTTCTTCTTATTTTCATCTCTTTTACGAAAAAACTCAGATAAAAAATAAGATACAATTCCTACAATTAAGAATGTAAAAAATGATTTTATATAAATACCCATGTTCATTCCTCATTTCAGTACCATTGTATTATAAAAAAAATAAAAAGTCTAGAAAACTAGACTTTTCATTAATCACTAATTTCAACGTATTTCTTTTCAGGTAATTTCTTCTCAGGATCTACTTTAGGTACTTCCAAACTTAAAATACCATTTTTGAAAGAAGCAGTAATTTTATCAGACTCTACATCTTCTCCTACATAGAAACTACGGCTTACTTCACCAGTAAATCTTTCACGACGTACAAATTTATGTTTGTCTCCTTCATTTACTTCTTTATTAGTTTTTGCATTAATAGTAAGATATCCATCTGTTACATCGATTTTAATATCTTCTTTATTATACCCTGGTAAATCAATATCTAAGATATAACTTTTTTCAGTCTCCTTAATATCGGTTTTCATTAGATTATAATTTTTATCCTTTCCTGGGAAAAAATCATCTCTAAAGAAATCTTCATCGAATAAATCAAAATCTCTTCTTGGCATTAACATCATATATATCAACTTCCTTTCATAACATGTGTTATCTTTTCGGTAGCACAATTCATACTCAATTAACACCTGTAGTATTTCTTACTACAGTTTAATAGTATCACTTTTTTTAGCACTTGTCAATAGCAAGTGCTAATTTTATTTGTAAAGAAAATGTCATATTTCTATGACACTTTTTTTATGGCAAAAATAGGATTATTTTAAATTTCTTTTTTTAAAACAAATTGATAGATTGCTGCACTTGTCAAAACAAAACTTGCAAATACAACTAATATCATAACTCCTAATTGACTACTTGCCTCTACACTTGAAAAAATATTAGAACGAGAAGATTTGCTAATAGATTTTACTTGTGTTTCTAATGTTTTAAACTCTTCCATCACAACAGGATTATATTCCACATCAGCAAGACCAAATTTGATACCAGATTCTTCTTCCTCTTCTTCATCAACAAGAGCTTCTTGATCCTCAACTTGACTCTCCATTAAAATATTTTGACTTTCTTCAATAACAGTTTGATACTCTACTTCATTTATATCTTCTGTCAATGGGAATTCTTCTTCTGCATAAGCAAAAGGAATAAATACAAATGAACAAATTAGAATGAATAGTAATAATTTTTTCATAATTTCATCCTCCTAATAACTATAATAATCATACTCAATTCTGATAGAAAAATCAAATAAAAACAAAGATTATTTTTTAGTATACTGTAAATCACTATATAATTCTTCTAAAGGTCTAAATTCTTCTGATACTTCAATTGGTTCTTCAAAGTATTCATCATCTCTCCAATAGGCTTTTAAAGCATATGCTTCAATTCCATGATTCACTGCATTACTCGTAATAATTCGATATGTATCATCAACAATTTCTAAAGCAGAACAATTCGATAATAGAAATCCAATATTTCCATTTTCTTTTAAGAGTTCTTTTGCACTTTCATAGCGATCCCCTTCATCACAATGAGGAACAAAGAATCCTTTTAAGAATCCTAAACAATCCATAGAAATCAATGGTTGATCAGGTCCATATTTAATACGAAGAGAGTCACTAGAGCATCCTTCAAACCAACAATTTGCTCCAGCAGATACCCCACATAATACTTTTCCATCTTGCCATGCTTGATATAATACTTGATCAAATCCTGTCTTTTTCCAAAGATCAATCATATCAAGAGTATTTCCCCCTCCTTCATAGATAATATCTGCCCAATCTATTAATTCTTTTACTTTTGAAGAATTAGATAAATCAGATTTTAATAGATTAATACAAGAGCAAGAAAATCTTCCTCCATAAATAGATCTCATAGTTTGAAAATAGTCTTCTTCTGATTTAGGAGTTTCTTGTGAATGAGCAAGAAATAAAAAATGAGGATTTTTCTTACCTGTTAAAGAAATGATTTCTCCATCCATTGGTCTAGTTTCATAAGCGGTTCTAGACCCATCAGAACGAAGTCTTCCATTCTCTCCTCCTCCTATCGCTACTATTGCTTTTTTCATAACCTCATCTCCTGCTTTTATTATAGACTAAAAAAAGTAGATTTTCATCTACTTTTCTTCATACGTTAATGGAGTTGTTAAATATTTTAATAAACTATCTGCAGTTATTTCATGATAACGTTTATCTTTATGAAGATAAGCCATATCATACATTTCTTTATCATTTAATTCAAAATCAAATAGTTCGAAATCTTCTTTAATATGTTCTTTATTTTTACTTCCAGGAATTACAATCATTCCACATTGAATATGCCATCTTAAAATAACTTGAGCAGGAGACTTTTTATGAGCTTCAGCTATTTTCTTAACAGTCTCATTTTCTAATAAAGCAGGATCTCCATGTCCTAATGGGAACCAACTCATAAATGCTAAATCCTTAATTGCAGCCTCTCTACGAACTTCTTTATTCCAGAAGAATGGATGAGCCTCTACTTGAATGACTTGTGGTTTAACTTTACATTCTTTATATAAATCCATTAAGAATTGTCCTTCAAAATTAGAAACACCAATCGCTTTAATCTTTCCTTCTGCTAAAGCTTTCTCTAACATCCTATATCCTTCTTTCCAGTTTCCTACTGGTTGATGCAAGAATAATAAATCAATATAGTCTACTCCTAATCTTTCTAATGTTTCTTCTACCGCATTAGGATTTTCATATTCTGTTGGCCAAATCTTAGTAGAAATAAAGATTTCTCCTCTACTAACTCCAGAGTCTTTAATTGCCCTTCCAACAGCCCTCTCATTTAAATAAGCATTCGCTGTATCAATTAAACGAAATCCTACTTTTAAAGCTTCTAATACACTTTGATAAGCTTCTTCAGGAGATAATTGGAAAGTCCCAATTCCTAAAGCAGGCATTCTCACATGATTATTCAATTCAATGATTCTCATATCGTTTCCTCCTATTTTTATTCTACTTATATCATATCATAAGAAAGAGAATAATAGTCAATTAAATTCTAATGTGTTATAATAAAAAACAGTTTTTTACAGAAAGGAGATTTTATGAAACTATTAGTAAGTGACTTTGATGGCACTTTTTATACAGATGATGATCAAGTAAAAAGAAATGTTGAAGCCATCCACGAGTGGCAAGAAAAGGGAAATACTTTCATGTTATCAAGTGGTAGAAGTTATGAATCCTTAAAAGATAAAATTGATACCTATCATATACCCTATGACTTTATTTCTTCAGAAGATGGTTCTCATCTATTTGATACTCAAAATCTCCTATTTGAAACAATCATGTCGCCGGATATTTATCCAGAAATAGAAGAATTAATTTCTTTAGGAGTTCATAAAGATTTCCAAATAGGAACAACTTATGCATATCTATCAGAACTTCCAGAAGAAGATTCTATTAGTAGTATTAATTTTGGAGTAAGAAGAGATCAAATAACTCCTGAATTTCGAAAAGAATGGAAAAAAATTAAAAGAAATAAACAATATAGTTTTCTAGAATATGGTTATAAAGAAATGGTATTCTTTTGTATTAAACCAATCGGCATCAACAAATCGACTCCGATTCATTTCTTAGAAGAAACACTTCCTCTTCCAAAAAGTCAAATCTTTACTGTAGGAGATAATGATAATGATAAATGTATGATAGAAGACTTTAATGGATATCGAATTGGTACTCACAGAAATCTAAGAAAGGTCATATTAGACACTTATCCAAGTGTAGAAGCATTAGTAACAGATATTGAAAAACAAAAAGTAAAAACGAGATGGTAAAAAAAGATTGATGAAAATCAATCTTTTTTATTATTAGAATACTGTTGGTACTAAGAAGTAAATTAAGAATAAGACGAATATGATTAATGTTACCCAAGTAATTTCTAAATGAGGTTTAACAGAATCATCTTTTTTACTTCTAAAGAAGTCTACAACATAAATGATAAAGTCAAGTAATACGAAAGTAATAATACCCATACCAATACCATTTGTAATAGAATAAGCTAATACCATAGTTATGATTGTAACAAATGCTGAAATAGCATTTTTAACATGATCAAAATCAATATCTACAACATTCTTCATCATTAATACTCCAACGTAGATTAAGGCAGAAGCTGCTGCTGCAGATGGAATAAATGCAAATAATGGAAGTAAGAAAATAGATAATAAGAATAATCCTGCCGTTGTTAAAGCAGTTAATCCTGTTTTTCCTCCAACAGATACTCCTGTTCCACTTTCTACGAAAGTAGTAACAGTACTAGTACCTAAGAGAGATCCAGCAATTGTTGCAATACTATCTGCATACATCATTTTTCCATAGTTAATAGGCTTTCCATCTTCATCCATTAGATTTGCATTTTTACAGCAACCAATAACGGTTCCCATTGTATCAAACATATCAATCATAGAGAAAGATACAATTATCATTAAAGATGTCATAAAGGCATTCTTAGGGAATGTAAATCCTCCATTAAATAAACTAAAGAATACACTCTTATCACTATTAACCGTAAAGAAACTAGCAATATTCTCCCAGAACTTCCAACTAATACCTGGAACCTTACCACCTAATATTGATAAATCTGCTACTCCTAATGGAATGGCTAAAATAGTAGCAGCTAAAACTCCTAAAATAACAGATCCTTTTACATTATAATGACTTAAAACACCAATAATAACTAAACCAAAAATCGCAACAGCTGCGCAGCAAGCCATTCCTCCTCTTGCCCATAGTTCCGGATTATTAAAAGGAACTAATTCTACTAAAGTAAATTGATTATCCCCAATAATATGTGCATTTTGTAATCCAATAAAAGCAATAAATAAACCAATTCCAACAGAAATACTTGTTCTTACAGACTTTGGTACTCCATCAAAGATTCTCTCTCGAAAAGAAATTGGTTCCCCTTTCTTATTTCGTCCAGAAGGAACAATGGAAAGGATTAAGAAAATAATACCACTGATAAATACAAGCACCATTGCATTTCCATAAGAATATGCAAATCCCATAGCTCCACCTACGATCGTTCCAACCGTTGCGTTAAGTCCCATACCAGGAGCTTGTGCAAGAGGCATCTTCGCAAGTAAAGCCATTAATAAAGTACCAATAAAAGCACCTAATGCTGTTGCGATAAATACACTCGCAAATCTTGGATCAGCGGTTCCTCCCCATAAAATATTGTTTGGATTGACTATCAAAATATAAGCCATAGTCAAGAATGTTGTTAATCCAGCTAGTAATTCAATTTTTACTGAAGATTTTCTTTTAGAAATACCAAAGTAAGAATCTAGTTTACTAACTTTCTTTTTTGTTTGTTTCACAAACACACCTCCATAAAAACCTTTTGAAAAATAAAAAACGCCCTATACTTAAATAGCGCAGACTATGAGATATTCTATGGAGATTATTAGGAAGTCATAGTCTATTCATTTTCGGCGAATAGGTAGATACATTCGAACCATATCTTCGAACTTATATGACAATTCTTTACTTTTCAATTTAATTATGGCACAAGGAAACTCAAATTTCAATATCAAAACAATAAAAAAAGTTTAGATTTTTCTAAACTTTATTTTTTCTTTTTTAAAACAAAATATACAATTGCAAGTATTGGAAGAATAATCAGTAATACAGGAGCAACAAGAACTATTATTGATAGAATAGGAACTCCAAAGATAAACCCTAATTCCGTCATTTCCTCTCTATGTTTTCTCTTTGATCTTTCTTCTTTATAATGATATTTAATTTCTTCTCTTTTGGTTGCGTTTTGTTCAGATTCAACAACTCTTTTTGTTTTCTCTTTTTCAACCAAAAGTTCCGATAATTGATCCATATCAATTAATAGTTTACTACCACAAAATTGACAATATGCTTGTAGATGTTCTGGATCTAATTCTAATTCAGCTCCACAACTATCACATTTTAAATGAATGAACTTCATAGTAACACTATCCTTCTATCTCCCATCATAACAAAAAATACAGGATTATTCAATCCTGTTATTCATTATAAATACCATAGTTTCTCATTGTGTTTTCTGACTTCTTGAATAATACCTCCTCCAAGGCATTGTTCTCCATCATAGAATACACAAGCTTGTCCAGGAGTAACTCTTTTTACCCCTTGTGGATATTTTACTAGTATTCTTTGATCTTCTAAATATTCTAATTCTACTGGAACATCTTTTTGTCGATAACGAAATTTCGCAGTACAGTTTTTAATTTGATTTAATCCAAGATCATTAACATCTTCTACAATACAAGAATCAGATACTAGGTAATCATTATCTTCTCCTACACAAATATATAAAATATTTTGATTTAAATCTTTTCCAACAACAAACATTCTTTCTTCTGTACCACCAATATTAAGTCCTCTTCTTTGACCAATCGTATAGTACATTAATCCTATATGTTTTCCAATTACCTCTTTTGTATCAATATTTACTATATCTCCAGGAGTATTTGGTAAATAATTTTGTAAGAACTTTGTAAGATTTCTTTCTCCTATAAAACAAATACCAGTTGAATCTTTCTTTTTAGCAGTAATTAAATCATACTCTTCTGCAATCTTTCTCACTTCTGGTTTTGTTAACCCACCAATAGGAAATAAAACATTTTGAAACTGTTCTTTTTTTACTTGGGATAAGAAATAAGATTGATCTTTATTATCATCCACTGCTCTTAAGAATTTCCCATCTTCTAGACGACAATAATGACCTGTTGCGATATAATCAGCTCCTAATTTTCTAGCTTCTTCCGAAAACATATCAAACTTAATATATCGATTACACATAATATCTGGATTAGGAGTTCTTCCTTTTTTCAATTCATCTAAAAAATATTGAAATACATAATCATAATATTCCTTTACAAAATCTTTTCTATGAAGAGGAATTCCTAATTTATCACAAACAGCTTTCGCATCATTATAATCTTCTTCTTGAGGACAAATACCTGTTTTCCCAACAGGTGCATCACTAACTTCTCCATTTGCAAAAGAATCCCAATTTCTCATGTATAATCCTTCTACTTCATATCCTTGATTCATTAAAAGAATTGCCGCAACTGAAGAATCAACTCCTCCACTCATTCCAACAATAACCTTTGCCATACTCCTCACCTCTTTTTCGAACATATTATAACATAAAAAACTCAATCTAACATTGAGTTTTAAAAATATTTTTTATGAATTTTATTTTTAATGATAACCAGTATCGTTAAGAAAAAAGCAATTCAAAAATGAATCACTTTTCACTACAAGTATTCTTTTTACTAAAGAACAAACTTATTCCAACAATTACTATCAAACTAATTACTAAAATGGAATAACGAACTCCCGTACTAGGATTTATTGGATTCGTTGCCCATCTTGCCTCAATTGTTACACTTTCAAATGGCATTGTAAAAGCATTATTACTAATACTAACAGTACCATCTAGGTTATTGATAATATCTCCTTCATTGAACTCTACTCTCTCACCTGAATCAGTTGTGATTAACAATTGACTTAATTTATATCCTTTTTTAGATGTAACTTTAAAAACAATAGATTCATTTCCTTGAGCTAAATCGATTACTTCAATTGTACCATTACCATCAGTCTTTGTACGAATCGAATAAGCAATAGATTCAGAAGGTATACGAACAAGTGGTCTTATTCCATTTCCAATAGGATAAGGTAAATACATACATTCTCCTCTACCAATAGCACACAACATTCCTTCGTTAGAAATAAAATAATCATTATAGAATAAATTTTGATCGTAATAACTTTTAAATCCACTACCTAACCAATAAGTAATATCATAAATCCATTTATGATTTCCAACATAATTCTTAATATCCATCTTTCCAGTAAAGAAATTAGGATCCCAATCATCATAATCATTTTCATATACAAGATCTACTACTATATCTCTTCCACTAATATCTTTTAATAATTGTAATGTTTTATCAAGAGTAATAAAAGAAACAGATTCTACATCAATATTTTGACGCACTAATTCTTCTTTATATCCATCTAAATAAGTATTAAATTCCGTTCCTTCTAATAATAAGTTCCCTTGATCATCATAATCATTTCCATAAACATTGCCAGTAGCATGATATCCCCATTCAGGATTCATATAAGTAATTCCATATAAAGGAAGAATAGATCGTCCATTCCCATCTAATTTAGTACCAACAGCTCTAGAATCTTGAAGGACTCTATCATATTCAATTCTTTCATAAACTCTACATCCCAAAAATTCAGTAGGATTCCCATGATAATCATCAAGAATATAATACACGGCATAAGGATGATATCCAGCATTTTCTGCGATAGAAAAGCAATAATCTTCCATAGCATCATAATCTAAATTATACGAAACTCCAAAATCAGATAAATCTTTATCAGTTTCAACATAATTAATAATGTCTCCTACAAATAGATTATATTTCGCAAGTAGTTCTTTTATACCATTCTGATTAGATACAAGATAAAAACTCTCCGTACCACATTGAAATTCATCTCCAATAGTATTTCCATTACCTTTCGTAATTTTACAATACTCTTTACCATTAACAACAACAGGAAATAACATCAAGCATAAAATAAATAACAAAATTTTTTTCATATATTTTCTCCTTATCGAATGCTTTCACGAAACTTTCTATTATCATTATACATAATAATAATTATTTTGTATACAAATTATATAAAAAAAAGTGACACTGTCTCGCGACAGTGTCTTCAGGGGGGGATATTTAATATATATTCAAGTGTATATATTCCCCTTTATTTATAATTATTTGATATCATTCATCGTCGAGGTAATTATACCTATTTTATACCTAAATGATTAAAAAGTCGTTTATCTGTCGTTTAATTTTCTTCATCATCTCTATTACTCCATAATAGATAATCCAATGCTTTTATATCTGATAATCTGTATTCCTTAAATTCATCTTTTAACTCTCTTATTGCTTCTTTTACATCCTGTTGTTTTAACATATTATTTTCAATTCTTATTATATCGTTATAAGCATTTATAGTGTTTTTTATTACAATCATTCTATACGTGTAATTTCATAAAGAAATAGTCTTTATTATTTGAACTTTTTCTTTATTTCATCATAGTATTTTAATGCTTTACAATCAGGGACTTCATAATCATTAATATAACATTTATAACCACTAGAATATTTTCTAATAGATTCCTTTACTTCTATAGGGGTGACCTTAACTTCAGGGACCTCTTCTTCTTTAGGATGTTCTATCGTTACATACTGAGCCTCAAATCTTATACTAACACTTTGATGACTACCATAGGAATCTTGCTCTGTATAGATAATGGTTCCTTCACTTAAAGTTATATCTTCAATTCTACTATAATAAGCATAAGTATTTGAAAACATACAACTTTGTTCTTTTGCATAACAAACAGATTGAGACAATGGATCTATAAATAAATAACTCATAAATCCCCAATTGAATTTCAGCTTTAAACCACCAACAAAAATATTATAATCAGCCCAACCGCTACTAACAATATCGTAAGTACCTGGTTCAATATCTTTTCCATATCCAACTTCATATCTTGGTTGTAATCCCCATGAAGTAGTACTTCCGGATAATACTGTTTCAGAATAGGCTTCTTTTGCAGGCTGATATTCTACAACAACTTTTTCTTCCCCTATTTCATATTTTTTACTTTTTTCAACATATTTTTCATTATTTCCTAATTGACATCCCGTTAGAAGCAAAATACAAATCAATAATATAACATTTTTATTCATATTCTCCTCCTGTAAGAATTCTCAATTTTTCTACAATATTAGTAATATTTAAATGATCACTATATTCAATATAGTAATAATAATTATTATTAATTGCCCAATAATGATTAAATACTAAATTATAATAAGTATCTCTAGTAGTAAGAGCCATTGAATCAACTAAACTTTTAAAATTCTCATCATACTTATCTGTTTTCTTTTTCATTTGAAATAAATAAATTCTTAACCATTCATCATCCTCATAAGTCTGATCATATCCTCGTAAAGTTTCAATTCTAATTACTTTTTTTACATTATCCTTAATATTTTTATATTCATCAATATCCTTATAGAATCCATCTTCTTCTATATCAGCATGACAACTTGTACTAATACTACAAGTTTCTCTAATAATTTCTTTTCCCGGCTGATTCATCAATTCATTCACTTTGAAAAAGCTAGAGGTTGCTTTTTTTATAAGTTTATCATTTTTAGTCTTTTTATTGATTTTATTAAATTCACTAATTTTAATGGCTAAATTAAGGTTTTGTCCATCCTCATAAGAAGCATAATTAATTCCAATTAATTCACCTCTTTTATTAATCAAAGCCCCTCCACTACTTCCAGGAGATATGGGAGCAGTATGCTGATATATAGTAACTTTCATATTCTTATCTTTTGTTTTAGTACTGATTACACCATCTGATACACTATTCTTGATTCCTAAAGGACTACCTACTGCATAAACTTCTGTTCCAATTTTAACATTTTTAGCCATTTTAAGTTTCTGTACACTTTCTACTTTTTCAGTAACTAATATTGCGATATCTTTCTTTTCATTAATAGACTGAATACCTTTTAATTTAATTTTTGAATTATCATCTAAAATAATTTCTATTCTTTCCGCATCCTTAATAACATGAGCATTCGTATAAACTGTATTTTGGTCAATATATACGCCACTACCGGTCGCAAATAATTCATCTTCATAATTATAAGCCTGAATTAGAACTATATTCTTTTTAAATTTTTCAATATTAAAACGATTATGAACAAAAAGAATGATAATCGCTCCTATAATAATCAAAACAATAAAGAGTATTATTGGAATAAATAATTTTTTACTAAATTTCTTTTTATGAACATTATTATTTTCAAACTCTTCCTTCTTAGATGATTTATCAAGTTCTTCCTTAAGTTTTTTATTTTCTTCTAATAATTTTTGAACATCTATATCTTCATTCATAACAACACTCCTATTATGAAATTAGTATACCATAATCATAAATAAAAAAGTATATTTAAAACTTACGTTACAAAAAAACATCTATATATAGATGTTTATATATTTTTAGCAATTATTTTGCCATAATACTATTCAAACAGCAAACTCACTAGTTTTTTATATAATGATGTCTAGTAACATATGATAATTAGTGATATTCTCTAAAAACAAAAAGTGACACTGTCTCACGACAGTGTCTTCAGGGGGTTCGGTTGAATATACTCTAACATTAAACCGTTAGAGATATCGGCGTGATATGTACCACGCATCTTAATCATAAAATAGAATTCAATTTTTGTCAATTGAGTTTCAAAAAATATTTTTTTGTTGACAAAAAATAAAAAAAGAATTTGTTGATATATCAACAAATCTTTTATTTTAATTTACTTTCGTAATAGAATCGATGAAATACTTCTTTAATTCATCTGAATCTGTTTCTTTATTTTCTAAGTATTCTTTGGAATCTTTCTTTGCTTGTAGAAGAATCTTATAATCATTCTTTACAGAAGCAATCTTAAAAGTCATATCACCACTTTGTTTCGTACCAAATAAGTCTCCATGTCCTCTTAATTTGAAATCTTCTTCAGAAATAACAAATCCATCGTCTTCTCTTTCCATGATTTTAAGACGTTCTGCATCACTATCACTAATTAAGATACATTGACTCTTACTAGTACCACGTCCTACTCTACCACGTAATTGGTGAAGAGTAGATAGTCCAAATCGATCGGCATCAAAGATAATCATCGTAGTAGCATTGGGAACATCAACTCCTACTTCCACAACCGTTGTGGAAATAAGAATTTGTACTTCATTATTCTTAAATTGTTCCATAATAATGTCTTTCGCACCACTTGCCATTTTACCATGAACAATATCAATCTTATATTTATCTTTAAAAGCAAGTTTCATCTTTTCTTTTAAATCATTAACAGTCGTAAGATCACTATTCTCACTTTCTTCAATTAAAGGCGCAATGACATAGACTTGATGATGATTTTTTAATTCTTCATACATCATTCCTAATACTTCTTTAACATCCGTAGTCTTCTTAACATAAGTATCTATCTTTTGACGACCTTTCGGTCTTTCTTTAATAGTAGAAACATCCATATCTCCAAAGATTGTTAAAGCATAAGTTCTAGGAATAGGAGTAGCACTCATATATAAAACATCTGGTTTAACACCTTTATTTTGAAGATTAGCTCTTTGATGAACTCCAAAACGATGTTGCTCATCTGTAATAACTAATCCTAAGTTATTATAAGTTACTTCATCTTGAATTAAAGCATGCGTACCAATAACCATATGAATAGTTCCATCCTCTAATCCTTTATAGATTTCAGTCTTTTCCTTTTTAGGAGTAGATCCTGTTAATAAAACTGCTTTTACTTTCGTTCCTTTTAAGAATTCACATAAATTAATATAGTGTTGGGTTGCCAATATCTCAGTGGGAGCCATTAAAGCACCTTGATATCCACATAAGTAATTGGCATACATTCCCATAAAAGCAACAACTGTTTTACCAGAACCAACATCTCCTTGTAACAGACGATTCATTCTAGTAGGAGACTCTAAATCATGAAGAATCTCTTCAATCGCTGTATTTTGATCATTTGTTAATGTAAAAGGAATCTTCTTACGGAATTCTTCTAATTTTTCACGATCAATGACACGAACTAATCCATTCTTTTCTTTTTTATTCTGTTGTTTCAAATAGTTGATTTTAAACATAAATTCAAACAACTCTTCATATTTTAAACGAACTGTTACTTCTTTTAATTTCTCTGCTGTACTTGGATTATGAATAATATTTAAAGCTGTCTTTTTATTTACAAAATTATATTTATCTTGATATTTCTTTGGAATATAATCTCTAACTTCTCTTCCATACATTAATAAAGCCATATTAATATAGGTAGACATATTTTTATTCGTTAAACCACTCGTACAATGATAAACTGGTTCTATTTTCACTTTATTCGATAAAACATCTAATTTAATATCACTTGCGGTAATTACATTCTTTGTTTTATCTAATTTTCCAATTACAATGACATCGGTTCCAACTAATAATTTACTTTTTAAAAATGCTCTATTAAAAATAGATACTCCTACAATTCCTGATTGTGTTACAAGTCTAAAGTTCATTTTATTTAAACCTGCTTTAAAACGCATCAAAATAGGAACACTTTCTACTTTTCCATCGATAATAATCTTTTCCCCATCTTCTACTTTGGTAAGATCATCTCTTTGAAGAACATCATAACGGAAAGGATAATGAGTAACTAAATCTTCTATGGTATTAATATTAATTTTATTTAATAAACATAAAGATTTAGGACCGATTCCTTTAACATCTTTTAACTCTGCCATATCATCACTTCCTCATTTAATCGTTTTTCTTTCCATCTCTTGCATATTATATCACGAAAGTACTTTTTTTAAAAGGAATTTTTCATTATTATAAGTATTATTTATAATAAGATAAAAGTATTATAAGAAGGTATTTTTAATAAAATAAAAAAATGAAAAATTTTACATTTTTTTGTTGACAAATGAACTCTTTTCGATTAGTATAAGAATCACCAATTCGGAATTAGGCGAATTGGTCGCTAGTATCACACTAGCCAACCCCTTTTTATTCTTTTTGGA
>CAMZHD010000004.1 GCA_947306705.1 uncultured Caryophanales bacterium
GTCCCTTTGGAATATTTAACATTTCAAAGTTATATTTATCTTCCTCAATTTCAGGGCCATCTACAACATCATATCCCATAGATAAGAATACATCTTCTACTTCTTCAATGACTTTCTCTAAAATATGAGGAGCACCAACCGCTACCTTTGTAGCAGGTAAACTAATATCAACACTTTCATTTTCTAATCGTTTATTTAACTCTAAAGTATCAATCTTCTCTTTCATTGAATCATAATACTCATTAAATTGATTTCTTAACTCATTTACCTGAAATCCAAAGTCTTTTTTCTCTTCATTTGGAATATTTTTTATTTCACTATTTAATTCCGTAATAAGACCTTTCTTTCCTAAATACTTTACTTTTAGATCATTTAATTGTTGAAGATCTTGTAAATCAACTAAATCATTTTTCAACAATTCTTTTACCTCTAATACCTTTTTATTTTCCATAAATCCTCCTAAAAAAAATAACTATAAATATAAGGACGAAAATTCGCGGTACCACCTTATTTCATAGTTATTTTACTACACACTCAAATCTTTTAACGCAAGATATACGCTTATGATTAATAAGAACTCCATAGGCGAATTCATGAACGATTCTAAACTGTTTCCACCAACCACAGTCTCTCTCAATAGTCTCTATTCACTACTACTCCTCTTCACAGTCGATACACATAGTATAACACACAATTCAAAATAAACATAGTTTTTTTCATTATCTTTTATATTGTTGATAAAGAGCATGGGCTCTTTCATACGATTGATGACACGCATGAATATACATTCTAGATTTTACTCCCATATATCCCCAAGCAGAATTGTTAATATAATCATCCGCAAAAGCATCTTTATTATCCCGGAATACACAATTTTCACGACATTGATTTAATAAGATATCCAAATCACTTTCTTCCTCTGAATCAACCGTAATTTGTACTCCTAAATCATATTCCAAGTCCAATTCACTCTCTTTTTTAATAGCCCATACTTCTTCTGCCATTTTTAAACATTCTATATAAAAAGGTCTATCTTTCTTAAAAACTTTTAAACCAACTCGACTCGCAAAACCACATAACCAAGTCAGTAAATCCATCTTTTCTCTTTCTCTCTCTGCTCTACATCCAACGATAAATAACTTAGTCATGATATGAACCCAGTCATCTTCTTCTAAAGGAATTCCTCCCTCTAATTTTGCAAATACTTCTTGCGTTTTATCAAGAGACTCTACATAATGAAAATACTCTGTTGCGCTATGATTATAAAACATATCTTTTTCTTCGGAATCCATTTTCTCATAAAGAACATTTAAATCTGTTTCAATCTTTACCATAGACATCACCTACTATCATTATAACAAAAAATTACTTACTAAACAGTAAGTAATTCATCTTCTTTATTTTTTAATTCCGCTTCAATCTTTTTATTATATTCATTTACTAAATCTTGAATGTCCTTTTCCATTCCTTTTTCTGCGTCTTCTGGAAGTTCTGCTTTCTTAACATCTTCCAATCCATCATGACGAATATTACGGATAGATACTTTAGCATCTTCTGCGATAGCTTTTACTTGTTTTGCAAGTTCTCTTCTTCTCTCTTCTGTTAACTCTGGAATCACAATACGAATGGTTTCTCCATCATTTCCAGGAGTATATCCAAGGTTAGAAGCAAGGATTGCTTTTTCAATCGCACCTAAAGAACTCTTATCAAATGGTTTAATAAGTAACTGTCTAGCTTCTGGAACAGAAATCGTTGCAAGTTGTTTTAAAGGAGTCATGCTTCCATAGTACTCTACCATAACTCCATCTAAACTAGAAGGATTTGCTCTTCCAGCGCGTACCGTTGTAAATCTTTTTGTTAAATTCTCCATTGTTTTATCCATTTTATCCGTAATCTCTAATAAAATCATATCCGTATCCATCAAATACCACCTCGTATTCATTATATCTTATTTTCAAACAAAAAAAAAGAGATTTTAGATTACATCCGTCTCTTTTTTAAAGATATGCTTAAATCTTGGAAAAATAACTAATCCAAAGAATACTAGTAGAAGAATAAATTCTACAACACATACAATGGCATATGGATTTACTTTCTTCTCAACTTTTGCAGGCTCTAAATCTGCTTTTGTTAAGAAGTACTTATCTCCTTCTACACTAAACTCAACCATTCCATTTTTAACAACTAAATCTTTTTGTTTTAGAGTAGTCTTTTTTCCTTTTGTATCATAGGTATATAAAGATACTTTTTCTCCATCTTTATATTGATCTCCTACATAGATTTGAGTTTTAACTCCCTTAGAATATTTTTGATTAGGGAATGTTAAATAAACTCCTTGACGATATCCAACTAATTCATCAAATGTATCTTTATCAGAAAATTTAAAATCAATTTTAGATTTCATTGGACTTACTTGGTCTAAAGTTTTTCCATCTACAATCCATGTATAAAGAATAGAATTCTCTTCTCCATTTTGAACAAAATGAACTTCTTTTTTAGAATCTTTAATCTTTTTCATCATATCTGTTGTGATTTCATCATCAGGATTTAAAGATACATAAACATCTTGATCTTCATCTTCTAAAGCTTCATCAAATCTCTCAACTGTATAAAGATTATCTTTACGAGTAATGGTTAAGTAATAAGATTTAGAAGCACCATTCTCAGCTTGTACAAGAATCATGAAACTATTCTCTCCTACAGCTAAAGGAGCTTCTCCCATTCCACTAACAACAGCTTTACTATCTTCCGCAACAGCTTCAATTTTAATCTTAGTAATGGAATTTTTAACAATTAAAGAATAATGTGTATCATCAATCTTCGTTAATTTGTAATCATCAACTGCTAATTTTGATAAATTCGTATTTCCACTTCTACTATCCGTAACAGGGTTAACTTGTTGACCTCCGCCTCCTCCGGATGGAGTTGGATCAGGTGTAGGAGTTGGTGGAGGAGCAGGCCTCTCTGCAAATGTTACCGTAACAGATCCTGTTGGATAGGAAGTAACATCTGTATCATAATCAGATACATCTCCAGATAAACTAACCGTGAATGTTCCAGGGGTAGCAGAAGATAATGTATAAGATTGAGATCCTCCTACATTACCATTCATATCAGCACCTGCAATAACATCATTAACACTTCCTGATACTCTTAAATTCCAAGTACAAGCAAAGTAGTTAACCGTAACAGTTACATTGTCTCCTACATAAGCATAAGTTGTACTTGCAGATATACTTGCATTAGCAGCAAATACACCTTTTGGTAAGAATACCCCTACCGATAAAACGAAAGCAAATATCCAACGAACTATTTTTTTATTCATCATCTGAATTCCCCTTTCTTTGGATGGTTCCAGTACCTTTTAAGTATTTAACAATTTTTAATAAATCAGCTGAATTAATCGTACTATCATCATTACAATCAGCAGCTTTATAGTAAACTCCTGTAAGAGTTGTACCCTTCAAATGTTTAACAATCTTTAATAAGTCAGCCGAGTTAATATTTCCATCTCCACTGGCATCTCCACGAACGATATTTGTAAATTGAGCAACTGTCGTATTACCATTCATAATTTTAACAGTACTTCCTGTAGAAATATAACTTTGTCCTTTCATATCAACTTGAATCGTATAACCACTAGGAATTGTAATATAACCCTTAAATACGTTTTGACTTGTATTTGGTTCAATGAAATCAATGGTATTATCATCATAATTAACATCATAATGATTGATGACATAATCACCTGTTTGGATAACTCTCCATTGCGCATATAACTTAACGACAGCTCCTTGAGTAGAACTTAAATTAGATACGTTTTGACCATTCGTATAAGAAGTTCCACTACCATTAGCATTTGTATTCCATCCAACGAATTCATAATTCGTTCTTGTAAACTTATTAGCAGATAAAGTAGCACTCGTTCCATATGTAAAGCTTTGATTACTCATAGAACCCGTTCCACCATTAGCATTGAACTGAACGGAATAAGTAATAGGATTCCATTGTGCATATAAACTCATATCTTGACTAATTGGATTCATTGCTTGTCCGGCATTATAAGAAGTACCACTACCATTTGCTTTTGTATTCCAACGAACAAATTGATATCCAGTTCTAGTAAACGTATTCGCATTCAAATTAAAGTTAGTAAATGGAACGACCGTTTGTGTTACATTCGAACCACTACCACCATTTGGATAATAAATTACTTTATACGTAGCATTTCCAACAATAATTGGTATTTCTTTTGTCGTATTAGAATAGGTTAATTTCAATTTATAAACACCCGTTGGTGTATTAGAAGCAACTGTTAAAATTGGATTTAAATCATTCTTAGCGACTTTATTATTAGAAAAACTAAAGTAACTAGAAGCACTTCCTCCACTAGAATTTAAGAATGAATAACTAATATTACTATTAGAAGGAACATTCTTTGTATTGGTATAAAGTCTAGCAGTATAGGTACTTGATAAAGTACCAACATTGATCGTACTAATAGAAGGCTCAATCACTGGAGTTGTATTTACATTAGAAGTAAATACCGCAATTGTATTACGTAATAACGTTACATTATTTGTACTTGCAACAGTAACACTAAAAGTAGAATCATTTAAAACAACATTTAAATCAGATAAATCAACAGTAACAACACCTGGATAAGTAACATTAACCGTTTTAACATTATTATAATTGGCACTACTTGAATTAACAGAAATGTTATAATTACCATTTTTTCCATAAGCAAAGAACTTAATCTTCTGAACTTTCTCACTCGTATTAATCTTCTTTGTAAAAGAATGTGTATAAGAACTATTATAATAAATACGATAAGCTTCTATAGAATTATGATAATTATTATCCCAATTACGATTACTCATAGAAGACATATCTGTAAAGATATAAATATCATCCTCTAAAGAATCATAAGCAATATATACATAAGAATAGGTATTTCCCCAAGAATTACGAACTAACCAAGCACCAGTACCGGTAACCGGATTACTACAAGAAGTATAAGATGTATGAGTAGATCCTGAAATACAATACTTATAAGAATAGTTATCATCCCATCCAATAATCTGCATAGCATGACCACCATCTTGATTACAAGTAGTATCTACTCGAATAATTTGTTTTCCATCTGTATTCGTAGCACTACAAGAATACCCAGGAGCTTGTGTACCAATATAGGCACCACCATTATTCATAATCAATTCTTTGGCAGCCCTAACAATATTATTTCTTTCCGTAGTAGTCGTTGAACTTGTAATGGTTGGCATCTTAACAGAACTATTTAATTCATAAACAGAATTTCCATAGTTTAATACTTCTGATAATTCTTTTTTCTCCATTGTGTTAGAAAATGGCATGGTAGACTCACTTACTAAACCAATTCCATTCGTAAGTAATACAGTAGAAACTAAGAAGTTTCCTCCAGATGCTAATTCACGATTTCCATTTTCATTTTCATAATCTTTAATACCATCCGTAGAAGCAGCATAATCAAGTTGTCTTGTTGAAAAGATATTATTTTGATTAAACTTCAACATTCCATAACTCTCTGCTTGTTCTACTGCAGTAAAAGACCAACATAAATCAAGAACTCCTTGATTCTTTAAAGATGTAATATAACTTCTATTATTATAATTTCTCAAATCAAAAGAAGTTGGTAAATTTGCTTTTACTTCATTTACGGTATAATCAACTGCATAAGCAATTGGTATTTCATCTACATTTTCTTTTTCTTCCTCAGATAATTCCAAATAATGAATATATTTTGGATTTAAATAAGGGACATTCTCTTCTTTATTCACTTCTGTAGGAAGAACTTCTCCTGTCTCTTCATAAACTTCTTGAATATATTCTTTTACCTCATCGGATAAATAAGAATATGGTTTAGTCTCTAAAACATGAACAATTCTATCTTCCTTCAAAGTTGAATGAAATGCAAAATAACAGCCAATCACGGCAAATAAAAGAAGTACTACGAATAACAATTTTTTCTTCTTCATACATTCCACTCCTATTCTATTTCATTATAACAAAGAATAAAAAAGGAGTAAATAAAGTGAAAAAAAAGTTTACACTATATGACAAAAAAAAACACATAAAGTGTTTTTTAATAATTACATACAAAGAAAATAAATGTTACAAAAGCTAAAAACATAATACTAAAGATTGCGAATAACACTAATGTAACTGCATCTAATACACTACCCTTTGTAGTATCAATCGCTACATCTCCAACATATGCTTCTTCATCAAAAGAAGGTAACTCTTCTTTAAGATCCGTCTTTTCATCAAATGAGATATCATATAGTGTTCTCATTTCATCTTCAAGACGATTCATTTTAAGAGTAGATTCAGTATCTTCTACTTTCTTTTCTTCTTTTTTAACTGGTTTCTTCTCAACTGGTTTAGTCTCTTTTTTAACCGGTTTTCTCTCTTCTACGACAATAGCTTCTTTTTTCTTCTTTTGTGGTCTTTCCGCAACTACAATAGCTTCTTTCTTAGGAGTACTCTTCTTAGGTGTTGTACTCGTTGTACTCTTTTTAGGAGTAGTAGTCTTAGGTGTAGTTGTTGTCTTAGGTGTAGTCTTTGAAGTACTACTCTTAGTAGTAGATGTTTTCGTTTTCGTAGAAGTTGTCGTTGTCTTCTTAGGAGAAGATTTTTTAGCGGCTTCTATCTTAGCTTTTTCAATAATAGTAGTATCATCTAATTGTTTCTTTTCTTTTAATAAATTATCTAATTTTTTATTGACTCTTTTACGTGTAGAACTAGAAGTTTTATTAGCCATAATCTCATCCCCTTATTTGCGTCATTATTATACCAAAAAATCCCAAAAAAACAAGTAGTAAACTACTTATTTTTTAATTTTTAAAAAGCTGAACAATTGGTATTAGAAGTACTTCCTATACTTTCTTCTTTATTATATCTAAATTCCAAACATTGTTCATTGTTTGTTGGTGATTGAAACTTAAAGATCAATTCTCCATTAAGAGCATAACAATATCTATAATTTCCATAATCGAATTTTCCAAAATTATGAATTTCTTTTCCTTCAATCGTAACTAATTTGATTTCTCCATTCTGTTCTACCAGTACATAATCATCTTTAACATCAAATACTTTATAACTTGCAAGTAGTTCTTTTCCTGAAAAATCAAATAAGTTTTTATAATTTCCATCCCCTCTAAACATTACATATTTATTAAAGATTGTATAGTCAGAATACGTAACAGGAACAATTTCTTCTCCTGTACGGTAATTGATAATACCACTTTTGATATCATATGGGAACGAATTCCTATTAACGGTCGTAGCAACGATAGAGCCCTTGTCTAAAACAGTATATTCCATAGTTGTACGTCCTTTTCCATATGTAAGAGCATAGATAGGTTGAATTGTAAAATTACCCGTTTTAATATTCATAACTCCAATTGTGAACATATCACAAGTAGGACTTACAACAACATATTCCGTATCAAATTCTTTTCCATATTTTATCGGATAAACAGAACAGTATTTATTACCAAATAATTTTTCTTTTTTCTTAAAATTATAAATCGCAACAGAACGATTTTCTTCCGTAGCATAATAAACATAAGTAGGATCTATATCTCCTAATATTCTTAAAGTACTATGAGGCTCATCAATCGTAAACTCATAAATATCATATTCTTTTAACTTAGATGGTTTCGTTAATCTTGCCTTCTTATCCTTTTTAGAGATATAAACATGAAGAGCTTTATCATCCAAAATAATTGGTTCCTCTTCTTCCTCTTGCTTTTCTTTTCCATAAGAATACTTCGTCTTTACTTGATCAATACTACAATCGTTTAAATAAACATCTCCATCTTCATAGATTTCATGAATATTACAAACAATATCATATTCATATCCAACTAATTCTTCTGCTTCATCAAATGATAATAATTTTTGCTTTTGTTGCAAATAAATAATTACAAGTTGGTGAATCGCAGATCCATAATCTTCAATAATTTCTTTTTGTTCTTTATCCGTAAGAGTATGATCTTTCTCTTTATTCTCTGCTTTTGGTCTACTTAAAATAAAGAACAACAAAATAAATAAAACAAAAACAGTAACAACACCCAATATTAAGTATAAATAGAAATTAGTATCATTTTTCTTGATAGGTTCTTCTTTCTTTTCTTCATGCTTTTCTTCTACAACAGGAGTTTCTTCAACCTTTTCTTCAATTACTTCTTCTTTTACTTCTTCAACAGGTTCTTCCTTTACTTCCTCTACTGTCTCTTCTTTGGAAAGATCTTCTATTTTATCAATCTTTTTTGTATCATCATCAGAAGGAACAACTTCTTCTTCTTTCACAATTTCTTCTTTTTTATGAATTTCTTTTTCTTCATTTAAAATATTATTAATTTGCTCATCAATTTTATCAATGCTATCTTTTTCCATCATAACACCTCTATTATAAAGGTATCTCAAATCAAAAAAAAAGTACATAGAATTATGCACTTCTTTTTTTATAATAAGTAAAACTTGTCATTCCAACTGTAAAGATTAGTAAGAAAATACTAAATACATTTCTAAAAGTACCTGGATTTAATAATTGAATTTGTACTTGTGTTTCTCCTGATTGAACAACATCTACTTCATTGCTTTGAACCTCACTTGTTCCAATAAAAGAAACACCTGGTTTTGCACCTTCTTTTATTCTTCCTTGATATGTATAGATCTTGTTATCCCCCTCTTCCAAGACATCTAATATCCAAGAAATAGAATGAGTATCAGAATGATATACTCCCTTATGATTCGAACTATCTTCTACATATTCTACTTCTTTAGGGAGTTTAGTAGTAATCACATTATTCGTAGAAGTTATATTTCCAGTGTTTTCAACAATGATTTGATACTCTAACAAATCATTTTTTGATACAACAACAGAATCTTTTTGATTAACATAGTTTTTAATACTTAAAGCAGGTACTCCATATTCATTGACTACTTCAAAAGCACAAGGTTTGTGGCCTGCTCCAAAACCATCTCCTAAGGCTTTAAAAGGTCCACTTGAGCAAGAAAATATTACATCAGAACCTACTCTTGGATAAATACTTTTATATGTCTTTTTCCTATCATAAGGAGCGAAAGAATAGTCTCCCATACTACATCGTAAGTATACAGAAACTAACGGAGAATCGCTAGAAACTTCTTGATTTGGATCTACATAAAACTCAAGATTTAATTCAAGTGGAAGATATACAATAAACTTCTTTTTAGAAAAACCAACTGGTACAACAGTTTCTTCCAATATCATAGGTATATATGCTTGACCATCAATACTATAATTACCCGTTTTGCTTAAATAAGCTCCATTTCCCCAAACAACATCATCTTGAATTTTTTCCAAATCACCATAAGTTTGGATAGATTCTAACACTTGTTTATAATCACTACTGAACAATTGATATACTTCTAAAAAACCTGATGTAACATTCGAATTACCAGAAGTCCTTTTTAATTGACAATCACCAATCTCAATTCCATTAGAGAGATAATAGTAATTTTCCTCTAAACTATTTTTTGGATTAGAAGATAGTTTATAATTACCATCTAAGTTTTTCAATTGAAAAACAACACCCGGTAAAAATTCATGATTTGGATCAAATTTATCAACTCTTAATTTAAACTCAAATTGACCCATTCTATCAATAGAATCTCTTACTCTTTTTTGTGTATGAATTTCAACGACATTTGTCTCTCCAACTACAAACTCCAAAGTATTATCATTTATTTCTACAGAAGTACCATTAAGAGTTGCTGAAACAATTTCAAAATCTGGAGAAACATTATAAACAATACTCTTAGTTTCTCCATATTTTCCACTCATACAATTGGAACAAGTAACTCCTAAATCTAGATTTTGAACAATATCAAATTCAACTGGAGTAAATCTAACATCTAAATAAATGTCATAATTATTATTTACCTCAGAAGGATATTCAATTTCATAAATATTATTTCCTAAAGGAGTAGCATCAAATACCGAAGCATTGATTTCACTGGACCTTCTATATTTTAAATTCGCTGTATATCCATAATCAGGTGTTAATTGTACTTTTACTTTATCTCCCCTTAATCCAGTAGGATTTTCTAGAATCGTAACAGTACAATGACTGTATTCATTATCCATAAACGTTTGATATACATAAATAATATCATAATCTTTATAACCGCTCATACGAAATCTTTGATTATATTTGATTTTAAGGCTCTCTAGGCGAGTATCTATTCTCATATTAAAACGACTTAAAACACTCAATGGAATATCACGAATTGAAAAATCCAAGTCTGTTTTTGTGAATCTTACTTCACGTCCAAAAGATCGATCAGAATCATCTAATAATGTCTTAAATACCCCCGCAACATCTTTTTCATCATCAAAAGCACAAATGCCACTACATTTGCTTTCCCAATCCGGATTATAATTTCCTTCATCAGTCCAAGAATCTGCATAAACAGGATGACAAAAGAAGAATCCTAAAAACAATAGAATTAAAATAGTCTTTTTCATAAACTTCACCTACTACCTTAATTATATCGTGCAAGATATAATCGTTCAATATTATTGCAAAAAAAGAAATGTCATTTGACACTTCTTTTAATAAACTAATTGGTTCTTTTAGAGTAGACAACTCCTGTTATTCCAACCAGTGTAATGAATACTAGGAAAACAACTAATAGATTTCGAAAAGTACTTGGATTCAATATTTGTATTTGTACTTGTGTTTCTCCTGATTGAACAACATCTACTTCATTACTTTGAATTTCACTTGATCCAACAAAGACAACTCCCGATTTAGCTCCTTCTTTTATCTTACCTTGATATGTAAAGGTATGTTCCTCTGCTTCTGCTAATGTATCTAGTCCCCAAGTAATAGAATGAGAAGAATCATCATATACTCCATTTTCACTAGCACTATTTGAAACATATTCAATTTCTTTTGGTATTTTTGTAACAATAACATTACTCGTTGAATTTGCATTTCCAATATTTTTTACTACAATTTGATATTGTAATGGATCATTTTGAGAAACAACAATAGAATTTTTATGATTTACAAAATTTTGAATAGATAATGCTGGAACTCCTGATACATTTATAACCGTCAATGTACAAGAAGAATCTCCTGCGCCTTTACCTAAAGACGGAAAATGATCTCCAGGATGAGGTGTGTCTTCATAACCACAATAGGAATAATATTCGTACTGTTGGAAAACCTCTAAAAAGCTTTTATCTAAGATACTCTCATCATATGGGAAAAACATAAAAGTATTAGAATCAGATTGAATAGTCATAGACACTAAAGGACTATCTCCTGAAAGAGGTTGATTCTCATCCACATAAAATTCTAACCAAACATCAACAAGAGCATAAGCAATAAAATTCTTCTTAGAATATCCATTTGGTACAATGACTTCTTCTAATATAAAAGGAATCATAAATTCACCAGAAACAATATAATTACCAGTAATTAATACTTCCGCAGGATCATGATTATAATCAAGAGCCTCTAAACTAGAAAGATCAGAATAAACACTAAATTGATCTAAAGCTTGTCGAATAGAACTTGGTAGTATTTGATAAACCTCTAAGAATCCTGGAGATACAATTGGATTTCCAGACGTTCTTTTGATACGTGTCTCTCGACCACCAGCCACTTCTGGATAAACAATCCAATAACGAGACCTTTCCAATGAATCTGCCCCAGAAAAAGATTTTACATGAAAATTGTTATCAACATTTCGAAGATTAAACTGAACACCTGGTAGGTACCTTCCATCAGTACCTATTTTATTAATGGAGATAGTAAAATTTAATTTTCCTTGTTTGATTACGGAAGATCTCATTCTTTTTAAAGTATGGATTTCTACTACTACATTTCCAGTAACATCTAATTCTAGTTTATTATTAACTAATTGTCGACTGACTCCATCCACCGTAACAGAAGTGATTTCAAAATCCTCTGAGACATTATACTCAATCACTTTATGTTCTCCATATCCAGCAGAAGTACAATTGTTACAAGAAACTCCTAAATCTAAGTTTTGAACAATATCATAAGTAATTCCTCGAAAGGAAACCGTTGGATAAATATTATAATTACTTGTGTCATCTACAGATGGATAAGGAATCTCATAAATATCATTTCCCAATGGAACAGCATCAAGTAACAATGCAGTTGTTCCAGTAGTCGTTCGATATTGAAGAGTCGTATATTCATAACCTGTATTGGGTATTACTTTTAATCGTACTTTATCTCCTCTTAATCCAGTAGGATTTTCAAGAATTGTAATCGTTCCATTAGAAGTCGATGGAAGAATCGTTTGATAAACATATTCTATTTCATATGAACCAGCGCTCGAAACTTGAAACATCTGACCATATTTTACTTTAATATGCATTCCTGAATAAGCAAATCTTACACTCAATCGATTAATACAACTAGTTGGAATATCATGAATCGAAAAATCTAAATTTGATTTAGAATATTGAATTTCTCCAAATTGTATATATCGATTTTCATCATAACTTTTCATAATTCCGGCTAAATCTTTTTCATCCGTGAAATTACAAAAAATAGAACCACACTTGCTTTGCCAATCAGGATTATAATTTCCTTCATCGATCCAAGAATCTGCATAAACAGGTTTGGAAATTAAAATCATTCCAATAAATAATAAGATTAAGAATACTTTTTTCATCTATCTCACCTACTATCTAAATTATATCGAGTAATAATCATCCATTCAATATTATCAATAAAAAAGAAGTATCATTTGACACTTCTTTATTTTGCAGCATTCATTTGAGCAGCTACTTCTTCAGCAAAGTTTTCTTGTTTCTTTTCAATTCCTTCACCAACAGCAATTCTTGCCATGAAAGTAACTTCTCCACCGTTTTCTTTTACATATTTTTCAACAGTCATAGAAGAATCTTTAATAAAGTCTTGCTCTACTAAGCAATTTTCCTTAAAGAACTTAGAAAGTCTACCAGTAGCCATCTTATCCAAGATTTCATCAGACTTACTTGCATTCTTTGGATCATTCTTAATTTCTGCTTTAATAATTTCTTTTTCATGTTCAACCATATCAGTTGGAACAGCATCACGATTAACAGCAATTGGGCTCATAGCACATACTTGCATAGCTACATCTCTAGCAACATCTCTTGCAGTATCTCTATCTTCAATTCCTTTAACGATAACTACAGATGTAATTCTTCCACCCATATGTGAATAAATTCCAAATGTTTCATCATCTTTTTTCGTAAATCTTTGGAAACGTCTAAAACTAATTTTTTCTCCAATCGTAGCAGTTTCCTCAACAATTCTTTCAGCAACTGTTTTTCCATCTTCAAGTTTTACTTCATTTGCTTCTTCTGTATCCTTACATTTAGCAAACATTAAAGCTTTATCTAATTCTTTTACTAATTCATGGAATTTTTCATTCTTTGTAACGAAGTCTGTTTCACAGTTTACCTCAAATAGAATTGCTTCATTATCATTACTAGATCCTACTGTAATTCCTTCTGCAGCAATTCTTGATTCTTTCTTAGCAGCTTTAGCAATACCTTTTTCTCTTAGCCAATCAACGGCCTTATCCATATTACCTTCACATGCTTCAAGTGCCTTCTTACAATCCATCATTCCAGCACCTGTTTTTTCTCTTAATTCTTTTACATCACTTGCACTAAACATTTTTATTCCTCCTTACATTCAATATTTAAAAAAGGAGTGATTCCTCACTCCCTTATAAGTACAAATTACTTTGTTAAAGCTTCTACTAATTCAGCTTTCTTCATAGTAGAATATCCTTTGATTCCTTCTTCTTTAGCTTTTGCTTTTAAATCAGCAAGAGTAAGACTATTTAAATCAACAGATTCTTCTTTCTTTTCTTCTTTCTTAGTTGCTTTCTTTTCTTTCTTTTCTACTACTTCAACTGGTTTTTCTTCTTTAGTTTCTTCTTTAATTTCTTCACTTACTTCAGAAGCGTTTTCTTCAACATTTGTCTTTTCAGCTTTTCCTTTATCATCTTCACTAATAAAGTCTAAAACTTCATTTCCATTTACTTCAGCAATTGCATTTGTTAAAACTCCAATTAAAAGTTTAACAGAACGAACTGCATCATCATTACCTGGAATAACATAATCAACCATATCTGGATCACAGTTAGTATCTACAATACCAAATACTGGAATTCCTAAAATACGTGCTTCTTTAATAGCAATCTCTTCTTTACGAGGATCAACAATTACCATTGCTTGAGGCATTTTCTTCATTTCACGAATTCCTCTTAAGTTTTTATTTAATTTATCGTATTCTTTACGAAGTCCGATAACTTCTTTCTTAGGTAATGCTTCAAAAGTACCATCTGTTTCCATTGTTTCAATTTCTTCCATTCTACGAATTCTAGAACGAATAGTTTTGAAGTTTGTTAAAGTTCCACCTAACCATCTTTCATTTACGAAATACATGTTAGTTCTAACAGCAGATTCCTCTGCAGCTTCTTGAGCTTGTTTCTTAGTTCCTACAAATAATACTTTTCCTTCATTTTGAGCAATCTCTTTCATTGCTTCATATGCTTCTTCAAGTTTCTTAACAGTTTTTTGTAAATCGATAATATAAATATCATCACGTGTAGTGAAGATATACTCCTTCATCTTAGGATTCCATCTTCTCTTTTGATGTCCAAATTGAACACCAGCTTCTAGTAAATAATTCATTGATACAACAGTCATTTTTTTAAATCTCCTTTTCGTTTTCATCTTCTACTAGTTTCTAAAATGAACCACCCTTAGGCACTCGATTCATCAATTCACTAGTATGTTTATTTTTATTTATCTTCCTTTTTTGTTGTTTTCTTAGTTGTAGTCTTTTTAACTGGTTTTTCTTCAGTCTTAGCAGTTGCTTTCTTAGTAGTTGTTTTTTTAGCAGGTTTTTCTTCAGCAACTTCTGCTTTCTTTTCTTCTTTTACTTCTTCTTTTTTAGCTACTTTCTTAGCTGCTCCAATTGTTACTTCTTTTTCAGCAACTTTCTCAGTTTTTGTAACTTTTCCAGCTTTACCATCTTTAGCTACTTTTACTAATTCGCTAAATGCTTTTGGATCGTTAATAGCAACTTCACTAAGCATCTTTCTATTAACTTCTACTCCAGCCTTAGTAAGACCTTCAATAAATCTTGAATAAGAAATTTCATTTTGTCTACAAGCAGCATTAATTCTTGTAATCCATAATTTTCTAAAATCTCTCTTCTTTTGCTTTCTGTCTCTAAATGCATATTGACCAGAATGCATTAATTGTTCTTTAGCAGATTTATATAATCTATGTTTACTTCCAAAGTAACCTTTTGCTTCTTTTAATACTTTTTTATGACGAGCTTTTGTAACTGCTCCATTCTTTACTCTTGCCATGCTTCTTCCTCCTTCAAA
The DNA here is from genome assembly GCA_947306705.1 of uncultured Caryophanales bacterium. GTDB lineage: Bacteria > Bacillota_I > Bacilli_A > RF39 > UBA660 > UBA3789. The sequence continues at coordinate 15,475 of CAMZHD010000004.1, forward strand.
ATTTTATTAGATTACGTTCTTTAATCTATTATGATCAGCCTTACTTAGGTTTGATCCCTTTCTGCAACTTCTATTGAAGCTTGCACTTTTACTACCAGTATTGTGTCTACTTCCTGGTTTTCCAATAACAACGTCATTCTTACGTTTTCTTACTACTTTCGCAGTACCTTTATGTGTTTTAATTTTTGGCATATTTATTTCCTCCTCTATTTATTTGTTTTTGGTGCTAATAACATAGTCATAGTTCTACCTTCTAGCTTAGGACTTTGCTCTATATCTGCAATCTCTTTTACTCTTTCAGCAAATCGATCAAGTACTTCCTTACCAAGCTCTGTATGAGCCATTTGACGTCCTTTAAAACGTACTGTAAGTTTTACTCTATCGCCTTTTTCTAGATACTTTGTTGCATTTCTTAACTTTGTTTCAAAGTCTCCAACATCAATAACAGGTGATAAACGATATTCTTTTAGTTCAGACATACTAGCCTTTTGTTTCTTTAAAGCTTCTTTTGCTTTCTTTTGTTTTTCATAACGGAATTTATTATAATCCATTACTTTACAAACTGGTGGATTAGCATTAGGGCTAATTAAAACTAAATCAAGGGCAGCATAACTAGCTAATGTTAAAGCATCCCCAATAGATTTAACTCCCACTTGCTCTCCATTTGGTCCAATGACTAGAACCTCTGGCACTTTAATCTGATCATTAATCAACAAGTTACTATTATCCTTTGCGATAAAAAACACCTCCATAAAATAAGAAAAGCAGATATAGTATTTATATCCGCTAAAAAACCATAATAAATCTAATAATAGACAAATCTTCGGCTTTTTACCTATCGCTATTCGCTGATCAGGTGGATATAAATCTCTTTCCTTTTTTTCTTGACTAGTAGTATTTTACATATTATTTCTTTATTTGTCAACTATTTTTAGAAAAATCTTTACTTATAGATTCTAATCTTTTGATCCTCTTCTCCATCATAATACAATCCAGCAAAATGCTTTCCGTATTTTTCATCCTCTTGAAGTCCTTTCTTACTAGATGCAAAACTAGAATAATAACCAGAATGAGAAATCGTATCATCTAAATTAAATCGTATATTTTTATGATCAATCCCAGCAAAAATAAGTTGCATTAAAATAACTGGTTTAATATTAATATGAAAACGATTATCCTCCCCATAAATAATACTTCTACTCCATACCCCAGAATCCTTCGCCCAAGAAGGATAAAATTCATGAATCCATCCATCTCCCGCACAAGCACTTACATAGGCAAAGATATCTTCTACTTTAGAACCATATCCCCTTCGTAAAGCTTCTACAATCATCATAGGAAGCTTTTGATCAATCATTTCTCCACTACAATGACTAATCGCAGAAACTCCATTCTTCTTATCACATATCATCACAACAGGGCAATCAGATACAGGATGTCCTATCACAACTCTAGGAGTTTTAGAAGTAACAATTAATATATTTTGATGAATAGAAGCAGATCCTGTTGGATGAGCCTCTACATAATCTGGAGTAATCTCAATAGAGGAATCAAGAGAACCCTTTTGTTCAGAAGAATACATAAAGTCTCCATCAAATCCAAAAGCATTTCCAAAATTCTTATGATGAATTCTACAAATTGTATCTTTATCTTTTGATAAATCATATTGTTCTAATTTATCTAAATCGATTTGATGAACATAACGAATCAAATCCCGATCTTCTTCTGTTAAATTAGAATATCGAACAGTAGCAGCATTCATAGTACCAAACTTATTTTGACTCTCTATTATTTTTAACACGCACTTCACCACACTTCTTTATAAATGCATCAATGATTTTTTTAGAATTATCATCAAAATCATAACTAATCTCAGGATGCCATTGTACTCCCAAATGAAAAGTTAAATCATCTCTCTCAATAGCTTCAATCGTTCCATCTTTAGAAAAAGCAACACTCTGATACAATGGATTCTCTAACACATGATAACGATGAAAACTATTCACTACAATTTCATCCTTTTCAAGTATCTTATCCAACAAAGAATCTTTTCGAGTTGCAACCACATGGGTTAATTCATCATCATTTTCTTGGAAATGGTTCATATCACTTTCAACTTTCTCTACTTGAAATTTCTTTCCATAAGAACTCATCAATTGCATTCCTAAACAAATACCTAATGTTGGTATATCTCTTTCAACACATCTTTCTAATAAATATTGATCATAAGGAGTAATCTTAAACCCTCCTGGAAAAACAACTCCATCTACTAGATTTAAATACTCTTCTATCTCTTCTTTTTCCTTCTTCGTTAATTCTGGAAAATCAGGATAATGAGTATCGGCATAATCAAGAGGTTGTACTTGTACAATAGGAATAATAAAAGCTCCTGCTTTTTGAAAACATTGTCTAACTTTTTCTCCTAAATATAAAATACATCTTCCATCTTCTAAATGACTATATTTTAAAGGAATCCCTATTCTTATCATACAAATACCTCCTAAAAAAGTATAACAAAAAAAAGAAGAGATGACAAACATCTCTTCCAACAAATTATGGATATATTAAATAATAGGCAGAACTCCATCGATTAAGACAAACACAACCACTTGATGGACAAGAAACACCAAATCCACTCTCACAACGGAAATTATCATTCATAGCTATTATATGTAACCATAATAAATAATTTGTACCCTCATTAGCAACATATTGAAAATCATCAACAGTTAAATAAGAGGTAGTGCGATTCACATATATTTCAAATTGTCCTGTTGATGTATAATTCGATCCAGCACCTACTCTTGCCAATAAAGCATCCGCATACATCCAGTAAGAAGTTTTCGCAAGAGTAACAATTGCATAATAAGTTGTATTTCCACTTACTTCTATAGATGCAGTTGCTCCATACGTAGCCGTAGTAGCACTAGAGTTTGTATTCCATCCTTTAATGCTAAAATAGTTGCTAAAAGCTTGTCCATTTTTATTAGTTCCAGATAAATTATTAATTCCAGGAGCTGTAACACTACATTTTCCATTGGCACCAGGAGTACAAGTTCTAGTAACATTAGAAGTATTCCAAGTTGCCTTATTATAATTAAAGTTTACCGTATATGGTTGCCTACAAATGTTATCACTTGCTAAACTATATCCTGTAGTACAAGCTGTTGCTGTACATACATTTGAAACTGTATTATTATTCCAAGATGGAGTAGCCCAAGAAGAAGTTCCAGAATAACCTTCACAATTTGTTGTGCAAGATGTAGTAGTACCAGCAGTACTTGTTTTTCCAGTAGCGCATACCTTACAAGCAATTTGTCCTTCTTCATCTTGATAAGTTCCTGCCGGACATAAAGTACAAGTATCAGATTCTGATAAACTATAAGATCCCTTTGGGCAATTACTGCGTCCGTGTGTTTCTATTGGATCATAATTATAAGTTCCACCAGGGCAAGAACTTCCCGCTTCACATGGAACGCAATCACATGTACCAGCTGGTAAATAAGTACCTTCCTCACATACAACACTACTACAAGCAGCTACATCTTCTTCCGTACCATCTGCTTGGATATAAACTACTTCAAACTGAATGGTTAATTCTTGATCTTCTGTTGGATAGACAGACTCATCGACTCCATCTTTATATAAGAACCGTACTAAGATTCTTTCAGAATCATTTACATCTAACCTTTGTCTAGGAGCAAGTTCTACTCCATTTATATAAGTCACAACGTACTCAAGATATTCTTGTTGCTCCGTAGTCAAAACAGGAAGAACATTAACAGAATCAATCATGGCATTGATAGTACCTTCATTCACAACATCTACCGTAAATTCATAGAAATCTCCAGGATTTTCCAACTGTGCTGCAAAAGAAACAGAAGTTGGTGTCGTGATAGAAGCTTCTGTAGTAGCTGTGACACTTCCTGTAGTTACTTCCAAATTCTCAAAATGAATATCCCAACGAGCTTCTAACATTTTAGAAACACCATCAATACTCATAGTCGTTGTTAAAAAAGCATAACCTACTGTTAAACTTACAAGAGATAAGAATAAAAACATAAAAACAAAAGAACGTTTTGGATTATATCGAAACTTTCTTAAAAAACGTCTAAGTTTCATTTTATCACTCCTCTACCATATAATTCATTATATCAAAAATCATAAATATAAAACAACAAAAAAAGCATTAAAAATGCTTTTTATAGAATAGTCAAAATTAAGACTAGTCTTTTTCTAAATATAACCTAAACGCTGGTGCAATTCCGACATTGTTTTCTGTTCCAGATAGACCAATTGAATCACCTGTATTGGAAACTTCTCTATACCACCACATATTATTTCCTTCAGCAACTCTAGTCCAATAAGCTGTATCTGTTCCATTATATTGTTTGATACGATCTGCATTGGTATTATGAGTTTGATAATAATCTAAAGTAGCAGTAGAACTAGCAGCTGTATCATATTCATAAGAAAGTCCCAATTCTTTCAAGGATAATAAGAATAATTTATTAGTTGTAGTATAATTTTCTGCTCCTGTATTTGATCCATGCCCAGAAACAACTGTTGTGTTCGCAATCACACTTTGCAAATCACTTGGAAGAGCATTATAAATCGTACTATCAAGATAAGATGAATTTAAGGTATTTGGCCATCCTCCTATATTCAAAGGATTATCAGATAATTGTTGAATAGTAATAATATCAGCAAATTCAAAAACAACTTCACACGCAGTTTTTGATTCTAATTCACAATTAGTAGTAGAAGTATTAACAATTCGTAGCGTATGAGTACCAAAATCACCCATATCTATTTCTTTTGTCTCTCCAACTTGAAGTATATCATAGTAATTAACAATATCATCCCAACTCATATTTGAGAAATTACGATGTTCTATTTCTTCTCCTCTTCCCTGAACATAATCTATCGAAATGGAACAAGAAAAATTAACATCTTCTAAAGGATATACAGATTCATCATTACGAATTCTATATTGAAAACGAACTAATAGTGTTTCTTGATCCCCTGCATTTAATGTATCTCCTTCTTGAATATTTACTTCATCTAAATAAGTAACATAATATTGAAAGTATTCTTCCTGTTCTGCAGTCAACTCAGGAAGGATGTGAATCTGCTCAACATGAGCATCAATGGTTCCTGCATTTACTACATCTACTGTAAATTCATAGCAATCTCCAGGATTTTCTAATTGAGCTCCGAAAGTGATAGAAGTCGGAGTTGAAATCGTTGCAGGAGTTGTTTCGGGTACATTATCTGGCACAACTAAATTATCAAAATGAATATCCCAACGCGCTTCCATCATTTTAGAAACACCATCAATACTCATAGTCGTTGATAAAAAGGCATAACCAACGGTTAAACTAACAAGAGATAAAAACAAAAACATAAACATAAAAGAACGTTTTGGATTATATTTCATTTTTCTTAAAAAATATTTTAGTTTCATTCTATCCCTCCTTATAAGAATAAAAAGCATCTAAAGGATGCTTCTTACAATATTTCTATATCATCGTCTGCTTTAAGAATCTTCTTTGGTAAATCTGTAAATACAGCAGTTACATCTTCTAACACTTTAATAATTTGTGGAGTATCTGTATCGTGTTGTACTTCTATTTGTTGTGTATATTGTAAATCCTCTTCGACTTGTTGTTCTTGTTGTTGAACTTGTTGTTCTTGTTCTTTTTTACGAACAGGAGATACTTTATAACTCTTTTGATTTGATAATTTAACAATTGTTGTTTTATCAATAGATTCTAACATTTCAGAATCAATATCTTTTTCACGTTTTCTTTGAATCTTTAAATTATTTAATTCAATTTCTACAGGAGAAACTACATCTGGTTGTACCTTCTCAATATAGATATAAGCTACTTTGTCATCTAATAATACAAAGGAGCAAGATTCTACTTGTTTTAAATAACAAATTGGTTTACGAATTTCTAATTGTGCATCTACTAAATCATCAATACTAGATAATTCAATAATACTTCTTCCTGTCATATCAGGAACAGTACTACTCTTAACCAATACAGAATCAAATGTGTTTAAAATATCTTTAATATTTCTTTCATAAGCATTTCCTGTTTGGCGGAACATAAAACGAATTCCAACAAGTAAAGACACAATGGCAGCTGTAAACAATAATATGCAATACTTACTATAAACACCTGTTCTCATAGAAAAACCTGCTATTCCTAACAACAAAGCAATTCCTAAAAAGAGAAAGCCTTTTTTCATAGTATCATCTCCTATTTTCTACTATTAAAGTATTCCGACAACCATACCGTTGGGTAGGCAATGTAAGGAATACGTATTTTTACAATTCCTTGTACTTGGCTCTGTTTTACTTCTGCAGGATCTGCTGCATTATTTGCATCTCCCTTTGTTACATAGTAAACAGTACCTTTTTCATCATGAACTTCTATAACTCTATGGACAATAACTTTCTTACCTTTCTTATAAGCAATAACGTCCCCTTTCTTCAAAGGTTCCTCATGTACTTTCTTTAAGATAAGAGCATCACCCTTATTAATTTTAGGTTTCATAGAATCAGATCCTACCCCAATCATATAATGAGGGAAGAATCCAGATATCAAAGCAGCTAATATAATAACAATTGCTGCAAGTGGGATATCCCAAATACTAAAGTTTTCTTTACTAAAGATGTATTGTGGTTGTTCTAGATGTTCATCAATAATGGTAAAGGCTGCAATATAAATCAATGATGGTAAAGCAATAAATACCATAGAATGTAGATAATCTCCAATATCTGGTACAATTGGTACCAAGAATATATAAATATCAACAATCAAACGATAGAACAAAGGAACACGATATCCAATGTTATAGCATAAATAACTAAGAACAGCATTTTTAATCGTAATTGGTAACAATACGGTAGCAAACTGTCCAAATAATAAAGATACATCTTGTACTTGTAAAGTACGAATACTAATAGCAATTTCAAATACTGTTAATAAAACGGTATATAAAACTGCAATATATTTTTTATCTCTATTTGCCCATAATACAACATAGCGGAATATTTCAGTCAATATAATAACAATAATTGGGGCAACTATATTATCTAATAATGTTAAGAAACTTCTAGAATAAGCATTCTTTAGGAAACCAACAACAAATCCTAGACCATACATAATGACAAAAGCTAGTCCTATGTAAAAGATGGTTACCCTAAAAATATTCTTACTCATATAAGTAGACTTATATTTTCGAATACCTAGTAACCAGATTGCTAAAGATACCATAATCAATAAGAAAGATGCATTAATAATTTCAGAACATTTCATGAAATTTTGGAATAATACGACTTTATATAAAATGATATATAGTATGAATATAGCAAATATAGAAATATTTTTAATCATTCTTTTTGACATAACAATCCCTCTATATTCCTTTATACCTTTATACATCTACTAAGTTAGTAGACATATAAAATTATAAAGGAGACTACCAAAAGGTAGTCCTTTATAATTTATTTATTAAGCTTGTTCGTAGTTCATTGAAGCTGTTAAAGTTAAGTTTTGTGCAGATGTAGGTAATTGACTTTGACTAATGCTTCTATCGAATTCAACTCTAACTTTGAAGTTTTTAGATGCACCAGCAGCAATTGTTTCACCTACAACAATAGCAGTTCCATCAGTGTGAGTAAATGTATAGTTAACATAAACATCTTGTGCAGTACTTACTCCTGAAATAGTTGGTAAAGCACTTAACTTAGCAGGTACACTACCAGCGTTAGTAACGTCAACTGTAAATTCATAGAAATCACCAGGGTTATTAAGATTTACAGCATAATTAAGTGTAAGATTATTACTTGCTGGATTTGGAGCAGTTGTAGCAGTTACACTTCCTGTTGTAACTTGTACATTAGCAAAATGTACATCCCAAGAAGCAACGTTGATTCTAGAAGTACCATTAATATTAAGTGTTTGACTTAATACAGAATATCCTACAGTAACTCCGATCAATAATAATAACAATACAATTACACTAACACTTCTCTTTACTTGTTTCATCAAAATTCTCCTTCCATTTATCTTATAAATCAATTATAGAGGACAAATTCAATTATATGCAATAAATCTGTCAATATTTTTTTGTACTTTACACGTCAATTAGTCAATTGTTAGGTAAAATAATTGTAAATATGTTTTAAAACAAAAAAAAGAATTCTAAAATTGAATTCTTTCTTGAATATAAGGAATAACTTCCTCTACTTTTAATGTAATTTGTTCCATTGTATCTCGATCTCTTACAGTAACGGTTCCATTGTTCATTGTTTCATCATCTACTGTAATACACCAAGGAGTACCAACTGCATCACTTCTACGATATCTTTTTCCAATAGAACCTGACTCATCATAAGAAGTCATAAAGTGTTTAGATAATTCATTGTAAAGTTCAATTGCTTTTTCACTATGATATTTCTTTACCAAAGGAAGTACACATACTTTATAAGGAGCTAAGTAAGGAATAAACTTCATTACTTCTCTTGTTTCTCCATCTTCCAACGTCTCTTCACAATAACTATTATCTAGAATTGCAAGAACTAATCTGTCACAACCTACAGTAGATTCTATAATATAAGGAATAAACTTTTCATTCGTTTCTGGATCTAAATATTCTTGAGAAACTCCAGAGAACTCTTGATGACGAGTTAAATCAAAGTTTGTACGGTTATGAGTACCATTGATTTCTCCCCATCCAAAGTTAAAGTTATATTCAATATCACAAGCTTCTTTTGCATAATGAGCTAATTTCTCATGATCATGATATCTTAGTTTTTCTTCAGGAATTCCTAAATCCATAAAGTATTTCTTTGCATATTCTTTAAAATAAGCATATAAATCACTATCGGTTCCTTCCTTACAGAAAGTTTGATATTCCATTTGTTCAAATTCAATCGTACGGAATGTAAAGTTACCTGGAGTAATCTCATTACGAAAGGCTTTTCCAATTTGTCCAATACTAAATGGTAATTTTGCACGCATCGTTCTTTGAACATTTAAGAAGTTAACATACTCTCCTTGTGCATTCTCTGGTCTTAAATAAACCTTGTTCTTTCCATCTTCTACGACTCCTCTATGAGTTTCAAACATCAAATTGAATTGACGAATATCTGTATAATCACTTTTCCCACATTTTGGACAAGGTACTTTCTTTTCACGGATATAAGCCATCATTTCATCTTGTGTCATTCCATCTGCATGAGCTTCTGGGTCATAATCATCGATTAAGTTATCCACACGATGACGACTCTTACAATGTTTACAATCAATAAGTGGATCAGAGAAGCTTCCTACATGTCCACTAGCTTCCCATACTCTTGGATGCATCAAGATAGCAGCATCTACTTCATATGCATTAGGTCTTTCTTGAACAAATCTTTTTCTCCATGTATCTTTTACTGCATTTTTAATTCTACTTCCTAAAGGACCATAATCCCAAGTATTTGCAAGACCTCCATAAATCTCACTTCCTTGGAATATAAATCCATATTGCTTACAATAATTGACTAGTTTTTCCATCGTTAGTTTTTCCATTTTCTTTTTCCTCCAATTTTCCTAATAATTCCATAAAATCTCCTGATATAGTCATCTCTTCTAAAGGAGACTTCGTAATTCTACCTTCTTGATAAGAATAATCTAATTTTCGTAGAATAGAATCAAAGACACTATTTTTATTATATAAATAGATATCTTTTTTATCTAAAATACCTTGAAATAAATCATTCATACTCCCCAGTCCACCCGGTAAAATCAAAACCGTATCTGCTTCATCATAATCTACTTGTGGATAAGATGATACCATCTTTTTTTCTAATGATTCTTCTTCTCCCGACACATATAAATTCATAAACATCCTCCTATAACAAAAAAACTTCTAGAATATCGTAAGGACGAAGATTACTCCGCGGTTCCACCTTACTTATTCTAGAAGAATCAGCTCTTATCTATACTGCTCTGGGTTTTCCACACCCGTCATCACACCTATGCATTCATTATATCGTACCAAAAAAAATTGTCAAGTTTTAAGCTGACAATTTTTTAGAATACTTTGCTACTATTTTATGTTTGGCATTTTTAACAACTCTAGTTTGTACTTTCTCTTCCAAAGCTGATAAAGCTTGATAGCCAGAATAAATGACATAAATATCTCCTACTAAAAATAAATAACGAATAATAGAGGTATCTAATTTAAATAATAAACTAAATACAAATACGCCTACAAAACATAGAATAACTTCTACTATATCTAAAATGATTAGAGTCTTTTTTTGTTTATCTTTCATATACTTTCCCCCTACACTAATTGTTCATATGAAATTTGAAAACTTGAATCAAATTGATAAGAATCCTCTAAAATTGGATTTTTATAAGAAACGATATATTTCAATTTTTTAGATTCACCTTTTTTAATGACATCTCCTAATTGAATTTCTTTTCCATCATCATAAGATAATTGATAATCAATATATGGATCATCATGAATTATATAATCTGATATTTCAATATCAACACTTGTATCATTAATTACATCAAATGATATTTCATAAGAATCTCCTAAGTGAGTTAAATCCGCAGTATAATTAATACTTAATCCATCTACACCTTGGAAATGAACATTATCACTATAAGTAACATGATCATAATAAATACCTTTTAATGATTTTTGATTCTCAACCGAAAACGAATCAAACAATACTCCGAATAGTAATAATGCTCCTATTACTATTACATTCATATATTTAACCATAAAACCCCCGCATTTAGAAATGAACCCCCTATCACTCCCAAATGTGCATATATTATAACATATTTTTATAGAAATGTCAATGAATATAAATATACATGATAATGTTCGCAAAAAAAATAGTTCAAATGAACTATTTTTTTATATTAGAAATAACGTGGATGAGATTCACATTTTTTATAATTACCATTTACACAAGATAAGTAATCATAATCTGACCAATCACTCCATGCTGAGTAGACAGAACATCCACATATCGGACTACGATTATGAAGTGCACAATAACGCGTACGGCAGTTATAAGCATAGAATCCAGATTCAGCTCCTGCACAATCCGCTAATCCATCATAACATTCTCCATAAGGAGCATTTGTCCAAGTGTTCGTACAACGCCATCCACTCCATCCAGAAAGAGTTTCACATCCTGCTTCAGAACATCTTGCCCAAGTATTACAAGAACGAGTCTTCTGACGCCAATACGTTGTAGTAGTAATTGTTACTGTACAAATACTTGTATTTCCTAATCCATCATTCATACGATATTTTGTAGTAGAAGTCAATTTTGAGAAGTTTCTTGTACCTCCTGCTCTATCACAGTGATCTTCTTCTTTGGCACTTCCACAACATCCTACTAAAGAATCATGGCAGAAGGCAGTTCCATCTACTCCATCTAGACTTCCTGCATTTGTTTTTGTTACCGTACAATATGGACCAGTACGATCTAAGTTAACAGTAAAATCTCCACTAAAGTCTCCACAGTTACCAGCAGTATCACAAGAACGGAATTTAACAGTAGAAGTTCCTTCTGAGTTTACATTAAAGTAATTCCCTTTTTTATTCGAATTGCTTCCACAAGCACCAGAAGTCGTATATCGATAGTATACCCCACCAGATAAGGCATCAGTCGCATCTTCTCCTTGTGTAAATACATATCCAGATAACCAACTTCCTGAACTATATCCAGATAGTCCAGAACTAGAAGTTGCATTACCACTACCTTTTTTATATCCTCTTGTAACAGCTTTTCTAGGAACTGTACGGTCCATATCTGCTTGAATAATAAAGATTGTATCATTACCCGCTTTATCTTTAACCGTTAATCTTCCTTGTCTCATTCCTTCTGATGTTAAAGTAAGATTAAAGCTTTCACTTCTACTTCCACAGTTGGTAGTAGAAAGATTTGGTTCTGGATATTTTACTTCTGGTATTCCTTCTGGGTGTCCAGTACTGAATGAATTATAATTACTATCTGATTTTTTATTAATATTTTTTGGATTGGTTTCCCATTTATAACTAGCTAGATGCAAGTCGTCCGTAATCGTTACAGTAATAATAATTCCATTTGGATAATTATCTTTATTCATCCAATTATTTACTAAATCTTTATACTGATTAAATTGAACGGTTTCATTTTCTGTGGATGTTGTAACGGCTCCGTTAAATATAGATCCACCAGTTGCATTACCATTCGCATCTCTCTTATAAGCATTAATGGTAATCGTTGGTCTTACTAAGTCTACATTAACTCTTACACGACAAGTGTTTTCTGTAAACGCTAAAGAACATGGATCAGAAGTAATATAATTAGTTGCGATATTAACATTCTTTGCATTATCTTGTACTTGGATATATCCATATTCAGAAGATGTTTGATACTTGTTTGGCCAAGTACGAGTAAACGTATCTCTGATACATCCACTTCCATCTCCATCAGAACAAGTAGCTGTGATTTTTCTAGATTTCTTTGTACTATAAACATTTACCCAATCAGTATCATTTTTGGCTTGATTATCAATCGATACACAGATTGGATTCGTTGTATCTTGATAAGTGGCTTGTCCAGAAGAATCTTCTGTAGAAACAGTCTCATCTAAAATACCACCTTTATTATTACGAACTGTTGCTTTTACATAAACATGAGAAGAAGTTGTAACATCGATATAATCTCTTAAAGGTTTCTCAAGAGTAATTTCAGTTTCTCCTCCTCCACTTAATGTACCAGAGTTATATACCTCTTTTACATCCATAGAATCATGCGTACTAGTAGAAATAGAATAACTATATCCATCAATTGGTATTAAATGATTATTTGCATCTCTTCCACCCGTAATTGTAATGACAATTTTAGCTTCCGAAACATTTTCAAATACATTAGCATTTTCTTCTCCCGAAGCATCTGTAAATAAAATACTAATGGTTGGGATTGGTGCTTGTTCTTCTGCAGGAGGAACTTCATCTCCACAATATAGATGAGGAGTATAAATATATTTATCTTTTGATTGTTTATAAACCGTAACATTCGAATGTTCCATGCAGGATTTTCCATCCCCATTTTTGATATCTTCTTTAATATATTTATTATTCTTTAAAACAGAAATAGAAATCGTAGTAGTTTCTCCAATGACTTTTGGCATTTCACTTTTATGATCTTGCATATAACTTTCTGTTGCCATTACAATCGTCTTTTCTTGCTCTTCTTTCTGTGCTTTTTTACTTCTTTCAATCACTCTTGAAACAGACATAATAGTAATAATAGATAATATACCTAGAATTGTGATAGCTCCTAACAATTCTATTAAAGAAAATCCTTTTCTACGCTTCATGATATCACCCTATCTTACTATAAATATATTACTATTTTTAAGAAAAAAAGTAAATAAAAAAAGAATGTCTCCATTCTTTTTAATTCATCTTTTGAACTTCTGGATAAGTCTTTCCTTTTAAATCGATAACAGACTTTTCTATCACAACATTATGAACCAATTTACCAGATTCTTGATCGGCTACTCTTTCTCTTTTTGCAATCTCTTCAATAGCTTTAAATCCATCAATTACTTTTCCAAAAGAAGCATATTGTCCATCTAAGGAAGTAGCATCTTCAATACAGATAAAGAACTGACTACCTGCAGAGTTTAAATTTTGGGATTCTCTTGCCATGGAAATAACCCATTTCGTATGAGATAAAGTATTATTAAATCCATTAATTGTAAATTCACCAAAGATAGAATATCCAGGTCCTCCAGCTCCATTTCCTGTAGGATCTCCTCCTTGTAGTACAAACCCAGGTACTAAACGATGGAATGAATTATGATCATAAAATCCACTCTTTACTAATGAAATAAAATTATTAACCGTATTAGGAGCAACACTAGGATATAGTTCCATTACAATCGATCCATAGTTTTCTACTTTCATCGCAACAACAGGATTATTCGTATCATAATTTAAAGATACCTCATGAGAATCGGTTGAATAATCGATTCCTAAATAATCTGCTTCATATTCTACTGTCTTAGGAGATACAAATAAAGATAATCCAAGTACTCCTACTAATAATACTATTCCTATAATTATAACTGCTTTTTTCATATTATTTCCTTTCTAAAATATCTCTAGCGACATAAACACCACTAGCAGATGCATGAGATAGAGAGTGTGTAACACCACTACCATCTCCAATGACATATAGTCCTTTATACTTCGTTTCAAGATGTTCATCAATAGCGACTTCCATATTATAGAATTTAACTTCTACTCCATAAAGTAATGTATCATCATTGGCAGTACCAGGCGCTATCTTATCTAATGCATAAATCATTTCAATAATACCATCTAATATTCTTTTTGGTAGTACAAGACTTAAATCTCCCGGAGTAGCATTTAATGTTGGAACTACTAATCCTTCATTAATTCTTCTCTCTGTACTTCTACGACCTCTAATTAAATCTCCAAATCGTTGAACAATCACTCCTCCACCAAGCATATTAGAAAGTCTCGCAATACTTTCTCCATAACCATTACTATCTTTAAATGGTTCTGAGAAATGTTTCGAAACTAATAATGCAAAATTTGTATTATCCGTATGTTTCTCTTCATCTTCATAACTATGTCCATTAACAGTTACAATTCCATTTGTATTTTCTGTTACAACAATACCATGAGGATTCATACAAAAAGTTCTTACATTATCTTCATACATCTCTGTTTTATAAACAATTTTACTTTCATATAATTCATCTGTTAAATCAGAGAAAATAACATGAGGAAGTTCTACTCTAACTCCAATATCAACACGATTGGATAACGTTTCGATATCTAGTTTTTTACAAACATTTTCCATCCATTTACTTCCACTTCTACCAACAGAAACAATACATTTAGGAGCTACATAAGATCCATTCTCTGTAACAATCGTATAGTTTCCTTTATCTACATCGATTGTTTTAACAGGTGTTTCAAAGTAGAAATCAATTTTATCTTTCATTTGATTATATAAGTTTTCAAGTACAATATAGTTCTTATCAGTTCCAAGATGTCTTACAGAAGCATTTAATAATTTTAACTTATTCTGCATACAAACCTTTCTTAAATCAGAACCTGCAGTAGAATAAAGTTTTGTTCCTTTACCACCATTTTTCATATTGATATCATCAACATAATTCATAAGATCAATAGCTTCTTGTGCTCCAATATGTTCATATAAAGTACCACCAAAGTCATTTGTAATATTATACTTTCCATCTGAATGAGCTCCTGCTCCTCCAAATCCACTCATAATAGAACAACTCTTACATTTAATACATTCCTTAACTTTTTTATCAGCTAAAGGACAATATCTTTTACTAAGTTCTTTTCCCGCTTCAAAGATTGCAATCTTCAATTTAGGAGCCTTCGTCATTAATTCATAAGCACTAAAAATACCACCTGGTCCAGCACCAATAATAATTACATCATATTTCATTTCAATCACCGTTTTTATCATACCATAAAACAAAAGAATTAAGAAAGTACTTTACATTGATTTCTAAAAATTCTCTCAAGAAAAATATTCTTATGATAAAATAGAATTGGTGATACTATGACAAGAGAAGAAAGAAATCAAGAAATGCATGAAGAAATCCAAGAAGAAGAAAAAAAAGAACGTCGTAAAAAATGGACAAAACGAATCATAAAAGGAATCCTCTTTCTAACAGTATTTTTAACTCTCTTCTTCACGTATACAACGTATGTATCAACCGTCAAAATAGAAACAAGAGAATATCGTATTATTAGTAAAAAAATTCCTGATAATTTAAATGGATTAAAAATCATTCAATTTAGTGATCTTCATTATGGAAGTACTATGTTTCAAGAAGAACTACAAAAAGTAATTGATTTATCAAATGAAAGAAATCCAGATATCATTGTTTTCACAGGAGATTTAATATCCAAGAATTATAAAGTCTCTTCCGAAGAACAAGAAGAAATTATTACACTATTAAAAAGTATGAAATCCTCTCTTGGAAAATATGCCATTCTAGGAGATGAAGATAATGAAAGCATTTCTACTATCTATAATCAAAGTGATTTTATGGTTCTTAGAAATGAATATGATTTAATCTATAAAGATACAAATAATCCAATCTTATTAGTAGGAATCTCTTCTATTACAAAATCAAAAGAATTTGAAAAAGGATATCAATACTTCTCATTAGAAGGACATAATCCTGATATTTATACAATCACGATTCTTCATGAACCAGACACAGTAGATGAAATACTAAGAAGTTATTCTTCAGATTTATTCCTCGCAGGACATTCTCATAATGGAAATATAAGAGTTCCTTTTATGAAATTCTCTTTCATAAAAAAAGAAAATGCTAGAAAGTATGATCAAGATTACTATAAGATAGGAAATTCAGAGTTATATGTTTCTAGTGGACTAGGAACAGAAAGTGGATTTAGACTTTTCTGTAGACCCTCTATTAATTTTTTTAGATTATCAAATCATTAAAACAAGGCTTTAATCAATTGATTAAAGTCTTTTATTATGATAAAATTTCGATAGAAAGAAAGGAGTTTTTTTATGGCAGATGATAAAAAATTCGTAGAAAAAATAACTTCTAGAGAAGAAGATTTTGCTTCATGGTATACCGATGTAGTAAAAGAAGCAAAATTATGTGATTACTCTAGTGTGAGAGGATGTTTAAATTATTTACCGAATGGATATGCTATTTGGGAAAATATACAAAAAAACTTAGATGAAAGATTTAAGAAAACAGGAGTACAAAATGTATCACTTCCAATGTTAATACCAGAAAGTCTCCTACAAAAAGAAAAAGATCATATTGAAGGATTTGCTCCTGAAGTTGCTTGGGTAACAAAGGGAGGAGTAGAAGATTTAGAAGAAAAATTCTGTATCCGCCCTACTTCTGAAACTCTATTCTGTGATGTATGGCAAAAACTAGTAAAGTCATATAGAGATTTACCATTAGTATGGAATCAATGGTGTTCTGTATTAAGATGGGAAAAAACAACGAGACCATTCTTAAGAAGTAGAGAGTTTTTATGGCAAGAAGGTCATACTCTACATGCAACATATGAAGAAGCAGAAGCTAAAACAAAAGAGATGTTTCAAGTTTATTATGACTTTGTAACACAAGATCTCGCAATCCCACTAATCTGTGGAAAGAAAACAGAAAGTGAAAAATTTGCAGGAGCAGAAGATACTTATACCATTGAAGCAATGATGCATGATGGTAAATCTCTTCAATCAGGTACTTCTCACTTCTTTGGTTCTGGATTCCCAGATGCATTCAATATTAAATACTTAGATAAAGAAAACCAACCACATAGTTGTTACGAAACAAGTTGGGGAATGTCTACTAGAATTATTGGTGCCATTATCATGGTACATGGAGATGATTCTGGTTTAGTATTACCTCCAAGAATTGCTCCTACACAAGCAACGATTATTCCAATTGCTCAACAAAAAGAAGGAGTATTAGAAAAAGCAAATGAAGTTTTAGAGAGACTACAAAAAGTAAATATTCGTACGAAATTAGATGATTCTGAAAAGTCTCCTGGATTTAAATATTCTGAACAAGAGATGTTAGGAATCCCTGTTCGTATTGAATTAGGACCAAGAGATATTGAAAATAATGAATGTGTTGTTGTTAGAAGAACTACAAGAGAAAAAACAGTTATTTCCTTAGATGAAATCGAAACAAAATTACCAGAAATATTGGAAGAGATTCAAAAAGAAATGTATGAATCTGCAAAACAATTCCTAGAAGAACATATCTATTCTGTAACAACCCTAGAAGAAATGAAGAAAATCGGAGAAGAAAAGATTGGATTCATCAAAGCTATGTGGTGTGGAGATCCTGAATGTGAAGATAAAATCAAAGCAGAAACAGGAGGATATGGATCTCGTTGTATCCCAGAAAAACAAGAACATTTATCAGATACTTGCGTTTGCTGTGGAAAAGAAGCAAAAGAAATGGTTATCTGGGGAAAATCTTATTAAAAAGAAAAGAGAGAATTATGAATTCTCTCTATTTTTTATCTTTTGAACCGTATCTTCCACTTTAAAACGAATCGCATCTAATGGGACATGATCTTCTTCATGTAAATGCTCTATAAAAGCAACTAATTCTTCTAACTTACAATCATATAATAATGTCTCTGGTAATTTTACACTACTCATTAAATGTTTAAAATCTAAAGCACTATTTTTTTTCACAGGAAGTCTACGATAGTAGAAAAAACTTCCTTGTCCATAATCTACTCCAATATCAAATCCAATTCCTTTGTATTGGATAGAATAATACTCTCCTAATGGTTCTTTATAAGGGTAGATATAATTCTCAGAAGAATATTCTTGAATGGCTTCAAAAAAGAATGGTAAACATCCTAATTGTTTACGATCTTCTATAGGAAACATTTCTGCATCAGCAGCATCAGCACTACACTGTGGAACTTTCTTACTAAAAGTCATTAACCAATCCATATATTCTGTAGAATATAAGAGTTTTTCAAAAAACTCTTTTCTTTTTTCGGTTCTTTCAATTTGTTTTTCAATGGATGTTTTCATGTTCGTTCTTCCTTTCTATAAAATGTTTTTGAATAAGCGTTTGAAAGGTTTCTCTCATAGAAGTAGAAAAATCAAACGGAACTGTCCCAATGACAAATTCTCCATATTCATCAGGAATACAAACAGAATCACTAGAACAAACAATAGTAGGAATTGGTAAATGAACTCTAGAAAGTTGTATTAACACTTCTAGACCCATTCCTCTTTCTGGAACATCACCATCATAAGAAGGAAAAATCCAATCCAATATTAACAAATCAACTTTTCCTGCATTCTTTGCCAAATGGTACAACCCACTATGCATCGATTCAAATTCTTGGAATGTTTTTTCCTTTAAAAAAGAAAAATCATTTTTAATTCTTTCTCTTTTATAAGGATCATCATCAATAATTACAATATTCATTGGAACCGCCTCTGTTTCTTAGTATAACATATTATTTCTTTTTCGGAACAGTATATTGGTAACTCTCTTTAATAAAGGATAATATTTCATCATCTGTTAATCTTTCATCTAGCGCAAGAGATACCCAATATTTTTTATTCATATGATAAGCAGGAAAGACCCCTTCTTTTTTTAAATAAGTAGGAATCATCTGATCATCTAACTTAACATTCATCACATCAACCATACCCTCATGATCTTCTATTTTACTTCTCTTGATATTCATCACAATCGCATACCATTTATGACTCTCTTTATTTTTAAAAACTCCACAGTCAGGAGTAGACTCCCATTCGAAATAAGGATGGTCTCCATAGATTTTAAAAATCTTTTCACTAATACGATTTGCCTGTTCACTTACAAAGTTTCTTTGAAGGAAACAATGATCTCGAATATCCCTCAAAATAGAAAGATACTCTTCTCTAACTTTCCCCGCAAACTCCCCTAAATTCTTTTCGATTCGATATCCAATATACTCTGTATCCATATCGAAATCCCATACACATCCAGATACTTTTCCATCTTCTATCACAACTCTTACTTGAAAAGAATCTTTTAATATATTCTTAGAGTATCGATAAGACTCCCCTTCCTTCAAAAACCCATATTCTATGAGTTTATCTGGAAGACATATACATTTATGAAATAGTTCTTCTTCCATAAAATCACCATTATTAGTATACCATAAAAAAAAGCAAAACTATGTTTTGCTCCCCTTAAAAAAGATCATTCCAATGATAAGACAAATTTCAGTTAGAATTTTTGAAACAATGACTCCTGGTATTAGAAAGTGAAAACCAAACAGTAGAACTGTTGATAAAACAATTTTACCAAGAGATTTTAATATGGAATGACTCTTTTTCCAAAAATAATATAGTAAACAACAGATAATCCCAGATAGTATATTGGATACTAAATAGGATACTCCTAGTAATAACAAACAATATAAAATAATATTTAAAAAGAAACAGAAAATAGAACTGGCAGAATACTTACATATTTCTTTATAAATTTTAAAAGAATCTTTAATAGGATGAAAATGAGAAGAAGAATTATTATCAATATAAATCGTTTCAATCGGTATTTCATGAATCGTAATACCTTCTCCTGCACATCTCAATAACATTTGTATTTCATATTCATAACGTTCTCCAGGTATTTCAATCATACGATCTATTAAATGATTCGAAAAAGAACGAAGACCTGTTTGCGTATCAAATACACGAGTTCCTGTTGCGAGTGCGAATACTCCTCTTGTGATAGTATTACCTAATTGACTACGAAGAGGAACATCTTTATCAAATCCACGACTACCAAGAACTAATTCTTCTAAATGATCTTGATTATAAGCAAATAACTTTTTTGCATCTTCAATTTGATGTTGTCCATCACAATCCATTGTCACAACTACATAGTCTTCTGGAATCATATTCTTGATATAAGAAAATCCAGTCTTCAAAGCACAACCTTTTCCTCGATTCACTTCATGGGTAAGAACAATACAATCCTTAGAAATGCTTTCAAAGATTCTTTTAGATTCCACACTACTACCATCATTTACCACAATAATATCAAAGTTTTCTTCTTTTAATTGATGAATTAATTTTTCCAGTTTAACATCTGGTTGATAAGCAGGTATTAATACAATGTTTTTCATAGGATTCTCTCCACTCTTTCAAGAAAAAAAGATTCATTAAATCTTTTTTAATAGGTACTAGCTGAAATCAATTTAGCATGAACAACTTTTCTACCTTTATTATCATCTGTACAAGTAGATAATGTAATAATCTTATCAGAAATCGTAACAGTATTATCAACTTCAATAATATTTCTACCAGCAATTGTATTTAAGAATTGTTGATACTCATCTAAATTATAAAAACTAGTTTGAATATAATAGATTTCAGGATCTATATAATAAGCAGAAAATACTTGATACGTAAAGATTTGTCTATCTGCTGTTAAAACACGGATTTTGATATCACTTTGTTTATTTTTAAATAACTTATCAATACTTCCAAAAGAAGTCTTATTCAATAAATTATGTCCATAGAATACCGTATTAGAATCTTGCATATTAGAAGAATTACGATAATCCATAAAAGTCCATCCGTTCACAGAATAAGAATAATCATAAGAATGATTTAAATAATAATCATTATTGTCTGTTTGAACAATTGGATAATTTATGTTAGTACCTTCTACCATGATCCACGCAACTGTATCTGCATTTTTATTTCTTAAATCTTCAAAATTAATATCTCCTAAAGAATACTTTCCATAGATACGATATAGATTCATTTCTTTACTAAATAAAATATTCTCTTCTGATGCGGATGCCATATCACTAGAAGCAGGTGTAGTATCAGATGATATAACAGGTACCTCTTCAAAACGAAATTGTGTAGTATCAACAGGAGCTACATAGAATGTATCAAATAAGTATAATCCTGCAAGAAACCAAACAATAACCATAACAATATGAGATGGTTGTTCTTGACGTACTTGAAAATAATGAATAACTTTATCCAAAGAAGAAATGGGAAGCAATTTCTTCATCCATTCAAAAATCTTTTTGAAATAAAAATAAAATCCCCTAGATAAAAATAAAGATAGTGCTTGAAATCCCCTTACAAACCAGCATACTATCTTATAAGGAATGAAGAGTATGAACTTAAAAACAGTAAAAATGTATAATCCAATAAATTGAAATACTTTTTTCATACTACATCTCATCTATGACGGCAATGATATAAGGGGTATCATAGTCATATTCTTCTTCTTTTTGTTCTTGAGAAACAACTGGCATCTCCCCAGTAGGCTCGATAACCATTGTATATTGCTTTTGAATTTCATTTTCCGCATCCACAACAGGTAATGGCATTAAAACAGGTTCTTCATATTGAACTTGTTGTTGTACACGAGAAACAACTTTTGGCGTAGAAACCATAGATACTTTAGAAGTACGTTGTGCACGTAAACCTTTTTTCTCTATAATAGTCACAATAATACCCGTGATAATAGAAACAGTAATTAAGATGGTCAAATACAAGTATATTATCATAACTATTCTCCTTTCTACCCATAATAGTATCTATTATAATTATAAAATAAGAATTCTATTTTTCAATTATTTTACGTAAAAAGAAGTGTAAATCATTGTAAAATAAGATGTAAAAAGAATAATAGTTGACAAAATAAAAAAGTAATCCAAAGATTACTTTTTATTACAAAGTGAAGAATAATCACTAAATTCATTCAATTTCTTAATAGACTTCAATTCTGGTTCAGAGAACTTTCCATCTTGATAACGTATTACATATGTCATTGATGCATCACGATCTTGAAACTCTTGATATAAATTACAAGCATCAATCTCTACAAATGCTTCATTAGGCATATCTACAAAAGTATTCTTTTGAAAGAATCTTGAAACTTCTACCGTCATTTCATTTTCTTTAGAATCAACCTTTTTAACATACCAGAAATCATCTTCTCCAAAATGAATCTCTTCTGATGAAAAATTACCCATTTGATATTGCATTAATCGAATATTACCATTTTCATCTTTTACAGGAAATAACAAACTATCTTCGTATGTATAAATAGCATCTCCGATATAAGGTTTATCAGCAGAGGCAAAAATTACATAATCATTATAAGTAATCTCATAAGAAGAATCTCCATTCTTTTTAACAGTTAATTCATTATCATTAAATTCAAATGACTTATTACATGCTTTTTTCACACATTTTTCTAAATTCAAAACATTGTATTTTTCATTCAAAACAACCGTTTGATTCTTAACAACAATTTTAGTAACTAATATAGATGCTAAAATCAAAATCAATATACACAATACGATAATAATAATATCTTTTTTCTTTTCCATATTGTCCTCCATACTAATTACATAAATTTCTATATTCTTTATATTCTTTTAATGGAAGTGTTTCTGTATTAACAGCTTTACTAAACTTTCCATCTTTATAAGTAATTTCAAATGCTTTATAAGCATCATAATCTGCGTATTTTTGGAAGTTTTCACAAGTAGTAATTGGAAGCATATTATGAGCAGCTGCATCTACAAAATCCGTATCATTTAAGAAACGATCGGTTTTAATCGTAATTTTATTATCATTTACTTCTACACTTTTATAAATCCAGTCTGGATCTTCTTTCAATAAAGTAAACTTTTGAAAATTTAAGTCATCAGGATCATATACTACATCATAAAAGTTTTCTGGATCACTATACACAAGATAAACAAGTTTATTATCAAATGTATAGATTTTATCTCCTAAATAAGGATATTCAGAAGAAGCTTGAATGACTTTTTTATTATAACGAATTTGATAGTTTAATGACTCATCTACTACAATGGATATTTTATTATTATTGAAAGTAAATGTTTCATTACAAGTTTGATGACTACATTTAGAAATATCAATTGTATTAAATTGTTTATATTGGTCGGATTTTGTATCCATTGATTGATCTTTATCAATGGATACAACTCCTATCGCAACGCTTAAAGCAGCTAGTATAATCACTAATACTATAATAATAATATTCTTTTTATTCATATATATCACCTACTTTAATACGACTCCAAAGTCACTTGTGTTAAAGACTCTGATCCAATATCCGTCTTGAGTATGAACAGAAGCATTT
Source organism: uncultured Caryophanales bacterium (assembly GCA_947306705.1). GTDB lineage: Bacteria > Bacillota_I > Bacilli_A > RF39 > UBA660 > UBA3789. The sequence goes on from CAMZHD010000004.1 coordinate 39,246, forward strand.
GATTGATAGATTCTAAATCCAGAAAGAGTATATCCAGAGTTTAACATAAATACTGTAAAGGTATCCGGATAGAATCCTTGTCCTTCAGAACCTCCAGAATATAAGTTAATCGCAGTAGATTCTCCATAGACAGACATTGCTCCCAATAATACTAATGGTTTTACATAACCATTGTTTACCATTTGTTCCAATGTATAGAAGGAACCATTAATCTTAAATTTAAGTCCAGATACTGTAATGTTAGAAGATCCTCCACCATTACGAACTTGGAAGTAAATTGTTTTTTCTCCACTAATACCAGTAAACGTATAGTCGTGGGTTCCACTACTGACAGAATTATCAGAACCATTAATAACAGGACTAATATATTTTCCAGCAAGAGGACCAATATTACATCTTTGATCTGTGAAGTCCCTCTTACCATCTAATGAAAGAATATATCTTTCCAATCCATAATTATTTAATACATCATTTCCGCCTGTACAGTAACCACGATTACCTTCACTAAACCAGTCATCAAATCCCCAGTTTCCAGAAGAATGAGCATTTCCTGAATATCCATAACCTCTAAAATAACCCCAGAACCATTTAACATTCTTGTAACATGATCCTCCAGATACAACAGCTATTCTATTTTTATATCCAGCACCAGAAGTATTATAGTTTGTACTATATCCATAATTCCATTTACATGCAGCAGAAGATGTCTGCGCAGCTGCGGTTGTTGATTGACAGTTAGGACAATTTGTACAGTCAGATCTTTGTTTTCCTTTTGTTGCTGAACGGTAAGATCCTTTTGGACAAGCAGTCTTATTATTTCCACCAGTACAGTAGTATCCTGGAGGACAATCAATACATTTTCCTCCACTTTCATAAGTACCTGCGGCACATTGTTTCCATTGAGCATAATAAGTAACAGTTCCACTAGAAACAGCATTTTTAATACTTGCACCTTCTGCTAAAGCATTACCTGAATTTTCTTTCTTCCATCCAGTAAATCCATGTCCTGTTTTAGCAAATCCATTACTTGCTAACGCACAATCTTTATCAATGGTACATACATGAGAAGCTACAGATCCACTCGTAGAAGTATTTCCATTATAAGCAACTGTAAAGGTATTAGGTTTCCAGTTAACTTTAACAGTGACCGTACAATCTTTTGTAGAATAATCACAAATTTTACTTGGATCAACACTAGTTGAAGATTGACTGAACTTACTATTAGCAGTCTTACATCCACTAACGCAAATCCACTCTTCTCCACTAATTCCAATATATCCTTCTTTTGTGATATTTAAATATTTCGTATTATTATAATTTGTCAAATCCATCGTAGTAGCATTGAAATCTACTCCTTTGGTTAAAATCTTATTATTCTTTAGAACAATACTATTAGAATCAGTTGTCCAAGAATAAACAGTTCCTTCATCTGAAGTTGTAGATGGAGTTAATACACCACCATCAGCAACCTTGAATTGGAAGATTACTTGATTTGGTCTCCAGATTGCATAAACCGTTAAATCTTTATCAACTTTTGTATCTTTAGTAACTTTTGTACCCGTTCCATCTTTCTTCGTATTCCATTCAACGAATGTATAATTTGTTCTTGTTGTCGTACATAAAGTTCCCCAAGTTCTTTCTTCTTCCCATGTATTGAAAGTAAATGATTTACTACCAGGATCACAAGCAACTCCACCATTTACATCATAAGTAAGTGTATACTTTTGAGCAACTCTATAGTCAAATGCTTTTGTACGATAGTTTCCAGCTTGGTCAGCTACTGTTACATATACTTTATGTTCTGAAGCATCATACTTCGTACTAATTTTCTTTTCTAATACTTTATCTTTATCATATTTCTCATAATCTCCACCGATTTTCTTAAGATCCGTTAGTTTCTTAGAACAAGTATCTTCATCATAAGAAATACACATTTTTAATTTATCAGCAGGTGTATAATGTTCATCTGTTACCGCTAATTTAAGTTTTGGATACCAACTATTATAATTAGATACTGAAGAGATAACAGTCGAATCATTAAATACTGGTTTTTCATTATCTAACGTATATGGTCCAAGGTAAACATAGGCATCTGTTCCTTCTTTTGCCCAGTTTTTAGATGCAATATCTTGTAATCTATCTACTCTTAAAACTAAGTAATATTTGCCTGTAAGATTACTTGGTGTACTAATTTGTTTTGAAGCAGCTTGAATAGTCTCCCCTGCTTCAATTTTCTTAGATTGAACCGTTGCAGATTCTATACGAAAATTCAATGTGTTCCAACCCTCTACTACATCAGGAGTCTTAGTGGCACTAAATCCATATTGAATAATAGGTCCCATATTAATACCAGTACTACTAGAAATAATAACCTTCATAGCTCTTTCCTTATAAGCAAGAGAATTAGGATTTGTAATATCCGTAGTGAAAGACATAATAACTTCTGCATCAATAGAACAAGTATCACTAGAAACAACACCATTTTTTGGATACTTAATAGAAACATTTACGTTCCCCTTAGAATCTTTCTTTCCACATCCGATACTGGAAGCATATCCATATTTATCTCCTAGTTTAACAACCCTAACATAAGTGTCTTCTGACTCACAACTGACATTATCCACATCAATGTCTTGAATTAAATTTTTCTCTTTTAATTCATCATAATGAATCAATACACATCCAGACTTTTCATGTCCAAATAAATCCTCTTCATAAGAGTCAACATACAACTTGGCAGCAAAACGAATACTGTCCATGTAAGTCGTATATTTTTTGTTTTCATTTCCCTGTTGAATATTTCGAACAAGTGGAATACTAATTGCTGTAACAATACCAAGAATGACAATAACAACTAATAATTCCGTCAACGTAAAACCCTTACGGTTCTTCATAGAATCACCTCTATTATGATTATATCAATGAATATGATTATAATCAAACCATAATAATAGAGAAATACACTGTTTACACAAAAAAAACAATCTTTCGATTGTTTATTATTAAATGGTCGGGAAGACAGGATTTGAACCTGCAACCCCTTGGTCCCAAACCAAGTGCTC
>CAMZHD010000005.1 GCA_947306705.1 uncultured Caryophanales bacterium
TTTCTCCACCAGATCTTCTTACTGTTTCAACAATTTTCTTTGCTGCATTATCTAAAATTCTGTGATCATAAGCTTTAATTCTGATACGAATTTTTTCTGTTGACATTTCAAATCCTCCCTTCGCCTATATCTAGTATAGACTTGCTCCGTGCAAATAACCCGATAACCAATTATCAACTCTTCCTGGTGTATCGACAACCTCGCACATCTAAGCAGTCACACGTATTCAATTATAACAGTACCCCTTTATTTTTGCAAGTGTTTTTTTAATTATTTTTAGTTATAGCAACAAAAAACAGGATATTTGACATTCCTGTTTTTGTTTTTATCATTTTATTAGTAAGTTCCTTTTTTTAAATTCCATCACTCAAATGATCTAAATATTTAATTTCTTTGATTCGTAAATTTCCATCTGTTGTATCAAAAATGAATTGATATCCATAGAAAAATGTTGGATCAAGGTTTTCTTTTGCAGCATCTAATCCTTCAAAATATCCTTCATATCCTTTTTCTTTCTCATCATTATCTCTGTAAACTTCAAAGATAAAATGTGAATATCCATCACTACCTTCTTCCATTCTTGTTGCTTTTATTCTATAAACAATTACATTTAATGCTAGTCTGTTATTTGCTTTTTTAGCTGAATATAGGGAAGCCATTGTTCCTTGGCTAGGTCCTTCACAACCGGTTCCATATAGATGTTTCATGGTTAGTTTACCGTCACTGTATTCAATTTCATCTGCTAGTCCTACTCTTCTTTTGTTCTTTGGAGTAGTATTTACAAAGTCTTCTACAAAAGAGGTATCTTCAAAGTATCTTTTTAATTCCGCATCGGATATATATAATTTTCCATCGTCTGTTGGTCCTGGAATATATTTCCTATAATGATTCTCAACCATACTCATTTTATCTTTACTTGGTAAATCTGAAATACTTCTATCTTCTTTTATCAAATCAAAGGCAGCATGTCCACAAATTCCTCTTGGTACTAAAGAATATGCCTCCGCTACAAGGGAATCATCTAAAGAAGCATCTTCATACTGGATTTCTTCTTTTGAATCCTTTTCTTTATCTTCTTCTTTTCCCTTTTCTTGTTCATTATCGTTTATTTTTTCTTCTGTATTATTTTTTTCTTCTTTCTTATCGGTTTCCACAAACTTAATATCAATTAGAATGAATAACAAAACTACAACTGTAAGAGATAAAATGACTAATGCAATATTCTTCCAAGTTCCAGTTTTCTGTTTCTCCTTTACTGGTTTTTCTTCTTCAACTTCTTCTTTCTTTTCTTCTACTTTTTCCTTTTTCATACAAGTCTCCTCTCTATTATAGTTTTATTATACCATTCTTCCTTGTATGAATCTATCCTTTTCTGTGTACATTGCTGGTTTACATATCTTTTCTTTATTTTCCATCATAATAATAGTAGTAGTACTTGATGGAGGAATTTGTATGAATAAATATGAAGTTAATATTTACGAACAAATTTCAAAGAATATTAAAAAATATCGGAATCAAATGGGGATTACACAAGCAGATTTAGCAGAAAAAGTTGGAGTTTCCCATGAATTTATTCGTAGAATTGAATCTCCTAAAGGAAAGAAATCCTTTTCGATTGATACGATTTGGAAAATATCTCTTGCTTTAAATATTGAGATTGGTCAATTATTCGAAATCGATATTGATGAGTTTATGAAATAAAAAAACACCTTTTGGTGTTTTTATATTTTGTTTTCATTTAAACAGAATGTTGCATATACTGGGATGTATCTTACATCTTTTTTAATTGCGAAATTATTTTCTGTAATACGATAAGCTTGAGGTACTGTGAATTTCTTCATAAATACAGATAATGATTTTGCTTTTGAATTGGTCTTAGTTGTTAACTCAATTGGGATAATATGACCATTTCTGTTTTGTACAACAAAGTTAACTTCTGCTTTTCCATCAGATTGATAGTAGTATAGTGAGAATCCTCCTTCTACTAATGTCTTTGCGATGTGGTTCTCATATAATACTTCTTTTAGATTTTCATCCATTAATAATTGTTTCTTTGTTAAATGAAGAGCTGCATATAACAATCCATCATCTGGATAATACAATTTAAAACTATCTACTTCTTTGCAGCTACTTAGTGGAGATTTAACAGTTGTTATCTTATAACTACGATAAGTAATTTGATTATTTACTAAGTAATTAATACAGCTTTCATATTCTTTAGCTCTTTTACCAGGTCCCATTAAACCATATTGGAATTTCTTGTTTTCTTTCTTTAATTGTTCCGGGATGGAATCTACTACTTCAATTCCTCTTGGAATATCAATTAATACTGTATTGAGAGATATTTCTTTCTTATAAATATCCATTATTTTTTGTTTGATTGCATCTAATTCATAAGAACTCTTTCCCTCTAAGGATGCACATACTACTTCTGGAAGCCCACCTGTTTCAAGATAATCTTGGAATAGATCAAGGGCAACTTTATGAAAAGGACATGTTTTCTTCTTAGAGAAGGATTCACGAATTAATTCTGAAAGACTCTTTTCTCCTCTTGCCCATAAGTATTCTTCAAAGTCCATCGCAGTCATTCCTTTGAACTGTAATTCTTCTCCTTTGAATTCTGATAGTTTTTCTTTCTTAGAAGTAATGGCAATAATATGATATTTACTATGTTCACTACCAAATACTTTTAACCCTTTTACAATATCATTAGAAGTTACATTATCTAGTATAACTAATGTATCTTCTTTTAGAATGGTTTCTCCTGATAATAAAGATAGATTTAGAATAATCTTTTCCGTAGAACGTTCTTTCTGAAATAAATCTTGGATTGCTTTATTATTCTCTGTGTTGAAATATACAGTATTCTTATATTCATCTTTTCCAAATTCAAGAGCACTAAATGTTTTTCCTATTTGTTTTGCTCCATAAAGGATTAAAGGTTTTCTAATAACATCAGATTTCCACTTTTGGTAGAACTCAACTATTTTTCGTTCCATAAACTGTATCCACCTCACATATTTTCTACAATAAGTATACTTTTGTTTCAAAAAAAAGTCAATCTCAATTAAAAAATTAGACCTTATGGTCTAATTTGTGGAATACTTTGACGGATCTTTTCTGCAATTGTGATCATGAATAAAGAATTGGTTGGTTTTGCTTTTTCCATATCAACACTATTTCCAAAGATTTCTTCCATTAGGTCCCAATTCCCTCTATTCCAACTAATATCAATCGCATGACGAATGGATCGTTCTACTCTTGATACGGTTGATTGATACTTTTTGGCGATTTCTGGATATAACAATTTGGTTATCTTTTTCATATACTTGTGATCTATCATGAGAAGAATTCCTTCTCTGATATAGTAATATCCTTTTAGATTCGATGGTACACCTAATTCATGAAGGGTTTTTGTAATGGATTCTTGGAGATTTCTTTCTCCTATTGGGATATAACGATTTTCTTTTTGATCTCTTACTTTTTTAATTCTTTTCTCTAATTCTTCCCATTCAAATGGTTTTATTAGAAAGAAACTCACTCCTAGAGTAGATACTTGATAGATGATTTCTTCTGTACAATAAGAAGAAATAACAATTACTTTTATTGGAATATTATTTTTCATCATGTATTCTAATACTTCTAACCCATCTTTCTTAGGAAGAATTAATTCTAATAGAATCATATCTATTTCTTTTCGATTTTCTTGAATCAGAGTAATTCCTTCATTACCATCTTCTGCTTTGAATACTATTTCTATATCTTTATATTGAAAATATTCAATCATTTGATTCACAAGACTTTTATTAGGATCAATAACCAATAGTCTTGTTTTTCCCATTTTTCTCCTTTCAATGATCAACACGCATCTTCATTATAAAATGATTTTGAAAGAAAAAAAAGACAAGATTTCTTGTCTATTTTATTTTATTTAAGAATTCCATTAGTTTTTCAGGCTTTAGACTTAATCCACCAATTAAGTAACCATCTATTTCTTTGATTTCCTTTAAAGTATCAATGTTTTCTTCTGTTACACTTCCACCATATAATACCTTACAATGTGGAAGCATTCCTTTAATCATTGTAATTACACTTTTAATTTGATCATTGGTTGGAGTTACTCCTGTTCCGATAGACCAAATTGGTTCATAAGCAATTACGATATGACTCTTTTCATCTTCTGTTAATCCTTTTGTTGCGGCTGTTAGTTCTTTTCTTAATACTTTTGTTACAAGGTTTTTATCTCTTTCCTTTAATGTTTCCCCTACACATAGAATCGGAGCCATCTTAGAAGATAAACAATTTTTTACTTTTTGACGAATTTCATCATCGGTTTCTAATTTTTCTTCTCTTCTTTCACTATGTCCTACAATAACACAAGATACTCCATATGATTTTAATTGTGGAGCAGATACTTCTCCTGTATGTGGTCCTTGTCCATAGGCACTAACATCTTGCGCTCCTAAAATAATCTTTTTAGAATCTACACTACTAATGTTTAAAAAACTTGGGCATACAATTAACTTATGAGTTGTATTTATTTGATATAGTTTCTTTATGTAATTTTTAAACTCATTCTTATCTAAATTACTTTTATTATTTAACGCTATTATCATTCCCATAACTCCTTTATTCTTTTTACTAACTTCGATAAAACACCAAATCGATTTTCTTCTTGCTTTTCTTTTATTGCTCTTGCATATACTTCTAATACTCTTTCTGCATAGTATTTAGAACTATAAGTTTCTGCTTGAATTCTTGCTTGTCGATCAAGTCTTTTTCTTTCTTCCTCATCTTTGTATAAACGAATAATTTGATTTTCATATTCTTCTTCTGTTTCAAAGAATACTCCATCCAAGTCTTCTGTTACCATACTTAAGAAAGCTTCATCTCTCATACAAACAGGAACTACATTTGCTGCCATTGCTTCTATGATAGTTAACCCTTGTGTTTCTGTTTTAGAAGCCGTTGCGAAGATATCTGCCATATGATAGTAGTAAGGCATATCTTCCCAAGCAACTTTTCCTGTGAAAATGGTGTTTCCAACCAACCCTAATTCTTTTGCATATTCTTCATATTTTTCTTTATCTGGTCCATCTCCAACGATTACTAATTTAATATTTGGATAGTCCTTTGCAATTCGTTTTTGAGACTCTAATAGGAATTCAACATTCTTCTCTTCTGCAAGTCTTCCTACAAATAGAATGATAAAGTCTTTTTTCAAAAGATGCAACTGTTTTTTTAGATTCTCTACTTCTTTGGTAGAAATGTTTTCTTTAAAGAATCGTTCTACTTCAATTCCTGTTGGAATAATATTAATATTCTTTTTAAATTGATACTTTTCTCTAAATAATTTATAAATCTTATTAGTAGGTACAATCAACTCTGTTGCGGTTGTTTCACAATAGAATTTTGATAAGTACTCTACTATTTTCTTACTGGATTTATTGAAATATCCCTTTGTTATATAGTGAACATAATCTTCATATAATGTGTGATATGTATGAACTAAAGGAATATTATATTGTTTTGCGATTAGTCTTGCGAATGTTCCTATCGCAAACTCTGTTTGAGAATGAATGACATCTAATTTCCAACTTCTTATTAACTTAACTGCTTTTACTGGATAAATACTCGTTAGTCTGGAATCATAGATTCCTGTTGGAATTCCTGGTATCTTTAATACTCTTTCTTTTTCATCATACTCATATTTAAAGCTTTCTAAGTTTGCGGTTACTACATAGACTTCATGTCCTAGTTTTTCTAGGGCATTTTTCAACATTACTTCACTTGTTACTAATCCACTAATATAGGGTGAATAAGTTTCTGTGAAGATACCGATTCTCATCGTTTCACCTTCTTTTCTAAGTTAAAGATAAGAGCTCCAATAATAATCCCTAAATAATAAGTGATAAATCTCCATAATAGTAATACAGCACCCATTTTAGATTTTCCAATAAAGTTCCCATAGAACTGTGTAAATCCAAACTCGATTCCTCCACTAGCTCCCGGTATTGGCACAAAAGCTCCCATTACATATACATAAGCAGAAGATGTTAAGGCATTTAACAAAGATAAGTTTGTAAAATCTCCCATACTAAATAATACAAATAAAGGAGTTACATATAAGCAAGAAAGACTAACTAAATTCATAAGAACTCCTTTAAACATGAGTCCTTTTCTTTTTTTTGTCTCGCTCATACCTCTTTGATAGTCTTCTATTTTTTTATATACATCTTCTTCTGATACTTTTAATTTCAATTTTTTTGATATCTTAATAAAAATCCTTCCAAGTTTACTAGATACTCTTTTAGAATTTGCAATCGTAAATAGTATTATGATTACCATAATATTAATTCCAAATCCTAGTAATACTAATCTTGATAATAATATTACTTTTGGAAAGATATGGAATATTGCATTATACGTAACTGCAAATAGTCCAAATAATACTAAAGCTGTCTGATAACAGATAAATGCTTGAATGGTATAATTGGTTGCGGTTGCGACAGGAATATCATGCTCTGTTAGCATATAAACTTCCATAGGTTCTCCTCCGGTTGCGAAAGGAGTAACTCCATTAAATAATTGTACAATCCAATTATGCTTAATTGCTTCTTTTAAACTAATCTTTGTTTTATCATTTACAATGATATAATTCACAGCTCCTTTTATTCCAATCGAAAGAGAATAAAACAAAAGTGCAACCACTATATATCTACTATCGATTGTTTGAAAAGCTTTAATAATATCATTAAAATCATTCTTTAATACAACGTATAAAACAATGATTGTGATAATTAAAAGGATAATTGTATTATTTTTTTTGATTATTTTCATAATTACTTCCTTTTTCTGTATCGGCTTCTTTTTCTTTCAGAAATAATATACTACCGCTTTCTTCTCCTAAATTCTCAAAATTTTCTTTTCCTAATAAACTTAATAAACTTTCATCTTCAGGAGATACTTTAATAAATACTTCTTCCATTCCAAGGGTAGATGTGGAATATTCTGTTGCGAGTGCGATTAGTTTTCTTGATTTTCTTTTAATTGGGGCAAAGGAAATACGGCATCTTTTCATGTCCTTCTCTCCATAAATATGACAACTATCAATTACTTTAGAATCTTTCTCTATGATAAGATCTTCTTCTATTTCATTTTTATTTTTCTTTCTCCATTGATATTCTTCTTCCGTACAAGAAGATTGGATTCTCTCAAGAAAAGACATTGTATCCGTATGAATACCCTGCTCTTCTTCAAACTCTTGAATTCTTCTTACTTGTTCACCATCAAATGGATTTACTAGATATAGTTTTTGCATATTCTTCCCTCACCCATACTATTTTTTTATTTAATAGCTTCTAAACCTGGTAATTTCTTACCCTCTAAGTATTCTAGAGTTGCTCCTCCTCCAGTAGAGGCGTGATATACTTTATCTTTATATCCTGCTGCTGTTGCAGCGGCAACAATATCTCCTCCTCCAAGAATAACTTTTATGTCGTTCACTACTAAATATTTTAATAGTTCATCGGTATTTTTCTTATATTGATCAAATTCATATACTCCAAGAGGTCCATTCCAAATCACAATAGCAGCGTCTTCTACAACTTGTTTAAAGAATTCTACTGTTTGATTTCCAATGTCTAATCCCATTTCATCTGCATGGAACTCATTGATTCCTCTTACACGATATTCTTCATCATTACTGTATTCATTTGTAACTGCAAAATCTACTGGAAGAACAATCTTATCACTGTGTTCTTCTAACATTCTTTTACAGAAATCTAGATTTTCTTCATCTAGAAGAGATTTTCCTATTTCATATCCTTTTGCTTTTAAGAATGTGAAAGCCATTCCTCCACCAATTAGAATCTTATCTGCTTTTGTAACTAGATTTTCAATGACACCAATCTTATCTGCTACTTTTGCTCCTCCTAATACCACAATAAATGGATGTGGTGGATTTTCTAATACACTTAGTGCATTTAATTCTCTTTCAATTAAGAATCCTACTGCAGATGGTAAATGAGAGGCAATTCCTACATTAGATGCATGTGCTCTATGAATCGTTCCAAATGCATCATTAACAAATACATCTCCTAAAGAAGCCCAATAAGCTCCTAGTTCTTCGTCATTACTACTTTCTTTCTTACCATCCAAGTCTTCATATCTAGTATTTTGTATTAGTAATACATCTCCTGGTTCCATACTATCAATTACTGCTTCTAGTTCTTCTCCACGAGTTTTTTCACTAAATAGAATATCTTTCTTTAATAGTTTTGATAAACGATCTGCTACAGGGGCTAAATCGTTCTTTGCAAGGTCTGCTTCTTCCTTAACTCTTCCTAAGTGAGAAAGTAGTATTACCTTTGCATTTTTATCCAAACAGTATTGAATGGTTTCTAATGCTGCTTGAATTCTAGTATCATCTGTTATTTTTCCATCTTTTATTGGTACGTTAAAATCACATCTTATAATTACTTTTTTGTTTTCAATATCTAAATCTTTTATTGTTCTCATAGCCAATTCTCCTATCTATCAAAATTATAGCATTTTTTTCTTATTTAAAAAAGAAAAAAGAGTAAGATTTTTCTTACTCTTTATTATTCTTATTACTAAAATAAGTATTTAGTCCTTCTACCGCTTTTAATACCTCAATTGGTACTGCAAAAATAATTGTATTAGATTGGTCTGAACTTAAATCATTTAATGTTGATAATGTTCTTAAATGAAGAGCTCCTGGAGTACTTCCCATTGTATTAGCAGCTTGTGCTAAGCTATTAGCAGCTTCCACTTCTCCAGCTGCTTTTGTAAGAATTGCTTGTTTCTCTCTTTCTGCTTCAGCAGCTTTTGCGATAACTCTCTTCATTTCTTCTGGAAGACATACGTCTTTTAATTCAACGTTTTCTACTTTGATTCCCCATGGGTCAGTAGCAGCATCTATTACTTGGCAAATACCGTTAGAGATTTTTTCTCTTTCACTTAATAATTCATCAAGTGTTACAGAACCAACTACATTACGCATTGTCGTTTGTGCTAATTGACTTACGGCATAGTAATAGTCTTGTACTTCACAAATTGCTTTTCCTGCATCAAATATTTTGTAATAGATAACTGCATTGATTCTAATAGAAACGTTATCTTTTGTAATCGTTTCTTGTTCTGGAACGTCTACTGCTTTTGTTCTGATATCTACTTTTCTAAATGATTGAACAATTGGTAATACAATATTCCATCCTGGATTTAATATCTTAGAGAATTTACCAAAAGTAAATAAAATACCTCTTTCATATTGATCAATTTGTCTAATTGATCCTAGTAAAATAATAATTACAACTACTAATATTACTACCATAATTATCTCCTATCTATATTCATTAAAAATTTAGCTGTTCTAACCATTTGTGCTGTATAACTCATTTCATTATCATACCAAGAAACTACTTTTACTAATTGTTTTCCATCTACTTCTAGAACGTTGGTTGATAATCCATCTACTAATGAACCACAACGTCTTCCAATTACGTCTGATGATACAATTGGATCCATTGTAAATTCTAGTGTTTCATTTGTATGTGCTTTTAATACGTCATTAATTTCTTCAGCAGTTGTATTTCTTCCTAATTCTAGTGTTAAGTCTACTACTGATCCAGTAGGTACTGGTACACGCATTGCCGTACCATCTAACTTTCCTTCTAGGTTAGGGCATACAAGTCCGATTGCTGAAGCTGCTCCTGTAGATGCTGGAACGATATTTGCTGCGCAAGCACGTCCTCTACGAGCTAAATGTCCTTTCTTATGTGCAATATCCAAAGATGCTTGGTCATTTGTATAAGCATGAACTGTTGTCATATATCCTTTTACAATTCCAAATTCTTTGTCTAGTACATCTACTACTGGTGCTAAGCAGTTTGTAGTACATGAAGCTGCACTAATAATCTTTTCTTCTCCTGTTAAAATTTCATGGTTAACGTTATAAACTACTGTTTTAACATCTCCCTTAGCTGGTGCTGAAATAATAACATGTTTTGCTCCTGCATTGATGTGAGCCATTGCCTTTTCATCTGAAGTAAATAGTCCTGTACATTCAAATACTACGTCTACATCAAGATCTTTCCATGGTAACATAGCTGGATCTTTTTCAGCATAGACTCTAACGTGTCTATTTCCTACTACGATATAGTCTCCTTCTGCATAAATCTCATCAATACGATAATTTCTATGATTTGTATCGTATTTCAAAAGATATGCAAGTTGTTCAGCATCTGTTAAATCATTAACAGCTACTACTTCAAATTCTGGGTTTTCTTCCATCAATCGAAAGCATAATCTACCTATTCTTCCGAACCCATTGATTGCCACTCTAATCATTTTCTCATCCTCCTACTTTATTATATATTTTTATTGATTTTCTTTCAATAAAAAAGAAGATAAAATCTCTTCTTTTTTCAGTCTTCGATGCAAGCATTTAATAACATTATTGTGCTTAATAAATCATTATCGCTCGCTTTTTCAATAAAAGTAACATTTCTATTTTTAAAATCTATGCTTCTCACATGTTCACATAGAACAGAACCTTTTATAATTTTAGAGTCTTCTAATATATAGTGTGTTGGAAATTCTTTTGTGTTCGTTGTAATTGGGCATACTAATACCAATTTTGTATATTTATTAAAAGTATTAGTACTTACTACTAATCCAGGCCTCTTTCCTTTTTGCTCATGACCTTTTGTAGGATTAAAATCTAAATACACAATATCTCCTTGTTTTGGAATGTATTCTTTTACCATATTTCTTCTCCTATTGGATCATCCCAAGAAAATTCTTTTGCCAAATTGTTTCCTTTATAATTTTCGAATCTTTCTTTTAATGATATTTTTTTGTTCTTCGACTTTGACAACACAATTTTATCGTCTTGTTGTTCTAAAGTAATCCTATCACTCGAAACATTTATATTTAGCGCTTTTAGCATAGTGCTAGGAATTCTAATTCCATATGAGTTTCCCCATTTTTGTAATTTTATTTCCATACTATCGCCTCCATTTATAGTATATACATTGTATATACTATTTGTCAATAAAAAAATACCAATTCGAGGTATTTTTCTATTCGTGGAAATAACTTCCTCCTATGAATTCTCTTAAGACTGCATCTTCTGGGATGGAGTCTGATGGAATTGGTAAGAATAAACGAAGTATTTTTAATAATCTCTTTGCTTCTTCATAGTAAGGAGATTTTGGATCTACTGCATATAGTAATGGCTCTGCATAGGTTTTTAATACTCCTATTTCATACATGGCAGCAGAATTTATAATTGCGTCACTTTCATCTTGATATGGGAAGATGTATAATTCCTCCCCACGTCTTACTTTTCCCCAAGAAGAGATTGTGTCTTCCACCTTGTAGTTTCTTGTTCGATTATCTCTTACAATTCTTCTTAATAATCTATTATCCGTGGTTGCGATACGATTATGATTATCTAGATTGATTTCTGTTAGAGGGGAAATATAGATTTTATATTTCTTTTCTCTTGGAATATTTGTTAAGACTTTTGTATCTAAGGCATGAATACCTTCAATGATTAAGATATCATCCTCTTCTAATTTCATAGTCTTTTTATATTCTTTAACTCCATAGACAAAGTTAAATGTTGGGATTGTAACTTCTTCTCCCTTTAATAATTCTCCTACTTGTTTATCAAATAGTTTTAAGTCTACTGCGTCTAAGCATTCAAAATCATATTCTCCATTTTCATCTTTTGGGCAATCTTTTCGATCTAAGAAATAATCATCCATACTTAATGCTTTTGGATGCATTCCAAAGCATTCTAAGAACATAGATAATTTTCTAGAAGTTGTTGTTTTCCCTGCAGAAGAAGGTCCTGCGATTAGAACGATTTTTACTTTATCTATTCTTTCATAAATACTTTTTCCAATATCTAATAGACGATATCCTTGAGCCGTTTCATCTATTTTAATTAAGTCTCCTATTTTACCAGAAGATACAATTCTATTTAAGTCAGCTGCATTTTGTACTTGCATGACTTTTCCCCACATCTTATAGAATTCATAAATTTCAAATAATTTAGGATGATGTTGGTACTTCTTAATCTTATCTGGTATATATACTGTTGGGAATCTTAGTGAAAAACTATTATCTTTTATATAAGACAAATCAAAGTCTGGTAGTTTTCCTGTTGAGATTGGCATTGGATTATAGAACGTATTATAGATATTTCCTAAACGATATAAAGTTACGTAGTTGTCCATACTATATCTTAATACTTTTGCTTTTACGATATCTCCAATTTCTTCAAAATAGTTAATTGCCTCAATACGATCAATCGTTACTTTTGTGAAAGGTAAATCTCTTTTTATGATTTCTTTCATTTCTGCTTTAATTCGTTCCACTTTTTCTTCATTTAATTTAAATGTTGATTGGAATAAAACACCTTTATCAACTGAGTGTTGAACAATAACATCTGCATCTTTTCCAAATAGTCTTTTAATAGCATAAATCAATATGAAAGTAAGTCCATAAATATGAACTCTATTTCCTTCTGAAGAAGTTAAATCTAGAAATTCAACTGTACAGTTTTCCTCTAATTTATGAGTTAACTCTCTCCATCTATTATCAACTCTTGCGATTAATATTGGATATTGATATTTATCTTGGAAATCTCCATAAATCTCTTGTAAAGTGATTCCTTTACTATATTGATGTTTTTTTCCATTAATGGTTACTTCGATAGTATCTATCATATTTACCACTCCCTATTATGACAATAGTATATCATACTTTCATAAAAAAAGAAGGTTAATCCTTCTTTTCTTCTTTCATTTTACGGAAACTATCTGCTAGTTCTTTAATTTTTCTTAATCGATGATTTAAACCAGATTTTGTGATAGATTTTCCTGTTTCTAGAGAAATGATTTCTGCAAGTTCTTTTAGAGAAGTTTCCGGATATTTTTTACGATATTCTAATACTTCTGTTTCTTTTTCATCTAAAAGCATGACTCCATCATTTTCTTCTATAATTTCAATATCTTCTAACTGAGAAGCTGCGGTTTGAATGATTTTATCCATGTTTGCTTGTTCACAGTTATTCAATCGATTGGTTTTATTTTTTTGGTCTCTATAGATTCTTACATTCTCATAGTATAAAACAGCTTGATTCGCTCCTAATATTTTTAGAAAGTCACTAATCTTTTCTGCTTCTTTGATATAAATCATATATCCTTTATCACGATTTAGTATTTTTGCATTTAAATCAAATAGATTTAATAGTTTTTGTACAAATACGGATTCATCTGGTTCTTTTACTAATAATTCCATATGATATCTTGATGTTTTCGGATCATTAATACTTCCAGAAGCTAAGAATACTCCTCTTAAGTAAGCTCTGATTTCTTCATTTCCTCCTACAATATAGTTTGGAACAGTATTTAGAACTCTTTCTTTTTCATCTAAAACTCCTAAATCTTTTAACATTTTACTGTCTTTTGGAATTGTGATTTGAAATAAATCTTTTTTACTAAAATTTAAATTTTCAATGGTTTCTACTTTTGAATCTACTTTATAGATTTCATGAATCATAGAAGTAATTCTATCTACTATAAACTTATTTTCTGTGGTCATTAAGATAGATGATTTTTCTATCGTTCCACTATTACGAATATAAGCGGATAATTCTGCTTGAGACTCTGTTTCATTACTTTTAATCGTCGATATTTCTTCTTTAATACGAACTGTGAATGACATTATTTTCTCATTAAATACGAGAAGATAACAGAACTTAGTTTTAAACTATTATGTTTTAATGTATTATCATCGTCAATAATCATTAAATCATCTTCAAGTAATTCTACTCCTATTTTCTTTAATTCATCATAATCGATTAATACTGGGTCTTTTTGCTCTTCAGACTCATATTTCTTTGCCATCTTTTCAGATATTTTTGTGTTACTTGCGATAACAACATCTACTTTTCTTTTATTTAAATATCGATTTAAAAGTTTAACGTGATCTCCTACCGTGAATCCATCTGTTTCTCCTGGTTGTGTAACGATATTAGATAAATACATGATTGGTGCTTTTGCTTTATCTAGTGCTTTTTCTACATCTTTACAAATTATATTTGGAAGAACACTTGTATATAAGCTTCCCATACTGAAAATAATTAAGTCTGCTTCTTCAATGGCATGTAGTACTTCTGGTAGAACGATTGGTTCTGTTTTATAGTAGATTTTTTGAAACTTTTTATGGGCTTCTGTAATTTGTTCTTCTCCTTCAATTACATTTCCATCTACATCTAATCCCATAAGGGTTAAATCAGAATCTTCTGATATTGGTAAAACGGTATGTCTTACGTCTAATAATTTGCTTAAGTAAGCAACAGAATCTTTTAGTGATCCCGTAATATCTAACATAGCCGTTAAGATTAAGTTTCCAACTGCATGTCCATCTAAATCACTAGAAGTATTGAAACGATAAGACATCATTTTCTTAATTGGATCATCAATTTGAGATAAATTTGTAATAACCTTTCTAATATCTCCTACAGCTGGTGTATGAAATTCTTCTCTTAATCTTCCTGTTGATCTTCCATTATCTGATACCGTAATGATTGCGGTGATATCTACTGGGAAATCTTTTAATCCTCTTAATAAGTAGGAAATACCCGTTCCTCCACCCATTACAACTACTTTTTTATACATAAAGTTCCTCCTCTATTTTTTCTCTATTGTATCTTTATCGTATAGTTTTTCCCTTTTTTGATTCTTTGTGAGTAAATAGATTCCAACTACTATTAAGATAATAGAGATGAGTTGGGCTATTTTGATAGGACCTAACATTAAGGAATCTGATCGGAATGATTCAATGATGAATCTTACGATTCCGTACCAAATCATATAGATTCCTGTTAGTTGACCTGTTTTGATTTTTTGATTCTTTCGAATGATTAATAATAGGATAAATCCAATCATGGAAAAGATGGATTCATAGAGAAAGGTTGGTTCTCTATATTGTCCTTCTATATACATATTATTAATAATCCAATTTGGAAGATGTAGATTTTTTAAGAATTGTAAAGATACTACTCTTCCATAAGCTTCTTGATTAAAGAAGTTTCCCCATCTACCGATTGCTTGTGCAATGATTACTCCTACTGATAGAATATCGGTTGTGAGTAAGAAGTTTTTCTTATTCTTCTTTGTATAGAAATATAAGAATAATAGGAACGCAATCATTCCTCCATGAATGGCTAATCCTCCATTCCAAATCATGAAGATTTCTAATGGATATTTGAAATAATACGATAAGTTAAAGATTACATAATAGATTCTTGCTCCTAGAATACTAATAAGGATTCCGTAGAAGAGAATGTCTGTTATATAGTCTTCACTGATCTTTTTTCTTTTGGCTTCTCTCCAAATAAGAAGAGATGCTGTTGCGATCGCTAGTAAGATGAAAAAGGAATACCATTTAATTTGGAATATTCCAAAATCAATCATTGTACTATCCATTTTTCTTTACCGTCCTTATGATTCTTGCGATAATCTTTTCCATAATAAAGTTTGTTATGGATAAAAGTATTGCAGCGACAAGTGCAATCCATAGATTATTAATATCAAAGTAAGGTCCTAAGATCCAGTCTACTAGTTTTAATATAAATACATTAATACAAGGATAAAATAATCCTAACGTAATTCCTGTGATAGGAATGGTTAAGGTTACTAAGATTGGTTTAATTGTTTTATTTAAGATATAGATTAGTAAAACAATAATACAAGAATTGATAATTGCATGATTTGGTTCTATATAAATAGAATCAAATAAACTAGTTACTAATATAAATACAATGGTATAACCAATCATGTATAAGATCCAATCGATAAAACGATTAATTCTTACTTTATTCTTCTCCTTTATAATTAGTTGCATGTTCCACCTCTATAATATTTTCTTTAAGAATTGTCCCGTATAAGACTCTTTTACCTTAGAGACTTCTTCTGGAGTTCCCGTTGCGACAACCGTTCCTCCACCGTCTCCTCCTTCAGGTCCTAAGTCTATAATATAGTCTGCTGTTTTGATTACATCTAGGTTATGTTCAATGACGATTACGGTATCTTTATTATCTACTATTTCTTGTAAAATTGCAAGTAAGCGCTTAATGTCATCCGTATGTAGTCCGGTTGTTGGTTCATCTAATACAAATAGAGTTTTTCCTGTAGAAACTTTTTGTAATTCCTTCGCAAGTTTTACTCTTTCAGCTTCTCCTCCTGATAATGTAGGAGCACTTTGTCCTAATTTAATATAACCTAATCCTACATTTTCAATTACTTGTAGTTTTCTTTTTATTTTAGGAACATTTTCAAAAAAGTCTAATGCTTCTGTTACTCTCATTTCTAGTACTTCTGCAATGTTCTTTCCTTTATATTTAATATCTAGAGTTTCCCGATTATAACGAGTTCCGTGACATACTTCACATGGGACATATACATCTGGTAAGAAATGCATTTCTATTTTTTTCACTCCATCTCCACGGCAAGCTTCACATCTTCCTCCTTTTACATTAAAGGAGAAACGATTCTTTTCATAGCCAAACATTTTTGCTTCTTTTGTCGTGGTGAATAATTCACGAATATCATCAAATACTCCTGTATAGGTTGCTGGATTACTTCTTGGAGTTCTACCAATTGGGTTTTGAGAGATAGCAACTATCTTATCGATGTTATCCATTCCGAGGATCTTATCAAATTTTCCTGGTTTTTCTTTACTCTTATATAGATTCTGTGAAATTGCCTTACAAAGAATTTCGTTTACTAAAGAAGATTTACCAGAACCAGATACTCCTGTTACACAAGTGAAAGTTCCTAGTGGAAAATCTACATCAATTCCCTTTAAATTGTTTTCTCTAGCACCTTTAACTTTCAAAACTTTTCCAGTACCTTTTCTTCTCTTTTTTGGAATTTCAATACAGTATTCTCCACTTAAATATTTTCCGGTGATACTGTTTTTGTTCTTCATAACCTCTTCTGGGGTTCCGCAAGCTACGACTTCTCCCCCTTTGTCACCTGCTCCTGGACCAATATCTACTAAATAGTCAGATGCAAGCATTGTTTCATGATCATGTTCTACTACGATTAGAGTATTTCCTAAATCTCTCATCTCTAATAGGGAATTGATTAGTTTTTCATTATCTCTTTGATGTAGTCCAATACTTGGTTCATCTAATACATATAATACTCCTGTTAAGTGTGATCCTATTTGGGTTGCGAGTCTAATACGTTGTGCTTCTCCTCCGGATAGAGTACCTGCACTTCTACTAAGTGTTAAATATTCTAATCCTACATTCTTTAGGAAATGTAGTCGATCTAAGATTTCTTTAATCACTAAGGCCGCAATTTCTTTCTTTTCTTCTGATAACTTTAAATTTTCAAAGAATGGGATTAATTCTTTAATAGATAATTGTGTTACTTCATAGATATTTTTTCCACCTAATTTTACTTGTAATACTCCATCATTTAATCTGGCTCCATTACATGTTTCACAAGTATGTTCAACCATGTAGTTTTCTAACCATTCACGAATCCATTCAGAATTGGTATCCATATATCTTCTTTCTAATCGGTTAATAATTCCTTCATAGAAATCTAATTTATCTTTCTTTAATCCACCTTTTGTAGTGAATTTAATACGAATAGGTTCATCACTACCAAATAGAATTAGATCTTGATGTTTTTTTGATAATTTTGACCAAGGTTTATTCATATCTATTTTATAGTGGTTACATAAACATTCTAATTCCATAAATTCAATGGCTTCTGGGTCATCTGTTAATGTTTTAATAGCACCTTCATTTATACTTTTAGATTGATCTGGTAATAATAAATCTTGATCAATTTGTAGTTTCATTCCTAATCCCTTACAATCAGGACATGCTCCATAAGGGGCATTAAAACTAAAGATTCTTGGTTCTAGTTCTGGTAGAGAGAATTCACAGTGTGGACAAGCAAATTGTTCTGAGAAAACTAATTCTTTTTTCTCATCTCCTAATATTTGAATGACTACTTTTCCTCCTGATAGTTTTGTTGCTTGTTCTATGGCTTCAAACAAACGAGATCTTGATTCTTCTTTTAAAGCAATTCGATCGATTACTACATCAATCTTATCTTTTTTATTCTTTTCTAAATCAATATCTTCACTTAAGTCCATCATTTCATCATTTACACGGACTCTGATATATCCTTCTTGACGAAGTCTTTCTAATAAATCTTTATGAGTTCCTTTTTCTCCATGAACAACTGGAGACATAATTATTATTTTTGTTCCAAGTGGATACTCCATTACTTTGTTTGTCATTTCTTCTACACTTTGAGAAGAGATTGGAATATTATGATTCGGACAGTAAGGAACTCCTACTCTTGAGAATACTAATCTTAAGTAATCATAAATTTCTGTTACAGTTCCAACCGTTGATCTTGGATTATTATTGGTTGTTTTTTGATCGATGGATATGGCAGGAGATAATCCTTCGATAGAATCTACATCTGGCTTTTCTGAATTTCCTAAGAATTGTCTTGCATAAGCTGATAGGCTTTCTACATATCTTCTTTGTCCTTCTGCATAAATCGTATCAAACGCCAAAGAAGATTTACCAGAACCTGATAAACCTGTCATAACAATTAATTTATTTTTAGGTAGTTCAATATTAATATTCTTTAAATTATTTTCTCTTGCACCTTTAATAATAATTTTATCCATAAAATCACCTGTTTCATATTATATCATAAATCCATAAAAAAAAGCAGATTCTTCTGCTTCTTTATTATTGTCTTTCACAATAGTAAACGGTCTTTGTTTCTCCATTTACTAACGCAGCAAATCCATTCTCATTTGCAGCAAAAGCAAATGGGATTTCTAATGGCTCTGTTGATACTTGTCCATTAATAAAACGATAAGTTGCTCTTAAGATTAAAGCATATGATTTAATCATCTCTTCTGAATCATATTCTTCTTTTGTAATTCTATAGGTTCCTTTTATAGTAGCAGTAGCATCTTGCATACTAAATGTTTTATCTTCATTGAATGCTATATAGATACCTCTATTTGTATCGGCAGCTGATAAGGAACATTTATAATTTCCTGTAAGATGATCTGAATTAATGACATTTGATCCTAATACATACAAGAATACAAAGATTCCTACTATTACACCTGCGATAATACCAATTATTTTTCCACCAGATTTTTTAGGTTGGTTGTTTTGCATTGGCATTTGGTTTTGCACTGGCATTTGGTTTTGCATTGGCGTTGGCATTTGGTTTTGCATTGGTGGTTGTGGATTTAATCCCATATTCATTTCTGGATTTGGATTAGCTCCCATCCCAACATTCATATTTTGTACTGGTTGTTGTGGTGCTTGTTGCTCAAAAGGAGTTCCACAAGCTCTACAAAATTTTTGCCCATCATTATTATCTGTTCCGCAACTGGTACATCTCATAATAATCCCTCACTATTCTATTTTAAAGATATAGTAAATTGATTCTATTTTCAAGAAAAACAAGTGATTATTTCACTTGCTTTACAGTTATAAACGTTCTTTAAATGTACAAGATTGACATAATGTCGCAATTGGATTTCGATCTTGAAATGATTTTTGAAGAGATTCGTAAATTGGTTTTTTTCTAATTTCTTCTAGTTCTTCTTCAAAAATATTTCCTAGTGGTACTTTTCCATCTGAATCTAGACAACACGGTACTACAGTTCCATCTACTAGAATGGCTATTTGTGTTTTTAATGCATAACAGTATCCTTTGCTTTTATAAGAACTTTCTTTTGGCCATTCAAATTCATTATCTTTATCAATATAGATAGAAGGAGCTATCTTAACATTGTTTTCTCTTTTTATTTTATCCACTGTTTCTGTGGAAAGATGATAATAGTTTTTTATTTTATCCACTATTTTTGTGGATTTTTCATCTAATCTTTTATCTTTCAAGGTCCATAATCGGTATATTACAGTTGTTTTTGGAGATAAATACTTTATGTTTTCAAATATATCTTCTAAATAATTCTCTTTTTCATTTTCTGAGTGAAGTGAAAAATTGATTTTATTTAGATTCTTACAAGTACCTAATTCTTTGGCAATTCTTGAAAACAAAGTACCATTCGTCGTTAGATTTACTTTTAAATGATATTTCTCTGCTTCTTTGATAAACTCTATTATTTGTGGATGAAGAAGTGGTTCTCCCTTTACATGTAGATAAATATAATCTGTATAGGTATGTATTTTTTCTAAAATACTTTTAAATTCATCTAGAGACATATTTTTTCTAGGTCTTGTTACAGGACTACAAAAACTGCAATGAAGATTGCAGTTATTTGTTATTTCAATGTATATTTTCTTATACTTTTTCATCGCTCTTTTTCTTTTGTTTTCCTTTTCTTACACGATTTTGTCTTACAAAATCACTTCTTCTATAAACAGTGTAATTATAAGCACATTGCAAGTGAATTTTTTCTTTAGAATCTGGAATATAATACGTAGAAAATCCACTTGGACATAGATAGAAAGATACACTAAATGGAGTATCATCTGATAATAGAATTGATAGTGAATCGCAAAGAAGATTGGATCCAGTGTTATTCATTAGAAAGTGGATTCTGTCCTCTTGAATTCCTTCTATTCCTAAAATATCTTCCACATCTTTCAATCCATAAATATGGTTCTTTTTTCTTGCATATTCTTCTCTATCGCCTTTCAAAAAGATTGGTAAAAAACTTGATCCTTCATACTTTTGTAACTCTGGATGTCTTTTCTCTAAAGAAGCTAGTATTTTGGTTGCGAGATACTTTCTAACAACTTCTATTTTATAGTCTTTGTCTGCAACATTTCCATATTCATCTACCACCGTTAAATCGGTTACATAATACCATTCTTCTGGAGGAATTTCAATGATTGGCTCTTTTATTAAGCTTGGTAATTCCCTCATATCCCTTGCGAGTTGATTTTCAAAAATAATGTGTCCCTTTTTCTTCCTTTCTAATTCTTTTTGAATGCTTGGGTTAATCATATTTTTTCCTGCTTTCTTTTGGCTTTTTTGCTTTATTTAAGAAACCCTCTTCAAGTTTATTATAGACCTTAAAACTATAGGCTTTTTCTAAAACAATTCTATCTTTAGAATCTGGAATATAGTATGTATAGAATCCATTTGGAGAACAATAGATAGATACGCTAAATGGTGTATCATCTGATAAAAGAATCGATAAGGCATCACATAGATGGTCAGAACGAGTTCCATTCATAATAAAATGGACACGGTCTAATTGAATTCCTTCTACCGATAGCATATCTTCTACATCTTTCAATCCATAAATATAGTTCTTTTTTCTTTGATACTCTTCTCTATCACTCTTTAAAAAGATTGGTAAAAACTCAGAACCACTGTATTTTTTTAACTGTGGATATTTTTTCTCTAATTCCGCTAATAGTCTTGTTGCGATATATTTTCTTGCAACTTCTATTGAATAGTCTTTATCTGCTGCTGTCATTTTTCCATCTTTTTCTTCTACCAATACAATAGGAGATACAGACATCCATTCTACGACCGATAAATCTACTACTATATCATCCTGAATCATTTCTGGTAGATAATATAAATCGCTTGGAATTTGATAATTGAATAAAATGTGTCCCTTTTTCTTCTTTTTGAGTTCCTTTATTATGTTTTGATTAACCATAGTTCCCCCTACTGTGATTTCATTTCAAATAAAATATCTCTTAATTCCATGGCTCTTTCAAAGTCTAAATTCTTAGCTGCTTCTCTCATTTCTTGTTCAATAAGAGCCATATTCTTTTCTATTTCTTTCTTTGATAATTTCTTATCTTTCTTCTCTGTTAAATCTGTATTAGAAATAACATCTCTAATTTCTTTGATAATTGTCTTTGGTGTTATATTGTGTTCTTCATTATACTTTTCTTGGATTTGTCTACGACGAGCTGTTTCTTCCATTGCTTCTTTCATAGAATCTGTAATAGAGTCTCCATAGAAGATAACATGTCCATTTGCATTTCTTGCACATCTTCCAACTGTTTGAATTAAACTTCTAGTGCTTCTTAAGAATCCTTCTTTATCAGCATCTAGAATCGCAATTAAACTTACTTCTGGAATATCTAGTCCTTCTCTTAATAAGTTAATTCCTACTAATACATCATATTTACCTGTTCTAATATCATGAATAATTTGCATTCTTTCTAGTGTTTTAACTTCACTATGAAGATAAGCTACTTTCATATCTAATTCTTTTAGATAATTTGTTAATTCTTCTGCCATACGAATCGTTAGAGTTGTGACTAATACTCTTTCATTATTTTGTATTCTCTTATTAATCTCTCCTACTAAATCATCGATTTGTCCTTCTGTTTTTCTAACTTCAATCGTTGGATCTAATAATCCTGTTGGACGAATGATTTGTTCTACAAATTTTCCATGTGTATGAGATAATTCATAATCTCCTGGAGTTGCGGATACATAAATTGCTTGATTAATTTTTGATTCAAATTCTTCATACTTTAACGGTCTATTATCAAGTGCACTTGGTAATCTAAAACCATATTCTACAAGATTTAGTTTTCTTGCACGGTCTCCATTATACATTCCTCTAACTTGTGGTAATGTTACATGAGATTCATCTACTACTAATAGATAATCCTCTGGAAAGAAATCCATTAACGTAGTTGGTGTTTCTCCTTTTGCTCTTCCTGCCATCGGAGCAGAATAGTTTTCAATACCGGAACAGAATCCTGTCTCTTCCAGCATCTCTAAATCATAGTTGGTTCTTTGTTCTAGACGTTCTGCAGCGAGTAATTTATTTTGATCTTTTAATTCTTTTAGTCGTTCTTGTAACTCTTGTTTAATTCTTTCGATAGCAGCTTTCATCTTGTCATCCCCTACTACGAAGTGACTTGCGGGAAAGATACTTACATTTTTAACGTTCTCTGTTACGACTCCTGTTAAAACATCGATTTCTGTTATACGATCAATTTCATCATCAAAGAATTCAATTCGATATCCTGTTTTTCTTTGTCCTGCTGGAATGATTTCTAATACATCTCCTCTAACACGGAAAGATCCACGTTTGAAGTCCATATCATTTCTTTCATATAACATATCTACTAATTTCATTAAGACTTGCTCTCTAGACATTTTTTCTCCGACTGTTAGAGTTAACATTTTACTTTTATATTCTTCTACTTCTCCAATCCCATAGATACAAGAAACAGATGCTACTACGATAACATCTCTTCTTGAGATTAGGGCTGAAGTTGCAGCATGTCTTAATTCATCGATTTCATCATTAATAGAGGAGTCTTTTTCAATATAGGTATCGGTTGAAGGTACATAGGCTTCTGGTTGATAATAATCATAAT
The DNA here is from genome assembly GCA_947306705.1 of uncultured Caryophanales bacterium. Classification (GTDB taxonomy): domain Bacteria; phylum Bacillota_I; class Bacilli_A; order RF39; family UBA660; genus UBA3789. Next base: position 23,438 of record CAMZHD010000005.1, read on the forward strand.
AAGATACGAAATATTCTACTCTGTTTTCTGGAAATAATTCTTTTAATTCAGAGTATAATTGACCTGCTAATGTCTTATTGTGTGCAAGTACAAGGGTTGGTTTATTCACTTGTTGAATGACATTCGCAATCGTGAATGTTTTTCCTGTACCAGTTGCTCCCAAAAGTACTTGTTCTTTCTTTCCTTCTTGAATTCCTTTTACTAATTCTTGAATGGCTTTTGGTTGATCTCCATTAGGAGTATATTTTGATACTAATTTAAAAGGCATAGAATCATCCCATTTCTTTTCCCTATTATAACATAAAATGCAATCAAAAGATTGCATTTTACTTATATCGTTATATCGACTCCACCAAATCCATCATAAATACCTACAGCACTACCATAGAATAAGAATACACTTCCATATCCAGCTGCATCAATTGTATAGTACTTACTAACTGGTAATGTTGTATTGGTTGTTGCGTGTTGATAACTTCCAAATACCATTCCACCAGTTGATGTAGTGATTTGTTGAATGACTCTTATATTGGTTCCTGTATCGGGTAATTTTACACTATTTCCAATTCCGTTATAGAAAGTTTTTGTATTGTTGTAGTAATTGTATCCACTATTATAACTTACATATGTATAATCATGTGAAATTAAAGATACTCCACTGAATCTTGCTCCTATCACATCATAACTACGAGTTGCAGGATCATACGTCCAAGTAGCTGTTATTGTAATCATACAATCACTACTAGAACATGCAGAAGCTATCTTCAGAGTTTTATAAGTAGATGAATGCCAAGTACCTTTTGAAGAATCATTTGTTTTTACTTGTAGTTTTCTAGATAATAAATCTGAATTTTTAAATTCTTCATATTGAGTATTCATCATTTCATCTGGATAAGTATCCCAATAATAGTTTGTTAAAAAATGATATTCTTTTTCCGTTAATTCTATACCATTAGGTGTTGTATAGAAAACTTCTTTTGCAAATACACTTGGCATCCCTAATAAGAATAGTGCAACTACCATCATTAACCATTTTGACTTCATTTTATCCTCCTTTCTTCTTCATTGTATGAAAGAAAACAAAAAAGAGGTAGAACTTGTTAGTTGCCTTCCTCTTGTATTTCTTCTTTAATTCGTTTTTCACAGTCATTTGTAGGACACATATATTGGTTATTATAAGCATCATATGTCCATTCTACTTTATTATTCTTCTTTTTTATTAAGAGTTGTTGATCTTCATAATAGTAATATTCTTTATACTGATAAACATTCTTTTGATGATTTCCTTCTTTTGTTATTTTCTTAATAAAATCTTTTATATCGGAATCCTGTTTTCTATTTTTTAAAGAATGATTCGAAGTGATTTTTTTCTTATTATGAAATAGTAAAGCATTATTCGTAAAATCTCTTTGAAAGGATAATAGAATTCTTTCTATTTGATTTTCTCCATAATAGACTTCTAAGATAGAATTCTCTATTAAGTCTTTTAATTTATATTCATCATAAGATGCTTCATTTTGAAGAATAATATTCATATCTTCTCCTTCATACATCATTTGATTTTTGCAGATTAGTTTCAATTTATGAATGGTAAGATTATTGGGATTATGAATGGTTCCTATTTTTAAATAACTCTTTTGATTTGTGATAATCATAATTCCGTCTGTTACTGGAAACATTTCATTACTCGAAGCAATTCTATATACTTTAATTTGATTATAAGAATTTAGAAAATAATAGAATAAAAAGATAAAAACTAAACTCAATATAATAGATGTTGAAATACATAATAGCTGCTTTATTTCTTTTCTTTGTCTATTATGATCATCTACGATTTGAAGTGTTGTTTTTTGGAGTTCTTCTATCGATGGTTTTTTGATTCTTTCTCCCTTTAATAATTCATTAATTGTTATATTAAAAATATCACTTAATCGAATCAAGGTAGAAGAATCTGGAATGGTTTCTCCTCTTTCCCATTTACTAACAGCTTGTCTAGAAATTGGGATTTTATCCGCTAATTGATATTGACTATATCCTTGTTTCATTCTTAATTCATATATGAATTTTCCTATTTTATCAGAATTCATTTCTAACACCCAATTGCATTATAAAAAGTTTTCCTCTATGAATAAATTCCCCGATTGTTTACATTCTATTAAGTTTATGATATAATATGGAGCAATTCACTTGAGGAGAGATTATTATGAATGCATTTCAAAAGAAGGAATTTGAAAAAGCGGGAGCATATGCGTCAGATGTTTTGTTAGGAAGTTTTACTCCTTTTTCTAGTCCGAATCCTATTGAAGGAAGAAATTGTGAGATGATTCTTGCTACTTTAAATCATATGCCTTATCATGCTTATCATTATCCTGATAAAATGGTGTTTGTCCCTGCAGATTTAGGAAATGACTATGAGGGTGTTATTATCTTTGGAGGAACAAAGGATTCTTTTGACTTTGATATTCTTTCTAAAAAAGATGGTACTTTGGAACTTACTGTTTATCGTTTCTTTACGATTCCTGCTTTCTTAAGCCCAGAAATTCATTTTACAAAGTATTTGTTACGTGCAACTGTTGATGAAGAAGAATATCAAAGAATCTATTCCAATATTAATTCTGAAGAGTACTTCTTTTCTGAAAAAAAATATATGCCATTTTTCTTAAATAATCCCAATTTATATCAAAAAGTTGTTTCTATAATTCGCACGGAAGATAGTACGAAAGTATTACTTAAAAATATTTCAGGAAGAAGAGAATCTGTTTTATCGGTTGCTGATGAATATCAGGAGATTCATCCAGCAAGTGATAATTTATTTGAAATAGTTGACTCTTATGATATTCAAAATATCAAATAAAAAAGAATAGTTTTTACTATACTTTTTTTTTTATCTATTAGACCAGCTTCCAGGGAAGTTAATTAAACTTCCTGGGTCAATTAAACGATCTACATATCCTCTTGCCCATTTTGTGGAATTATAGTTACATCCTCCATCTTTCCAGTGACAGTCTGCGATTTCTAGGTGAAGATGTTCTCCTGTTGAACATCCTGTTGTTCCCATGTATCCGATGATTTTATCTCTTGATACATATTGACCTTCCCAGATATCTCCATAACTACTTAAATGAACATAAGAAGAATAAATATATCTTCCATTATAGTTATGTTTTACAACAACAATTTTGGCATTTCCATTACACCAGAATCCTTGTCTTTGACACCAATAATCACTGGTACAAGTATCAGTATAAATCTTATGGATAGAGCCAGCTGCGATTGGATAGACTGGAATATTTCTATTCGAACTACTCATATCATATCCCATATGACCACTATACATACCACGCACCATATATCCATATGGAATTGGTCTTGAGAAGAATCCTACGCTTGGTAGGGATCCACCAGATGCTTGTGCAATACGATATTCACATTTTTGGATATCTTCATCTGCACCACATCCTAGGCTCTTATAGTATTGAACAGAATCTCTTGCAGAATTAATTTGTTCTTGAATTCCTGGCATACTTTCTTTGATATATTTAGAGTCTGCTTGAATTCTTGCTTCTTCTGCAAGTAATTCTTCTTTTAATGTATTTAATTCATCTTCTTTTGCTTTTAATTCTACTTGTCTTTCTTGATTTCTTTTAATTAGAGCTTCCAATTCTCTCATTACTTTATCATTATATTCTGTTAATTGTTCTACAATTGACATTCTATAAATCATATCCGTTATATCAGTCGCTCCAAAGACATATTCTAGGTAAGAGTTTTCTCCATTTGAAATTTGGTAATAAGAAATAATATTCTTACTTTCTTCACTCTTTCTTTGGATTTCTATTTCACTCTCATCTATCTCTTTTTGAAGAGCTTCTATTTCTTCTTCAGCAGCAGCAATTTGCCCTTCAATTTCTTTTATTTTTTTTAAGATTGCTTGTACTTCTGCTTCATTTTTCGCAAGATTTTCTTTCTTTGCTTCTAATTCAGCCGTGTATTTTGCAACTTCTTGTTCGTACTCTGATATTGTTTTTGCTTGAACATCCATTGGTAGTGTAAAAAAGGATATCAGTAAAAGAATCATCGTACTTACAATTAAAACTTTTTGCCTCATCATACTTTTAAGTATCTTCTAACAGCACTTGCACTACCAATCATACCTACTACTATTCCAATAGCTATGACCATAAGCGATGTTTGATATACAAATGGTTCTGGTTGAATTAATTGAATTAATCTTGAATATAAGTATCCATCAAAGTTACGATAGAATGCAAAATATCCATAGATTACCATAATAATTGGTACGATTGAACCAAATAATCCAAGAATCATTCCTTCAATAATAAATGGCATTTTAATGGTTATGTTACTTGCTCCAACTAATCTCATGATTTCGATTTCTTTTCTTCTTGCTGAGATTGTTAGTTTAATAGTATTTACAATTAAGAATACAGTAACTAGTATTAAGGCAGCTACAACTCCGTACGTTATTTTTTCAACAGCAGAGAAAGCTTTTACCATTTTATCTACCATACCTTCTCCATAACGAACTACTGATACTTTATCAATTTTTTCAATTGTTTTAGCTGTTTTACTAATTATTTCAATTTCTTTTACTTTTACTTGAAATGTGTCTTTTAGGGGACTTTCTGAATCTTCCCAATTTTCTAGTACTGTTTTAAATACTTCTGACTCTTGTTGCATCTGTTTTTTAACATCTGTTTTTGAATAGAAAGTATAGTGTTCTACATTTTCTATTCTTTTTATTTTTGTTTCTATTTCTTTGATTTCTTCTTCTGTAACATCATTATCCAAAAAGACTACTATCGTCATATCTCTTTCAATTTCTTTTGTAAAGTTTTGAACATTCAAGGATGCGATAATTGCGACCGCAACGATAATCAATGTTATCGTGATACAAGAAATGGAAGCAAGAGAAAGGGAAAAATTACGAATTACACTTTTCACAGCATCTCTAATGCTGCGTCCTAACATTCTAAATGCTTTCATTCTACATACGTTCCTTTCTGTTTATATTTTACTAAGTGACCATCCTTAAGAGTAATAACTTGTTTTTTCATCTTATTTACGATTTCTTTATCATGAGTTGCCATGATAATCGTTGTTCCTCTTAATTTATTGATATCCTCTAGTACTTTCATGATTTCCATACTTTTTTCTGGATCTAGGTTTCCTGTAGGTTCATCACATAGTAATAACTTTGGATCGTTTACAATAGCACGTGCAATCGCAACTCTTTGTTGTTCTCCTCCAGATAAGTTATCTGGATATTCATGAACTTTATTCTTTAATCCAACATCTTCTAATGCTTTTAAAACTTTAGTTCTGATTGCATCTTTCTTTTCTCCAATACATTCTAATGCAAAAGCAACGTTTTCGTAAACGGTCATTTTTGGTAATAGTCTATAGTCTTGGAATACAATTCCTAGTTTTCTTCTTAATTTATATACTTTTTTATTTTTTAATTTAGCAACGTCTAACCCTCCGACAATTACTTGTCCTTTGGTTGGTTTTTCTTCACGGTATAGCATCTTTATTAAGGTACTCTTACCACTTCCAGAACCTCCAATAACGAATACAAAGGCTCCTTTTTCAATCGCTAAGCTTAGATCGTAGATGGCTGTAACTCCATTTTTGTACTTTTTTTCTACATTTTTTAATCGTATTAAGTCCATCTTTTTTCACCACCTTAGTTATTTTATTATAACATTTAATCCTAAAAAAAAGAAGTTTCCGTGTAAAGGAAATCCTCTTCTTTACGTTATTTTGCACCTGAAACTTGGTAGGAATCTGTTGCAACGAAGAATACCTCTTCATCGATGGCTCGTATTCCCTCTGTTACTCGGTAATATTCTCTCGATGGAATAACTGTTAAAATGACTTTTCTTTTACTCTCTAGAAAACCACCTCTAACATCAAATGTTGTTACGGTATGATGTAGATTTTCAATGATATATTCTTTTACTTCTTTTTCTTTATTTGTAATGATATAGAATGCTTTATTATTTGAAATTCCCAGTAACACTTTATCTACTACAAGACTATTAATATATAAATAGATTACTGCATATAATGCATTCGTTACTCCAAAGAAATAAGCTCCTATTGCGACAATAATAATATTAATTACTAAGCTTGTTTTAGAGATCGCTAGGTGGAATTTTTCAAATAGGACTTGTGAAATAATTGGAAATCCTCCAGTAGAATATCCACTCTTATACATTAGTCCATTTGATACTCCCGCAAGAACTCCTGCAAATAGTACTAGTAATAACATATCACTTGTATTAATAGTAATCATACTTCCAATATTTGAGGTTAGTTTAACTGTTAAGGGATATAAGATACATCCTACGACAGAACCTAGTGTTCTTTCTACTCCTAAGTACATGAAACTAATCACACAACAAGCAGCTGATAGAATAAAGATCATAATTGCTGGATCAATGTCATATACATATTTTGTTATGGTCGCAACACCACTGGTACCTCCTGTTACTAAATTCAAAGGAAGTAATAAGGCATTATAAAGAATGGCTCCAATAATAATAGAAGCAATTAATAATGTCATTCTTATGCAACCTTGTTTGAAATCCTTTTTATTCTTCATTTATCTCCCTCCAAACACTTCATATGTATCTGTCATAATATAAATGCTTTCTTATCAATCTTTTTAATTCCCTCTTTTAAATAGAAGTATTCTTTTGTTGGTAGAACTGTCATTAATACATGTTCATTTTCTTTATTATATCCTCCCGTTGCCTTAAAAATTGTTACTCCTCTGCCCATCTTTTTTAGAATATAATCTCGTATTTGTTCTTCTTTATTGGTAATAATAAAGAATACTTTACTATCGGAGATTCCTAATAATACTCTATCTGATATTACACTGATAATATACAAAATAATAATAGAATACATCATACTATTTAATCCAAAGAAAAGTCCGGATGCTAGTACAATTAATCCATCACTCATTAACATACTTTTTCCTAGAGATACTTTTCCATATTTTGAAATTATTTGATTGATTATATCAGTTCCACCGGTTGTAAAACCTGCTTTGAAGATTAATCCTAAACCAAATCCATATATGATTCCTCCAAAGATTGCGGATAATAAAACATGGGAGGTATCTAATCCTATCCAAACATTAATATAACTGGTTCCTTTAATAAATATTGGAACAATAATAGATCCTAAGAGAGTTGCTCTTGTTTTTTCTTTTCCTAATAAAAGGTAACTTAATAGTAATAAAAATAAGTTCATAATTAAGATAAAAATTGAATTATCTAATCCTGTTAAATTATGAACAATAACGGCTAGTCCTCCTACTCCTCCCGGTACTAGATTATTAGGCACTATGAAAACATTATAGGTTATGGATACAATGAGACAACCTACTAAGAATTGGAATAGTCGTAACCAATATGATTTCTTATTGATATAGTCTAATATTCTAATATCTGTCTTAGAGAAACTATTCATATTAAATCCCCTTTTTTAAATTACTCTCTATTAAGAAATCTAACTCTCCATCTAATACTTTATCTACGTTACTTGTTTCTGCTCCTGTACGATGATCTTTTACCATCGAATAAGGATGCATTACATAACTTCTAATTTGAGATCCAAATTCTATACTTGTTTGATCTCCTTTTATCTTATTTAATTCTTTTTCTTGTTCTTCTAACTTTATCATTAAAAGTTTGTTCTTTAGTACTTTTAATGCTTGTTCTTTATTTTGAATTTGGCTTCTTTCATTTTGACAAGTCACTACAATCTTACTAGGAAGATGGGTAATTCTAACAGCAGAGTCTGTTGTATTAACTCCTTGTCCTCCTGCGCCTGATGAATGATAAACATCTATTTTTAAATCTTTTTCATCAATTTCAATCGTATTATCTTGTTCTATTTCCGGAGTTACTTCTACGGATGCAAAAGAAGTATGTCTTCTATTATTCGCATCAAATGGAGATAATCTTACTAAACGATGTACTCCTTTTTCATTTTTTAAATATCCGTATGCATTCATTCCTTTTACTAGGATAGAAACACTCTTAATACCTGCTTCGTCTCCTTCTTGATAATCAAGTACCGTTACTTTATATTTTTTCTTTTCACACCATCTTAAGTACATTCTATAAAGCATACTTGCCCAATCGCAGGATTCTGTTCCTCCTGCTCCTGGATGAATTTCTAAAATACAATTATTCTTATCATAAGGACCATTTAGCATTAGTAATAAACTTAATTCTTCTACTCGTTTTGATAAATCATGAATAGAGTTTTCTATTTCTAGGAGTTCTTCTTCATTTAATACTTCTAATAACTCTAGATTCGTTTCTAATTCTTGTTTTAAAGATTCTACCCTTTTAATTAAATCTTTCTTTTCATTTAAAGACCTTAGAACTTCTTCTGCTTCTTCACGATTATTCCAGAAGGTTGGATCTTCTGTTTTCTTTTGTAATTCTTCTACTTCTTGTTTCTTACTTGGGATGTCAAAGTAACCCCCAAATATGTGTAATTTCTTTTAAATTGTCTTCTAATATTCTTTTTATTTCTTTTGCTTCCATAAGTACTCCTTAATGTATTCTTTTACGATTTAAAGTATGGATTCCTAATCCAATTGCTTCACTTAATCCTAGAATAATAACACACCATAAGATAGACATCCAAACTGTTTGATTATAAACCATTAGAAATGGATAAGGTCCTACTACTACTTTTAATACATTTAATAGGATAAGTGTTATTCCATATAGTAATGTCATATAAAATACTAAGTGTTTTTTCTTTGTTCCTTCTTCAAAGAAGATATAAGAAACAATACTAATAATTGGGCATAATGTATGGAATACAAAGAAGTTTCCTGTAAACATTAATAACTTATAATTATAGGAATACATAGGAGTTAAAATAAAAATTACGACTAACATAGTTACTGTTAGACATCCTGTACTGATAAAACGTAAGTCTTTTACAAACTCTTTCTTTCCATAAAATAGTAAGAATAGTATTGAAGATAGAAGTGTAATCACATTACTATCAATTGTATAATATTCAACCATTAAACGATGTTCTTGTGAAATAGAACTAACTAATCCAATTACTTCTGCGATTACAAGAACAATATTTAAGATGATTGCTATTTTCTTTTTATTCATAATAAACACATCCTATTCTATAGAGATTATAGCAAATTCTCCCCTTTTTATCTAGGCATCTTTTGATATACATGTTCTGATATTTTTTGAAACATTGTTTCATCTAACGTTGTTTCATCCAATACGATTATATAGGAAGAATCAGGGATTCTTTCATAATCTTCTTCTATAAAGATTGTATTCTTTTCTAATTTATACTGCATCATATGAATGATATATCCTTCGTCATATGGTTGGTTTAAAACTATATAGTAATTCTCATCCTTTAATGGAATTTCTGGTAGAATTTGATCTACTTTTTCCACAATCGAATTTTTATAATCATCTTTTCCTAATAATGTTTGGAATGGTCCCCAATAAAACTTAATAGGAATTAATAATAATAGAATAAAGAATCCATAGAATAATTTTTCTTTTTCTAATTTCTTTGTTTGGAATAAATGATATATTGTAATACCAATCATACTAGATACAATGGTCATCATATATCGATTATATCCAGCAAATACTTTTGCTTCTTCCCAAGGCATTGAAAAGATATACATGAATCCTAGTATAAAATAATATCCAATATATAAAGCATCTAATAATAGTAATTGATGAATTTCTTTTTTCTTATCTTTTGATAAAGCTATTTTGATAATTCCTAGTATATTTAAACCAATCATAAATAAATTTGGGATATTCTTCTTTAATTGGAAGAAATGAATGAAATAGGATTTTATGAAATGAATCATATTATCAAATCCTAATACTTTGAAAGAATGATATAAGTTTTGTGGACTTAGAGAATGTTTAGTATTTAAAGCCCAATGACCATATACCATGGTTACATGTCCTTGCCAAATTAGAAGGGATATGATTAAGATTCCTCCTATGATACAGACTTGTTTTAATCCTTCTTTAAATTCTTTCTTTTGATAATATTCATATAGTATTAATAAACATAAGATTCCATCTAGTAGTAATCCTGCATTCTTTACTAAGAATAAATAAATCATAATTGGAAGCATATAGTTTATTGCTTCCTTTGGATTTTTCTTTTCTTCTCTCCATATTAAGTATGTACCTACAAACATAAATGCAAGTAAGCTATCTACTAATAGATTATGAAAAGCGATTTCAGATGTAATAATTACAAATATGTAGAAACAGATTATTAAAAGAGTTTTTAGTAATTTGTTTTCTTTTCCTAAAAAATGAAAGAATAATGATAAGTATGCAAGTATTAAATAGTTTTGTCCTACAATCATACTTCCTTCTGTTCTTCCACATAAGAAACCAAAGAAGTATAAGAAGCAGGCACTTCCTGGTTGATATCCTTTAAATAAAATATACGGATTTTCAAAAGTTGGGAATCGGTCAAATGAGAACATTGTTTTTACGATAATACCCCAATGAGAAAAATTATCATAATGTGTTAAATGCATATGATATCCAATGAATGTGATGTATAGAAATAATACAATCCATAGGATATGAGTTGGCTCTTTTAACCATTTTCCTATTTCTTCTCTTTTGATTGTATGATTCTTTACTTTATAGATTAAATAAAAGATAGAAGAGGCAACTAATAGAATAGTACCAATTGCCATTAAATTGAATATTCCTAGAATAAACTCTATGATTCCAATACTTGTGAATGTTAATACAAAGGAGTATTTAGAATCTACTTTGCATTGTTCTTCTAAGAAACATTTTATACTAAAAATAATGATCCAGAATAAGAGTATACCTAATATTTCTATCATTTAAAGATTACCTCCTTTTGAACAATATAATTCACAATAAATATAATAATATCTACTACAATCTTTATGAATGTTGGGAATATTTTTATATATGTTTCTATGAAAGATACTAAAGATGCAGATATAATCATTTGTACTACTACTAAGATGTAGTAATAGATAAATGATTGTTTATTTTTATTTTTGAATACAACTCTAGAATTCATAAAGTAATTATATAAAGAAGAAAGAATTCTTGCGAGTATGGTTGCGATAAAGATTGCTTTTGTATCTTTTCCTAAAAGTAATGTTAAAACTGTGAATACTCCAATATCTAATAAGAAACTAGTTCCTGAGGAAAAAATGTATTTTAGTATTCTTTGTATTTCTTCTTTATTTCTTTTCATTCTTTTCTACTTCTTTCTTTAATAAAGCTAATTCTTGTGTTAATGTTATTATTTTTTTGTTTTGAGAGGAAATAATTTTTGTAATATCAAAACATACAAAGATTAGGAAGATAAATCCCATAAAGAATAGTAAGTTTGATACTGTTTCTACTCCTATAAAATCGGCTACTTTTCTTAGGTTTGGAATTTGATAGAAGCAAATGATAACTGCTATTCCCATGACTAACCATATAATAGAGTTTCTTACACTAAGTTTTTTCTTTTGTACATTTCTTAATACATATAATAAAAATATTAATAGTACAATGGTAGAAGCAATTTTAACACTATTAGGCATGATAATCATCTCCTCTACTGATAATGATAATAATAAAATAAATGATTACATTTAACATATAATACATAGATTTTATTGGAGTAATAGAAGATTTTCCATGTTCTCTTTTTTTCATTTGAACAGGTACTTCTACTATATTTTTATGAGAAATTGAAAGGTTCGTTACTGGTTCTGGGTATTCGTAAGGATATTCTTTTGCGAATAATTCTATAACTGATTTATCGGCAGCTCTAAAACCAGAGGTCATATCTTTAATTCTTTTTCCTGTAATCCATTTATAGAGAGTTGATAAAATACTAATTCCCATTCTTCTAAAAAATGTTGATTTAAAATTAGGATCTTTTTCTAAGAATCTAGAACCTATTACTATTTTTTCTTTTTTCTTTTTAATAGGTTCTATTAAAGTAGAAATATAAGATGCATCATGTTGTCCATCACCATCCATTTGAATGGCAATATCATAATCATATTTTTTCGCATATTTATATCCCGTTTGAATGGCTCCTCCAATTCCTAGATTGTTATCTAAGTGAATATAATTCAAATGATTTTCTTTTAAAACTTGAAGGGAATGATCTGTACTTCCATCATCAATTACTACATAATCTACTTTTTCTTTTTCAAGACTTTTAACAGTCGTTAGAATACTTTCCTCTTCGTTATAACAAGGGATGATTACTAATACTTTCATATGATCACCTCTATTAGTTTCATAACTTTTTCATAAATCCATTTTAATAAGATACTTCCTATTAGAATACAGATTATGATTAGTCCTATATTTATCCATAAATGATTTGTAATCTCTAAAAGAGAGAATGTATAAAGAATAAATATTTGATGGACTAGATAGATATAATAAGAATTTGTATCTAAAAATTTTAATAATTTATTATATTTAAGTTTGAAATGATTCAATCCATAATACAGAATCATAAACAAGAAGCATCCTAACATCACATGACCATATTGAATCCATAACATAGAATGATCATTTAGTATTCTAGGAAGAGATGTTTGTATTTGTTCTTGATAAATAATTGTGAATGGAGTGAAGAAACAAGTACCAACGATAAGTAATAGGACACATGTCTTTTTATCTTCTTCTCTCTTACAACAATGTACAAAGAAATATCCTAATAGAAAGTTCACAATCCAAGCAGATTCTATCCATAGAACATGGAATTCTTGGAATTATTGTATAACAATAATTAATAAGAATAGTTTCTTTAGATTCTTTTTAAATTTATCTTCTCTAAAATAATATTGAAAGAATGGTAATAATAAATAACATAATGCGATATAACTAACAAACCAAGTATGGGTTACGATTGGTGGTAATTGATAAAAACCTCCAAATCCTAGAATGGATGCGATAAATACCATAATAGATGGTCTTGTTCTAAAACATAGATATTCTATAAGTACCGCTAAAAAGATTACTATGATGTTTGGTAATAGAATTTTAAAAAATCTTGATTGATAGAAGGATTTAATATCTTCTATCTTTTTATTTCCATATAGGTATCCAGATAAGAAGAAGAATATTGTCACACCTAGATTTGCCCAATAAGCCCAAGTGCTTCCTAGCCCTTGAAGAATATGGCAGAATATAATCATGATTGTAGCGATTACTCTTATGATTGATAATGTAATATTCTTTTCTTTCATATGATACCTTCTTTCTATTATTTTCCTATTTTTTGTTTAATTAGGTTTATTTTTTCGGTATCCTTTTTTTCTTTTTTATTGATTCGATATCCATCTTGCGAAGATGTTTCATAAACTTTTAGATAGTGTTCTAGAGAAAGTGTCTTAAATAAGGTATCTCCTCTTTTTACAAGTTCCATATCTCCTAATGTTATATTCGCAAACGGTTCTAAATTTTCAATAGAAGCATAAGAGTATTTAATTCCTGCTTTTTCAAAAGTATGTTCATGTTCATCGATTAGTTGATATCCCTTTTTTCCTAATTCTCTTTGAAAATCTTCCCAACGACCTTCTAAATAATACTCTGGTATTAAAATATCAATATCATCTGGATGAAGATCTTGTTCTAGCGCAACTCCTAATCCTAGAGATCCATATAGTAATGGAATCAAATGAAAGGAATCATTTAATTCTCTTGCATTTTCAAGAAAACAATGTAATTTCTTAGAAGATTCATTTTCTTCTTTTAATGCTTTTTCAATTGTTTGTACTGTTGTCATTTTCTTTCCCCCATTAAACAGATTTACCTGATTTTATTATATCAAATCTGCATAAAAAAAGAAAACTGTATCTCAGTTTTCTTCTTCATTTTCTAATACTTTTTCTATTAATTCATGATATTCATTTTCTAGTTCTAATATTCTTTTTTTAATATCAAATTCTGTCTTTATGATTTCTTGTGCTAATTCATTCATTTTACTTGGGTTCCTTTCTCGATATTTTCAATTTTCTCTTTTAGACTTGCGATTTTTGCTTCCAATTTTTCTTTTTCATCAACTGCTGCGTTTAAATCAGCTTTTAATCGATCTAAGGAAACGTTTGTATCAAAGGAATGTTCATAAGAATTTAATAGTATTTGTATTTTTCTTCTTAAATCAGTATCAAGATCTTTTCCATCTACTATAAAATGAAATACATCTGCTACCGTGTAGTCTTCCTTTGGATGAGTAGATTTGAATTTGTGATATAGAACATATAAATATTTCAATTCACTTGGTTGATCTTTTGCAAATCCCATACGTGAAAAATTTACTGGGCAGTCATCTGTAAGCATCGTTTCAAAAACAGTTGATGGTTCTGATAAATATACATCACAGGTCATAGGCTTCTTTTGAAATTGAAATTTAATCATATCAATAAATCCCATTAACTCATCTCGAATGGATTTTTTTCTTGTATGATCTATGATTTCTTGCATCAATTTATCATCTAATACTTGTGCAACATTATCAATTCCGTTTATTAAAAATTTATTATAAAAGCTATTTTTACTACTTAATCCTACATCTAATAATCTAACTTTTGATAAATCTGTATTTTCCATTTTCATCATCCCTTCTATATTCATTATAATATAGATTGAAAAGAAATACTATTGTTTATTTTTGAGTGTTTTATATTCTTATAATAGTTTTAATACATCACTTTTTATAATTAAATATTCCCTTTATAACTGTAAGTTTTCTCTACAATAGGAGAATATTTGACTTTTGAAAGATCTTTTCCTTGGGATTCAGCTAATCTTTTAGTAAGATACATACTTTGAATTAACATTTGATAATCATCTAATACTTGATCTTGATATCTAGAATCTATTCGAATAATTGTCTTATGATATTTCTTTAATTCTTCTAACATCATTTGATCAAATTCTGTATTTCTATTGAAATAAATAATTGTTGATGGGAAATTGGTTCCAAAAGTACTTCTTCCATGGCAATATGAATATTTATCATGCACGATTGGCATTCCTAATTCTGCTTCTACCATGGTAGATTCTAAATACTTAGATGCTGTCGCGGTATCATATCCTGTAAAGATTTCATAAATTGGGCTTTCTCCAATTTCTTGGAATTTTCTTTCTTCTATCATTCCAAGCATTTCATCGTCTTCTCCATCACAGTAATAATCCATTAAGATACTGACTGGTATTAGAGTAGCACCTAATGAAATAAAACTTCTTTCTCTATCAATAGTTGTTTTGTACTCCAAGTATTCTACACTTGGATCTTCGAAAGAATGATTTGATAATAGATATTTCTTTAAATCCTTTAAGAATGATAAATCTACTCCATAATTATTTCCACTATAGCTACAAGCGATTACATTG
>CAMZHD010000006.1 GCA_947306705.1 uncultured Caryophanales bacterium
CTTCTTCATGAACTTTAATTACTGTATCAATAGTCTCAATAAGATTTTGATTAGTTTTCTTAACAGTTTCTATATCAACAATAGCTCTTTCGCTTTCTTTAGCAATTTCTATAGAACCTTGTTTTAATGTTTCACTATTCTTAACTAACATTTCATTAGTAAGTTTAGATACTTCTTGTTGTGATTGTAGTGCATGTTTAGCATTACTAATACCAAGGGCAAGAACCATTTGATTCTTCCATAATGGAATTGTATTCGTAATAGAACTTTGAATCTTCTCTACTAACTCTGCTTCATTATTTTGAAGTAAACGAATTTGTGGAGCCATTTGAATAGAAATAACACGAGTAGTTTTTAAATCATAGATTTTCTTTTCAAAACGATTAATCGTATTTTCCATATCATGAACTTTTTGAACATCAATTTGTTCTCCAGATTTTTCTGCTTTTTCTTTAAGTTCAGGCAATACTTTTTCTCTTAGTTCTTCAAGTTTCTTTTCTCCAGCAATAATATATAAAGAAATTTCTTTGAAATAAGTAAGATTCTTTTCATACATCGTATCAAAAATTGCTACATCTTTTAACATTTGAATCTTATCTTTTTCTAATCCTTTTTCAATCGTATCAATATTCTTTTCAATCTTAGAATATTTTGCGATAATCTTATCAATTTCTTTCTTAGCATTTGTAAATAGTTTTCCAAGTCCTTTAGGTTCTCTAGTTACATCTCCATCAAAAGATTTAATTTGAGCAACTAAATCAGCAAGTAAATCTCCTGCAGCTCCTGTATTTTTAGTTTTAACATCTTCCAAAACAGTATCAGAAAACTCTGATATTTTTTGTTGAGAAGCAGCACCAAATTGAAGAACTTGTGTAGAATCAAATACATCAATCTTTTCTACAAACTCATCAATTGCTTTCTTCTCTTCTGGAGTTAATAAATCATAATTTAATGACTCCTCAATCTTTTCATCTGTAACTTCTCCTGTTGCTTCTGCAATCCCTTTTACCTTTTCTTCTGTCTTAGCACTTTCTAATTTTAATTCTAATCCATTCATAACTATTCTCCATTCTTTAAATATTCAATTAATTGATTATATACACTCATTTTTAAACTAGATACGGTACTTGTAATCGTTTGTGGAACTCCAATTCCAATACTAGATACATCATAACTTCCACCTGTAATACCAGTACGGAATCCATATCTTTCCCAAGCAATTTGTTGAATCTCTTTATCATCAAATGCTTCATATAATTTTTTACCATTATCCGTAAAGTAAGCATAACAGTGTGAATTCCAAATCGTTGGAGATGGATATAAAATACGAATATCATTTTTTACTTGTTCAAATCCATCTGGATTGGAATTTGCAAAATCAATAATACTCTTTTCATAATCCACAATCATTGGTTGTCCACCCATACCTGTTTTTAAATAACGTTCAAACAAATCAGCAGGTGTATTATTCATATAACCAGACTTAATATAGAATTGTTTTAACTTAGGTAAGTTATCCATGATATTTTCATCTGTAACTTGTCCTTCACTTAATGTTGAAAGTAAAAGTCCATAATAAGTAGCTCCTGGAGAAGAAGTAACAGGATCTGTTGAAGCAATATTAATCTTTCCATATAATTCAGGAAGACCAATATCAGACCATCCTTTTCCTTCCAAGATATAAGTCATTAACTTATTCATATCGCTGATGTAGTATACTCCTTCACTCTCTGTAACAATCCCCTCATTCATAAGAGCATCTACAATCTTTTGCCAACTATAAATAACAATTGGAGTATTAAGAGTTAAACTTCCTCCCTTAACACTATAACGATCTGCTTCTCCTGCTTCCTTGTTAGGGAACAATTTGTAATAGTCATAGAATCTTTGATCAGAAGTAAATAAAGCATCATACGTAGATACACCTTCTGAATGAATGGTATAGGAAGTATTACCAGATGCGATATCATTCGCAATCGTAGCATTTCCTAATCCAACAGACTCACGAATCAATGGAAGTTGTACTGTTTTACCATTACTCCAATTATCAAATACAACATTTAATTTGTATTTCTTTCTTAAGATCTTCACAACATCTTCATCAGCAAGGAAGTCTTCCTTTCCTCCACCAGTTGCGACATATACCGTGGTAAGTTTTCCATCAACAATATCTCCCCCACTATCACTGAATGCCTTATATCCAATGATTGCTAAAATCAATACAACGAATATGACAATTCCAATTATTTGTTTTTTATTCATCTTCTTTTTCCTCCTTCTTTACTGGAAATTCCGCATCATTAAATCCATCTGCTTTTAATAAAGAATCAAATACTTTCATCTCTGCATCCATATCAACCATATCCGTACGATATAAATCTTCTAATATCTTTTTATAAGCGCGATTAATTTCCCCTATCATTTTATTAGTAGATTTTAAGAACTTAGTCGTTTCACTAGAAGATAGTTTTTGATTTTCTATCTCATCATATCTCTCTACTATTTTCACTGTAATAGGAAGATAATAATCAAAGAAATTATTCGTACGATTTACTTTCTTTGGTTCTTTTTCAATTGTCTTAATAATTTTAGAAACTGATTCATGAATCTCATTTAAGGTTTGTCGAATGGATTCATCTTCAATCATAGGAATCATAGATAAGATTCTTTTATTTTGTTTCTTCGCAAGTTCCAAGGTTTCAAACAAACTTCGATTCGTATCTTTCAAAGTTAACTTAGATTCTCCTAAAACTAATTCTCCTGCTCCAAAAGCCATCGCCCCAATGATTAAGGAAGGAGCAAGAGGAACTGCTAATACTAAGTAAGGTACTGCGAAGAATGTACTTCCTATGACTGCTGATACAATCTCTTTATTCTTCATAATGCACCTCCTAGTTGTATCCTCTAACTTCCATAAAGGCATCTACTAAGTTATGAGTACCATCAAATACTTTTCCATTACTTAATTCTGCTAAGGATTCTAATTGATAACGATCTGCATTTGCAAACTGAATCGAATATATAGGAATTGGTTTATGAATATCTTGATATGTGTTTTCTACATCCTTAAATTGTCCTACATTTCCTTGTCCATCTGTTAATACAATAACAGAAGTATTGTAATGTTCAGTATCTGCATCTCCTAATCGTCTTAATGCTTCTCGAACGGCAGGGTACAAAGCAGTACCACCACTTGGTTCTCTATCTTGAACTTTTTGATTAATTTCAAGTAACTCTTCTTCACTATTAGCACTCCATACTTCATCTACCGTAGAAGCAAATGGAATCACTTCTACAATATCTTCTCCCGTAAATTGTAATAACTCTTCAGAAGCACGATCCGTTAAGATGAAATCCATCGCATCTCGAAGACTCGTAATTCCATCTCCCCACATACTACCAGAATAATCTAGACAAAATACTACATGAACTGGTTTTCTTAAACTACTTTGATATAAAGCAAGAGCCTGCTTAATAACAGGAGTAGAAGGATATTTCAAAGGAGAAATATAACGAGTTGTATCAATTCCCCAATCAGGATTGAAAACAGTAGGATCTGCTTGATCCGTAACTCCTCCATACCAAGTTCTTCTACCATACTTAGCTAATAAATCTTGTCCTTTATTTCCAAGTAAGAAAGAAACGATTGTTTCATACTGTTCTTTCTTCTTCTCATCTCTTTGATCAATATATCCAATTGGACTATCCGCAATAGATACTCCATCAACTGGATATAATGCATATAAAGGTTCCGTTCCCTTTTCTTTTAATTTTTGATTAATACTAATGATAGACGATTCATAAGCAAATACCGCTTCATAATTACCTTGAACAAACATTTCTTCAAGATATTCTTCATCTCCACTAGAACGTTCTACTCCAGAGAAGAAACTCTTTAATTGTTCTTTCAAAGCTTCATTCTCAAGCATCTCAGAAGTTAATACCTCAGGACTTCCTGCTAAGTTGGATAAAATTCCTAAATAAGCAGAAGCTCCACTATTCGTTGTAACAGGATTAGACATACTGAACTTTAATTGTCCATTCTGTACAGCTTGTACAATATCTCTTGTATATAAATCTCTACCAACAAATCCTAACTCATCAGCTTTTGATTTACGAATTCCAAAAATAACAGGATTAATACTAGTCGATTTCGTATTACTAATTTTTACTTTTGAACTATCTACTTGATACATCCAAATTGAATTAGAAAGCCAAACAGCATCATATAATTCTCCTTGATTTAATCTTCTAATAATTTTTAAAGTATCATCATATTCAATCTCAAGATTAATACCTTCTTTAGCGGCAAATCTCTTTAATTCAGAATCCATACTTTCATTTTCATAACTAGATATCAAATAGAAAGAATTAGCTGAATAAGATCTTCTTCCTCCGTTATCAATACTATTATCAGACATAACATCTAAAATAATATTTAAAAGGATATAACCGATAATAACAAACGCTATTATTTTACCCGCTGAATTACCATTATTATTTTTTTTCATATGTACCCTCTCTCACCCAATATTCTCACATTATCATTCTATCATTTTTGGAAAAAGAAAACAATAAAAGAAGGCAAAAAATCATCTTTCACTCCATGCTTTCAAAATTGCCTTCTTACATTCTTCTTCACAATCATTATAATGAGGATTTAAAAAGATTCTTGCTGCTTTTAATTCTTCCTCACTCATTTGACTTTTATGTCCATCAAAATAATAACCATCTACAATTTCATTGTTATGGTTAAAAATAAATAATTTCAAATATCCATCACAAATTTCTACTAATGGTACGCTAGAAAGTCTGAATTCACCACATGCATACGCAGCACATCCACCATCAATATCCAAATAGTTTTGTTTTTGATTATAGAAAAATCCAGGATACTTTAAAACAACACTATGTCCTACAATCGTAAAATAATCAGGATGTCCTAGCATATGTCTACATCCATATTCATCAACTTCTCTTTTCCACAATAAAAAGTAATTAAAAACACTGTTATCCCCAATTTTACGAATACATGGATTATCTACTTTTTTAGGAGCTGCTGCATGAGAAATAAGAATAGGTTTATCTCCTATTTTTTCATCAAAAGAATGATATATTTTAAGACTTCCCAAAAGATCTCTCCATCGATCACATATTTCATCACGTTTCTCATAAGAATTAAGAATATTCTTAGTTGCTTTTCCTCCATTTAGCATCCAGTCATAAGAAAGACCAATCGGATGACCCTCTCTTCTATTCTTTAAAGCTTGATACATCATTAATTCATGGTTTCCCCCTAAATAGCGAATCAAAACAGAAGAATTATCCATTCTTCTTTCTACGTCTAAAAGCATACGGAAAGAATCAAGTCCTCGATCCATTAAATCTCCATTAATCGTTAATTCTACTGGCTCTATTAAAGAAACATTTTCTAAAAATCCCATTATAGAATCATAGACTTCTCCACATCCATGTAAATCACTCACAACAAATTTTCTCATAGAATCCCCCTTAGTAAAAAAGACTACTTCTAGTCTTTCCACTCATATTTTTGACTTAACTTTTTATCAAGAACTTCTGGATGAAGTGCTACATCTTGTGCCATATTAACACTCTTTGCAAAATAGAAACCATCTGCAATTCTCTCATCCAACGTAAATGTTAAATCCACTCTTCTTCTACCATCCACTTCATGGATTGTTCCAATCGTAATAACAATAGAATTTGTACCATATTCATTTAAATGATGATAACAAGAATTCGCATGAATACTTCCTAAATTACTGAAAATAACGGTTGCATAATTTGTATCTCCCTCAGTAAGAAATTTAGGATTCCATCCATGTTTATCTAAAAATTTAACAAATCCAACAATCATACCTAATAACCAACCAGGTAATTTCGTAAAGAATTGTAACGTATCATCAAAATCATTTTTACCTTCATTTTTAGATTGAAATACATCAATCGCTGCTCTCTTACTCATTTCTAAAGCATTTTCTTCAGGATTTAATTCTAAGCAAATAATCTTTTCATCTGCATTATCTGTCATCTTATCTTTCGCAATAAAAGCAAAAGATACTTTATCTCTTTCATAGACACGTTTATTTTGAATAAAGCGATTTAATTTATTACGATTAAAGAATACTACTCCAAAAGTCGCTAATATGGCATGAAAATAAGTCATTTTATATTCTAATTTTCCACTCTTATTTTTCTTATCTACATACTTGCATAATTCTTCAATATCAAAATCAAAAGTAGTAGATACTTCTGCATCTGTTCTACGATTAAAAATATAAGGAAAAATAACCGCTATAGAACCCGTAGGTTTAATATACTTTCCATCTCTTCTATCTTTATTAAATAATCCCATACTAACTCCTTTTTATAGTATCCAAATACATTTGGTATACATCTTCTATCACTGTATCCCAATGATGATAAACATCTCGATAAGCACCTTCACTTACTTTTTTATATAAAGCAGTATCATTCATAGCTTCATCAATAATATTCGCAAATTCTTCTTCATTCTTCGCAAGGAAACCATTTACTCGGTCTGTAATATCAGAACTTGTCTTAGAACCTTCCAAAAATACAGTAGGTACTTTCTGAGAAGCAGCTTCTATTTGTACAATACTAGAAGCATCATACAAGGATGGAAATAAGAATAAATCACTACGAACATAATACTCTTGTAATAAAGAACGATCTTCTACATTCCCACAAAGAATAATATTAGAATCTAATTTCTTTTGATGAATATACTTTTTTAACTCTTCATAATCTTGTCCATGTCCTACAAATAACATTTTATAAGAATAATTCAATTTCTTTTTATTTAATAAACTCAAGCTATCTACAATAAACAGGATATTCTTTAATTTATTAATTCTACCTACAAACAAGAATACTTTATCTGAATCTTTCAAATGATGCATTTGATTTATATGATCTCTTGCTTTCTTTTTATGAGAGATATATTTCATTTCCGTAGCATTACAAAGTACATCCGGCATTTCCTTGACTCCATACTCATCATAATATAAATGAGCCATTCCACTATTTACCGCAAAACATTTACTACATCGATTATAAACAGATACAATTGTCTTTGTTAATTCTTGAGCCATCTTTTTATTATTCACAGCTCGAAAGAAATCTTGTCGATATTGACTATGCATTGTCCCAATGACAGGAATTTTTCTTCTTCTACCAATAAATACTCCATATTTTCCAATTGTAAAAGGAGAATGAATATGAATAATATCAAAATGATATTTAGATACTTCTTTTCTAAACTCTCGATCTACTAAAGGCAATGGTAAAGAATAATCCGCAAAAGGCATTTTAACACTTTTACATCTCACAATCTTATAAGGATAAACACTATCATCATAAGGTTCCCTATAATCAGGAACAAAAACAACCACATTCGCAAATTTACTCAATCTTCTCGCATAATTATCTACTACCATTCCTACTCCATCCGTCATAGGAGGAAAAGAATCATTAAACAATCCAATCGTAATTGTCCTCATTTCTCTCACCGTTTTTATTATACCATAAAAAAAAGAAGAACAAGTCTTCTTTTATTGCTTAGGACCATATCCATTAGGATCAACTATCTTTTCTGAAAAACTCTCCACATCTTTTTTAATGCTCATCAGTTCAAATTCATATTCACTGAGTTCTGGTTTTTCAGAATAGAAGTCATCATCAAACAACATTTCTTCTTTACTCATTTCTCTACGACTTTCCAAATAGTCAAGGATTCTTCTTTTCACTTCTTCAGAAGCTCCCCCTAATACAGGATCTAAAGAAATAACCCCTCTACAGACTTCTTCAAATAAATCATCGAAGAAAGGAATATTTCCACTAATACTATCATAAGAAAGATTCATTCCTTGATTCTTATATTTCTGACAAACTTTAGTAATCGCAGGAGTTAAAACAATCTTTTCATAATAACTTCTATCACTGTCAGAACAATCATTCATATGAATTCGATAAGAATCTAATAAATCATTTCTAACCCTAACTTCCTCAAAATCAATTACTTCCACATTCTTCACCTCAATTCACTATCATCCTCATTATAATAATCATCTTCTTCTAAATCTTCCTCTTCAAAGTTCCAAGGATCATAGTTTTCTTTTTTTACTTTTTCTTTTTCCCATTCATCTAATCCATATAGATTTTCTTCATTTTGTTTTTTCTTAGTTTCATCTTCAAATAAGATATCTAATAATCCCATCAGTCTCACCTATTCAAATTATATCATATAACAAAAAATATGGATAAAAATCCATATTTTTAATAAGGGCAGTTTGTATTCCAATTTCCACTTGCAGAGTTTCCTTGATTATTAATTCTTTTGTTGCCAGAAAGTTTAGGATATGGTTTATCAATACAAATGGCAGCACTCAAATAATTATCTGTAATCGTAATAGGGCCTGTAATTGGGCCAGTTCTTCCAGCCGTACTAATCGAATTTCCATTACCAAGACTGTATATTCTATTATTAGTAATGGTAATATGGTTTATTACATCAAAATCTTGATTTGGTTCTAAATCAATTCCTAATTGAGGAGAAGCTCCATGAATATCATAAATCTGATTATTATCAATTGTAACTTTAGTTCCAGACACTATAGAAATTCCTTGACGTCTACATTTATGAATTTTATTTCTCAGAATATAAATTTGATCTGTAGGATAAGAACCTGTATGGCTTCCACGCATTCTCATATAAATACCATCCCCTGTCATATAGGAAATATTCATATCCTCGATGTGAATATTACTAGAAGCTAATATCTTAATTCCAAATCCCCACTCATGAGTTCCTCCGTGGCTAGATCCACACATATTACTAGTTATATCATGATAACTATCAATTAGATTTCCACTAGAATTACATCTATGGGTTTCTCGATCCCCCACAAGTCTTCCATTTCGAATAGTAGAATTTGTAACATTTTGAAAATAGACTACAGCATATTTTGGATCATAATTGGTAAAAAGTTTAATAGTAGAACCATGCAAATCGAAATCTACATTAGAATACATACGAATCGCTGCATTATTATTGTTATCTTTATCATCTACAATATTGGCAACCATATAAGTACCTTTGGCTATATAAATATTCCTAATGCCATTAATAGAGGCATACTGAATAGCCTCACTAATACCCTTTGAATTTTTTGCAGCTATGGCTTTTTCAACATTGTCCCCTTCTGTAATGTGGAAATACTCATTATTGATTTTACCATTAGCAGCAATTGGTATTACAGGAGCTGTAACAGTAACGACTGCACTTGCCTTCTTTCCATTGTTGCTTTGGGCAGTGATCGTAGCTTTTCCTGCACCAACTGCTGTAACATTTCCATTTCCATCTACCGTCGCAACAGATGGAGTGTCACTATACCAAGTAATGGAAGGATTGGTTGCATTAGAAGGAGTAATAGTTGCAATAATCTGCTCCGTACCTCCTACAACCAATGCTAAAGATGTTTTTGATAGAACGACACCTGTTACTTCGACCAAAGAACCTTTCTTTATAACAGATACAGAAACACTGGCAGATTTTCCATTATTACTTTTAGCAATAACAGTAGTAGTACCCGCTTTTACACCTATTATTTTTCCATTCGCATTGACAGTCGCAATAGAAGTATCATTACTTTTCCAAGTAATGGTTGGATTCGTTGCATTAGAAGGACGAACCGAAGCAGTTACCGTAGTACTACCTCCTACTTCTAATTGAACATTATTCGTAGAGACAACTACTGATGTAACATCAATCTCAGATTTATTTACTGTCACAATAAGACTTGCTGTCTTTCCATTATTACTCTTGACTATGATTGTAGCAGTTCCTTTTGATATAGCTGTTATTTTTCCAGTTTGTGTAACGGTTGCAACAGCAGCATTACTACTAGCCCAAGTAATCGTTTGATTCGTTGCATTACTTGGTTGTACAGAAGCACTAACAGTTTCTGTTTGTCCAACTTCTAAAGAAACACTTGTCTTTGATAACGTAATTCCAGAAACCGCAATATCCGGTGAACTTTTTTTAGTAACAGCCACAGACATACGGCTATTTTTTCCATTATAACTTTGAGCGATAATGGTTGCACTTCCTGCCTTCATAGCAGTAATAACTCCTCTTTGGTTTACCATTACAACGGAGGAATCACTACTAGAAAAAGTGATTGTTTGATTCGTTGCATTAGCCGGTTGTACAGAAGCAGTAATTACTTCTGTTTGACCTTCTTCCAAAATGGTACTAGTTTTAGATAACACCACTCCTGTTACTTCTACAATAGGAGTTCCGCCTGAAATGACTGTTACATAAACACTAGAAAGCATTCCATTAACACTTCTCGCAGTCACAATCGTCGTTCCTGCTTGTACTGCTTTTATTTTTCCACCATCTGTTACAGTTGCAACAGCAGGATTACTACTAGTCCAAGTAAGTGCCTGAACCGTTGCATTTTTTGGATTTACAGTAGCCGTAATGGTTTCTGTTTGTCCAATTTCCAATGTAATATTATTCTTAGATAAAGAAATACTAGTAACATCTACATTATGAGAACTACTTTTTCCAACAGTAACCGCAATACTATCACTTTTCCCATTACTACTCTTCACAGTAATGGTAGCAGTTCCCTCTCGAATCGCCACAATTTTTCCACTTTCATTTACTGTCACAATAGAAGAATTACTACTAGACCAAATCAAAGTTCTATACGTAGCATCTTTTGGGCTAATAGTAGCTTGAAGAGTCTCTGATTCTCCTACTTTCATACGCATACTCTTTTTTGATAACGTAACTTGATTTACTTCTATAATCGGAACACTAGAGGGAACAACTGAAACATTTGCTTCTGCTACTATTCCATTATCACTCTCAGCTGTAATAATAGCAGTTCCTTCTCCTACTCCTACAACATATCCATTTTGATCCACATCTGCAATCGAAATATTACTACTTTTCCAAGTAATGGTTGGAGTCGTCGCAGCATCCGGAGTAATAATTACTTCTAAAATAACTACTTCCCCAATATGAATAGAATAAGCATTTTGAACAAAGCTAAGTTGTTCTACAGGAATTACCTGTTCTGGTGCAACTTGAGGAACTGACTCTATAATACTATGTAAATTTCTTGCTTCTCTTTTTCCACCCTGCAAATATTGAATTCCATTTCCAATTCCATAACATAACAAGAAGCCAAAAACAGCTATAAAAATAACACTAATAAGAGTTCCTTTTTTATCAGTATCCATAATTCCATACCTTCTTTATACTTTTATTATAAAAGAAACCAGTAAAAAATACATTATCTTATCTGGAAAAGGAATTCCTTTACACCCTTTTTTACACAATAAAAAAGCAGAAAAACTGCTTTTTTTATTTTATATCGTCTGTCCAAGATAAGTAATGATAGCGGCCCCACCAGTGGTACTAGGATTGGTTCCTACTAAATTAGATGTATAAGAAGAAGCACTTAATACATTTTGATTAACGTAAGAAGAACCCCCTCCTCCTCCAGAACCAGCATATAGATTAATAATAGTAGCTTTTTGGCTTCCACCGCCGGCTCCACCATAGAAACCAGAACCTCCTCCTCCACCTAAGTAGATAGCAGATCCACCAGTGAATAAAGAACCAGAACCTGTAGCAACACCACTGTTAGTTCCTCCTACATTGGTTCCTCCCAAAGCAGGGAAATTAGAACAGTTAATAGTTGTTGTACCATTAGAACCATTATAAATAATTCCATTATCATAAGCTGTCTTTGCAGAAGTTGTAATGTTTCCACCATCTCCACCAGATCCAGCAGTAGCAGTGATTGTTCTAGTACCACCACCTCCAGCTCCTCCAGCGATTAATAATACTTTATTATCATTTAAGTCTGTGAGATTAATTGAAGAAACATTTACCCCGAAAGCAGAATATCCTCCACCTCCGGCACCTCCTCCAGAAGAAGGGCCTCCTCCATTAGCTCCCCCTACGCAAGATATATCTGATGAAAAAAGATTTGTTCCTGTGGATTCTCCATTTCCGCCAAGAGTGATATATAAAGTATCTTCGTAATTCAAGTGAACGATTCCATAGACATATCCACTTGCTCCACCGAGACCCGAATTCAAGTTCAGATTTCCTCTACCACCAGCACCACCCCATAGTTCTATCAGATAATATCCATCTTTGTAGATTTCTTGAGTAACAACGGTTGGAACCGTTAGATCTGTATTGGTAAAAGTTCCTTCAAAAGGAGTTGCTTCTTGTAAAGTAACATTAATTGTTTGATTTCCTCCATTAATAACAGTAGAAGAAGTTTCTGTATTATAACCATTTTTCTTAACAGTATAAGTTATAGTATGTCCATCATATACAGAAACAGTTTGATTTCCTGTAGAATGAACTAATTCATTTCCACCCTCACTAATAATAACGGTAGCATCCGAGGGAGTTGGATGAATCGACAACTGATAAACAACCGCTGTTTGCATGGTAACATTAATAACTTTATCTCCATCCATCGTAATGGTTCCTGTTTGAGGAAGATATCCTGTTTTTGTAACAGTCCAAGTAATAACCGCATTTTCTTCAATTGGTCCTGAAAAATTACCTGTTCCAGACGCAATAACTTCTCCATTATGTTCAATCACAATCAAAGAATCAGGTTCCGTTGTATTAATCGTTAGATTATGATTTGGTAAATAACTCCACCCCACTGTAAATTGAGACGTAATATTCGTTAAATTTTGTGCAATCAAATAAGAAACTACATCCCCTACAAGTCCCAAAATATTGGTAATTAAATCTCTATTATAATAAATAACCACTTGAAAAGTATGTTCTGAAGCAGGAGGTATATAAGTTTCATTTACAGTAAGATTTCTTAATTCATAAGTCATATACATATTCGAAAAAGAATCTTTATTAAAACTTGTAATATAAACACCTGTAGAAGATAAATTTGTAATAGTAATGTCGGCAATTAAAGTTCCATACGTATATAAAGCTCCAGGAACAGTACCATTCAAATAAAAGGAATGTGTACTAAACTCCATATCTTCATTTAGATACCCTCCATTTGTAGTACTATTCAAAGAAACACTCGTAATTCTTACATCACTATAAGGTCTTACGTACCCTCCTCCATCAATAGCAAAACTTGTGGAATATAAAGAATATCCAAAAGAAAAAGCTATAATCATTATAGCAAAGAAAAAAACAACTGGAGCAGTATTAAAATAATCATAGAATGTCTTTTTTTTCTTCATTTACTCCTCCATTTGTTTCAATTGTTTTTTCTATTAAATCTGCACTATTTAATAAATAACGATATAGAATATCTTCATTAATAATATAAAATAATGCTGTTTTACCAGGATCTATTTCACTATATAAGATAGGAGATCCTATATTATCATGAACATCTCTTAATTCTTCAAAAGAAGAAATATCAATGACTTGATGATTTGTAATATCAGCAGTATCTTTTACATTTGCAATAATACTATCATTCTCTTTTAGAATCCTAGATAAAACTAATTCATATTTACTTTTTCCCTTAAATAGAGATAAACCATTTTTAACAATATATATTCCTACAAAGATAGAACCTGTGAAAGAAATGATAAATAGAAGGAAACTAATAATAAATGACTTACTAAATAGTTTCTTTTTAACAACAGTTCCTCTATTAGAAATATTATCATCTTCAAATGATATATTAATAGTTCTCTCCGTTAAAGGAATTCTAACTAATGATTTACTATCCAATGTAATTGGTTTTTTAAATTTATCATTAGTACTTTTACTAACTACATTTAATACAACAGATACATCACTATCAGAAGTTAATCCATATCTAGATTTAAACTCTTTTGCAAATTCATTGTATTTATCATAGTCAATACTAATATCTTGACTAAAACTATAATCTGCTACTTTATCTTTATAAACAGTAACAGCATCTAATAATGGCTCTTTCTTTTCATATAATACAGTCTTTTTATCATCACTATATACTTTGACAATCGCATCAATTGTATAATACATGTCATACTTTGCAAGTTCAGATACAGAGAACTTATAATCATACGTTAATTCTATCTCATCAATTAATCCCGCAATATAACTCATACCTTGAGGTAATCGATTTGTTTCATAATAATCATTCTCTTTTAATTTCACAAAGTAAGTCGCTTCACTCTTTTCATTATAAGTGATTACTTCTCCTGAATTATATACAAAAGCCTTTAAGAAACATCTAGTAGAAATACCAAAAAGCAAAGCAAAAACAACTAATGCAAGTATTAGTTTTGTAGAAGCATTCAGTTCTATTTTTTTACTAAACATTTCTTATCCTTCTTCCTTTTTATTCATTAAATAAATCATATAAGTATACAGTAGGCAACCCAATATATTTTATTTTAATATGAGTAGTTCCTACAATATCACTAACTTCAATGAGATAACCATCAGGGTTATCATTATGATCCCCTTTTGTTTCAAAAAATACTTCTTTTCCAGAATTATATTTTTTATAAATTCTATGAACAATGATTTTATCTTCTCTTTTAAAAACTAAAATATCACCAATATTAAGATCTCTTTTTTCTTCTTCTTTTAGTTTTTTAACAATTACTACGTCTCCTCTATCCAAATGAGGTTGCATACTACCACTCGCAATAACAATCGCTTGATGACTAAATAAACCACTCGTTAAAGATATCACAACTCCCAATACAAGTAAGGTACAAACATATAATAGTTTATGACTTTTTCTACTTTTAATATTTTCTTGATTAATTGGTAACTTTTTATAGAAATTATTAATAAGTATAAGTACAATGACTGGTATAGATAATTCACAAATTGCTTGTAAATAATTTCCAAGATTGGGAACAATAGGTACCAAAAAGATTGGAATCTCTTTAATCAATCGATAAGTAATTTGTGTCTTATAACTACTCTTAGTCGTTAAATATGTTAATAAAACATTTTTACTAATACTAGGAATAATATACAAACTAATACTATCGATATAAGTTGCTAATTCATGAAAATGAATCTTACTAAATACAATAGAAGTATCTACCAAGAAAAAGAATACAAAAGATAAACATAAAAGAAATCGATTTTCTTTTATTTTTGTATTAATCATAAATCTACATACTTCACATAGAATAATCATAAAAATCGTAGGAAGTATATTCTTGATAATACTAATTAGATTTAAATTATAAACATTATAATTAAATCCAAAGAATAATCCACTTAAATAGAGAATTACATAATAGGTAATACAACTAATTAATAGGATTAAGATAATATCTTTTTCAAATCTTTTTTTACTACGATCAAATCCCAACAATAATGCTGTTAGAAAAATCAG
Source organism: uncultured Caryophanales bacterium (assembly GCA_947306705.1). Taxonomy (GTDB): domain Bacteria; phylum Bacillota_I; class Bacilli_A; order RF39; family UBA660; genus UBA3789. The sequence goes on from CAMZHD010000006.1 coordinate 15,426, forward strand.
TAATAATAAGATTCCTGTAATCCAATATTGATTAATATTTTTAAAAACAAAACTTAATAAAAAGAAAAAACAGCATGATAATGACAACATAGTTGTTGCATAAACAGTACTTTTTTTCATATTTTTATCCTAATTTTGTTCATAAATCATTGTTGTTGTAGAAACAGTTACTTTAATATCATCTGTTGGAGTAGCAGAGCTTGTACTCTTCCATTGAAGTGTCATTTTTAATTCTTTACTTCCAGTATTTTTAACTAAAGTATCATTAACAGCAATAGCACTTCCATCAGCATATGTTAAAGTATAAGTTAAATCATTACATACGGCAGTTGCTTCTGCTTGAGTAGCAGTACTTCCTGTAGCTGGTGCACAACTAATAGTACCCATATTGTAAGTTTTTAATTTTGCATCAATGCTTCCTTCATTTTTAACTAACCAGTTATAAGTAACAGAATCTCCAGGTGCCTTTAAAGTAATATCAAATCCACTAACAGCAGTTGAAGTTAAAGTTGCTCCTGTTGATGATGCATTTCCTGTAATCGTTGGTGTTAAAGATGATCCTGACTTATAAGCAAAATGAACATCCCAAGTTGCAGGATTAACCTTCGCACTTCCTGATATTGTTAATGTTGTTGACCATGCTGCATAACCAAATGATAATCCAGCAACAGCTACCACCAATGCTATTAACGCAATTATTTTAAACCCTCTATCTTTTTCCATATTATTATTCTCCTTTCTAATGTCTTATCATAATAATATATCTATTACAAAACAATTATACTCAATTACATAAAGTATTTCAAAGCGTTATTTGAAAAGTTTACAGTTTATTAACAGTTCTCTGTAAAATAAAAAAGTAGAGATTTCTCTCTACTTATAATTATTTTTATCTGGTGCTTGTGCAGGTTTACCTTGTTTGTTTGTAACAATCCAAGCATTGGATACGGTTCTACCACCATATTCTCCACCAGCACTAGGACGATTCCATAATTTACCTTCAATAGACATTGTACTAGAAGCACCACCATCTAAGTTAGCTGCATTGTATGCTTTATAACGTAATAAAACATCAATAACATCATTCATAGAAGCTCCTGTACTATAACCAGGAAGTCTTCCTTCAATAATTAGGAATAAGACAACTCCATCTTTTCTTTGAGCAATGACACTACGAGGAGCAATTCCCCATCCACCATCACCATGGATTTTTGCAGTCTTACCATTAACAATTAAGAAAGGTCCAAATTCAACAGCATCCATCATACCATCTTGAATAGCTTCTTCAGCAGATTTTGTTGTTAAATACATCTTATGGTCAGCAGTGAATCCAATTAATCCACCATCTCCACCTGGATGGTACCAAACTTTTTCTCCATTTTTAATAATAGCACCATATGGAATAGAACCATTTCCCCAACCATCTAAGTCTTCGAAACCTCCACCGTTAATTCCAACAAGTCCACCATTATTTTTAACTAATGTATTAACAGATTGTCCTGCTCTTCCTAATTTAGAAGAAACAGCAAGTTCTACATCAGCAGGATCATAAATACCAATTAACCAAGCTTTATAACGTGGTTCAATAATACGAATGGTCTTATATACATCATTTCCTGGATCTCTTGTGAATAACTCTTGTTCATACTTATTAGAATAATGAGTTTTTTCACTAGCAGTACCAATAACAATCTCATCTAGATTAATCTCTTCTGTAGTTTGTTCAATATAGTTCTCACTCATGACTTTATTAACAGTATCTTCATCATATAAAGTATATGCTAAATACTTATGTTTCATAGTTGTCATAGCCGTAGGTATCCAGAATGATTTAAATTGATCATTATTAATCACAATTAAAGCATCAATGGCTAAGATATCTAATAATATGACTAAAATTGTTAATTTACTGATACGGAACCATTTTCTTTTTTTCTTATTTTTTTCTTTTGTTTCATTTTCTAAAACAACTTTTTCTTTCTTTTTACGTAACATACCAATCACCCCAATATATATGGATCTGTATAAGATCCGCTTCCAGAAATAAGATGTTCTTTTGAAATACTTACAACTGGAACTATATGTTTATATTCTCTTACATCAGCCTCTTCTAATAGTCCATTTGCATAACGACTATATTCCATACTTCCTACTTCTGAAGTTGTATTCATATGGAAATAATTTGTAAGGCCAACATTTGCCATATAATCAAATATATTTAATAATCCAACTTTGCAATCTACTTGGAAGACATAAGTATTCTCAAAAGAATAACCATATTCATCACTAATCTCTCCTGTATAGAAACGAGATTCTAATAAATATCCTCCATACGTTAGACTAAATAAATAATCATGATTTAAATAATACGCTATATTATCCTGATCTGCTAATCGGAAAATACTATTTGTATTACTATAATTTCGATATACTTCTTCTCCATTTGGTAAAGTAATATATCCATTCTTATAAAGACTTAATACTCCATTATCGTCTTTATAAACTCTCCATAAATCAGAACCCATTTGTACATAGGTATCTACATAGTTCTTTTTATCTCCTTGCTGAATCACATATGGATGATCAAAGGTTCCATCTCCAGAAGCTACTAATGTATTCTTCTTTAATGTAATAACAGGACGAACTCCATATCCAACATAATTATCACAAGTTTGAATACTTCCATCTTCTTCTACATATAAATGATCTTCATCTTCATTAATCCCAATTAAGAAGAATAATTTACCAGTATTCAAATAACTACTTTTTCCATTTGCTAATACATAATCACGTACTCCTAGAGTTGCAACAGAATCTTTAAATTCCTGGTCTCCAGAAGTCGTTTTACCGCCCTCTAATAAATCAACGGTATATTTCGTTTTAGCTAAAAATTCCTTTGGATAAGGTATTGTTTGATAATATGTACCAGAATGTGGTAAATCTGTTTTATTTAACCAGTTATATACATTCGATGAAAAGTAAGAAGCTTCATCTCCCCACATAAAGGAAGCTGCTATATCTTCAGCAATCAATCTTACTGTATTATCATTATTAACACGAATGACACGCCATGCTCGATTGGCAAAGATTACATAGTTATTCGTTACATTTCCTTTGAAATAATAACCATCAGAATCTTGATGTAATCCTTCTTCTTCTCCATGAACAACAGCATTTCCTGTCGTAATTAAACCATTTAGTGTCATTGCTTCTTCTTCTAATCGCATATTTTGCCTGCTGTAATAGTATAGACTTCTATACCCAAAATAGAGTCCCATTCCAATCAAAGCTGTTAAGCTTAAAAAGTTAAAAATAAACTCTGCAGGACCAATTAAATGTTTTGGTTTTTTATTCGTTTTTGGTCTTCTCTTTAATCGAATTTTTGCTTTTACTTTTTTTGCCATACTGAACTTTCTCCATCCTACAAGATTATATCAAAGAAAAAGGAGAAGCACAAGACTTACACCATACTTTTAATATAATTATAAATTCGATTAGAAGTATTCTTTGTATAATGAAGTCCATCTGAAGTATCATAGCCTTCTCGATTTAAATAACCATAAACATCAATCCAAGTAATATTGCGATCTAAATTACTTTGAAGTTTTGTATTAAACTTAGCAATTCCATCATTCATAGAACTATATTTCCCACTGCAAGGGCCAATAGAAGCATAATAAACTCTACTTCCATTCTTTGTCCAAGAAGAAACATTTTCATTCATATAGGAAATATAGCTATCGATATTTCTAAGATCATTGACTCCCATCCAAAACACAATGGCAGTATCACTTTTGAAGTATTTTTCAGCAACCGGTACACCCGTTTGTTTCATCCATGTTAGTCCTTTTCCTCCTTGGGCAACAAAGATACTATCTCCGACTAAATGAACTCCTCCACTACTGTAGTTTGCACCTTTCCAGTCTCCTGAAATATAAGCATACATTTGAACCGTTCTAGAATCTCCAATGAAGACTACTTTTCCACTTCCATCAATATTAGGAGCTGTCGGTGGAACGGTAGCCTCTTCATTAGAATTCTCATTAGTAGATTGTTTTTTCCCTTTTTCATAATCATCTGCATTAGGAGTGATTTTAGACTTTTGTTCTTTATCATAGGGATTAATATAAGTACTGTTAGAATTGGAACGTTCATTTGCTTGATTCCAACAACTACTTACACTGGTACTTTCTCCAACCATTCCCATAACTGCATTTACAAATACAGGAATCATAAAAACAATCGCTGCTGCTAAAAACTTATTAAGGATATTCTTTTTTAAACCATTTTTTTGATCAGGATCATTCACCATACTGATGAATCCGATTGATCCCCAAATGATTAAAAGAATCGGAACAATGATTTGAATCAACAACATCGCTCTTTTTACAATACTTAAAATAGCTCCTAAAGCGGGGCTATTACAAGCGTTCAATATCATCTAATCACCTCACACTCTCCCCAAAAGTGTCTATATTATAACACAAAAAGGGTTATTTTACAACCCAAAATGTAGACATATTGCGAAGACCGTTTTCTCCTCCTGCTACAGGAGTATTCACAATTTTATGATTTATCACTAATTCAGAAGAACTTCCACCATCTAAATTTGAAGCATTATAGGCTCCATATCGTTCCATAATATCGGTTAAATCAACCATATCCGCTCCAATACTACTAGCAAGTCTTCCATTGATAACAAGGAATAATACAATTCCATCTTTTCTTTGACCAATGGCACTACGAGGAGCAATTCCCCATCCACCATTACCACGAATAAAGCTTCTCTTTCCGTTAACAATTAAGTATGGTCCAAATTCAATCGCATCTCGATATCCAATATCAATTGCTTCTTGCATACTCATATTTCCAAGGATTAATTTATCTTCATTCGTAAATCCAATAAATCCTCCCCCCATACCAGCATCATAATAATCACTAACGACCTCTCCATTAGAAATAACGGTTCCATGAGGAAGAGCCCCATTACTATTCCAATCCGGATCATAGAATCCACCAGCATTCATCGCAATTATCGCATTTTCTCTTTTACTAACAGTTAAAATAGATTCTCCTGTCACTCCCAATTGAGAAGATGTTGCGATATGAATTCTAGAAGGATCATAAATAGCTACTAAGAATCCCTGATATCCATTTCCTTTGATATCAATCACTTTATATAAATCATTTTCTGGATCTTTTTGTAAGATTTGTTTTTCATACTCATTTCGATATATCGTAGTAGCATATTTACGAAACATAATCTCATCCGGATTACTAATCTCATCAACTTCAATAATACTATTCTTTTCTAATACTTCTTGAATGTATTCTTCACTGTAAATAGAAGTTGCTAAATACTGATGCGTCATAGTTGTCATCGCACTGGTAATCCAAAACTCTTTAAAAGAATCAAATGGTCCATAAAATAAGAATAAAAAAGAAGAAAATCCCAAAACATAAAGACAGCAAACGATTACTAAAATCTTTCGCTTTAAAGGCATCTTATATGTTTGTCTCACTTTCTTCGTATTTTTCATTTTTTATTCCTCTTTACCATCAAAACTTCCGTCACCATTATAATCAACATAATCTTTTTTCGTTGAATATTCTCGTATTCTAACAAAAGACCCTAACTGTCTTTGATAATCATTAAACTTTTTAACATTTTCATTATATAGATGAATATCTGTTACAAAATAATTAATAATTTGTTCATAAATACTTCTATAATTATTACATTTACTGTTTACTTCACTATTTGGATAATAAACATCAGTGCATAACTTATCTAAAGCTCTCGCATTTTTTACTAATTCATCTACTAATTGCTCATAATTTGATAATTTATCTTTTACAATACTATCTTCTTGGTACATTGTGTCATAGAATAGATTACTTAAAGTAGCTGTGTATAATTCATCACGATATATTTCAAATACACTCGTATTCGTACTAAACACTTCAAATTCATCATTCACAACACTAACTCTCTTATAAGTTTGTTCACGATCTCTTTTAAGTCCAATTACAAAAGAAGAAACACTACCAGAGATAATCATAATAAAACTTAAAGTAAGTATTCCAAAGGCTATTTTTCTGATATCCATACTATCACCTATTTTAATTTTACCAAAAAAGACAATTAAATGGCATAAGATTTTATTACAATTGTACATTCTGAAAGAACTAATTCCTTTATATATCAACAAATAATCAATTTTATTGACAAAATGTTTTACAAAATTTTACATATAAAAAAGTGTCTCTTTTGTAAGAAACACTTTTTATTATTTAGAAACAATTGCTTTTTTCTCTTCTTTTGTTAGTTTTTCAATCGTATAATCCGTTACAGAATGAAAATCTTCTGTGAAAAACTGATAGGAAGAAGAGATCTTTTGATCTGGTTTTAAATCTTGATAAGATACAAGAACTGTATTTGTTCCAAAATTTAATTTTAAGTATCCACTCTCTTTTTTAGATCCTCGATTCCATACTGTATAATCAACTCTACCAAATGTCTCGAGATAGGTAATTTCTACATCTGAAATACAAATACGTTCTAAACAATGAAGATCTTTTAATCGATCATTTGTAATGACTTCTGTTCCTTCTAGCTCAGTTGTCTCCTCAGAATACTTATAAAAGTTATTCTCATCGATTTGATCTTTAGGAGAAGACTTATGTTTTGGTAGTAAAAAGATGAAACCCATTACCAACAAAACAACCGCAATAATTAATAAAATAATTTTCCAATTCTTTTTCATAAATCCTCCTAATTATCCAATACACGGATATAAGGAACATCCGCATTCTTATCATAATTGAATAATCCTGCATCAATGGCAGCTGGGTGAATTGCCCCACGGCTAATCTCTGTTAAAGTAACAGAAGAATCTCCAGGATTATAAGACGTTGTATAAGATTTATAGTAAGTGGTTGCGGTATAAGTAACTCCCCCAATCGTAACAGACCATTCTGGGCAAGACCTTGGTACCATACCAATCGCAATATAATTGTAGTTACTTTGTTTTGGATTATAGAAGCAATCAATATAACCACAAGTGGCTTGATAGGTTGTACGAGATGGATTTGTTTCAGGATGTAAGCACCTATAACTATTCAAGATAGCATCACGATAATACGTTGTCTTTGTATAATATCCAAATATATTATTGGTTGGACAATTTGTATTCATAGGAGCAGAAGCACTGTTGTTCTTAACCCAGTAATAACATCTTCCTCCACATTTTTCAGCAGAAATCTTTGAGTTATTCGTTACTGGATTTCCTTGAGAATCTGTATACGTACGATCCGGATCAAAAGTATATTCATAAATTGGATTCGTATTAATTGGATTCGTACAAACAGTATAATCTTTATCATAAAGAGTTGTTTTAGTTGCCGTATGATTACTTGAATCCGCAACTTTTAACGTTAGAGAAACCGTATCATCTGTTAACTCACTAGGATCTGGATATTCAATAGTATAAGTTTTTCCACTAGACCCACTAAATGTCTCTCCATTGATATCTTGAGTAATATAATTCGTACAAGCCGTTAAACCAACACAAACTTTATATGTATCCAATGGATCTGTAACTAGAACTTCTACAAGAACTCTACCATTTTCATCTTTGGCAGCTTTAAATGCTTTAATAACAGGTGTTTCATCATTTACCACTTGATAATCAACAATGGATGTAATTGTTTCTGTAGTCTCTGTAACATTTCTAGAATCACGTACTCGAGCATAGATATGGTAAATAGATCCATCTAAGGAACCAGGTAATGTGAAATCATATCCATTTGGATTATAAGTTACATAATTGTTTAGACAAGATTCTGTATCAGAATTTCCCTTTTTATAACAAACTCTTACTTTGATATCTCCATCAGAATCAAAATCATCTCTGGCATCAATATCAAAATGAATATCTAATCCATTTCCATCAGGATTTCTTGATAAAACTCTAGGATTTGTATCCCATCCGATCACTCCTCTAATGAAAGGTGGTCTATCTTTATAAATCCAATAGGATTCAGATTCAGTTCCAATGTTTCCTTTATTATCCTTCGCAAATACATATAGAGTTTTTTCAGCACTTGGTTGATTATAGTATGGGAATGATCCCGTAGTAGTAAATGTATAATCATACTCATTTTGAGAATAAGGAACATAATTTGAAGCATGAGACTCATCACATTGATTTGGATCTTCGTTGAAACAGACTAATAAATCTTCTTGATTCGTTACATCATCAATAACTCCTAAAGTAATTTTTACATCAACCGTTCCACCAATCATAGATGGACACAAATCAACATTATGAGAACAAGCAGTACCGATACTACTAATATTAATTCCATTAATAGAAGGAGCTTGATCCATATACAATTGATAGTCAACAAAAGCTGTAGAAGTTTCTCCATAAGAATCTGTTAAGGTAATAACAATATGTTTCGTAGAACCATCATAATTTCCATCAACAACAAAATCTATATTTTGACGATTATAATTTGCAAGAGTACTAGTTACTTTTAAAGTATCATCTTGTGTAATCTTTAATTCAACTGTATCACTTTCTCCAAAATCATCTTCTGCTACTAGTTGAATATAAGTATTTAAGTTTCCTTCTTCAATAGAGTTTTCAGGATTAGAAGCTACGTTGAAAGATTCAATTCTTGGAGCTTGATTCTTATATAATTGATAAGTTGCACTTGTAGTTGAAACATGACCAGCAGCATCCATTAAACCAACATATAAATTACGAACACGATTGGTTCCATCATATGGATGGGTTTCATCTAATGCAAAATCATATACTTTTTCATAATATCGGAATGACATTCCATAAGTTTCCGTAAAAGCACTTGGATTAGAGGCAACACACACATCAGGAGATTCAGAAAGACAAGCTAAAACATCATCATTTGAATTAATATCATCTGCAGCTTCTAATCGAAGAACAACATGTCCTCCTCCCCCTAACTCAATAGGGCATAATGCTTCATTTTCGCACGCAATTCCAAGACTCGTAACTGTAAAACTACTAATAGCAGGAGCAAGATCTTCATGAACCACATATTTAGCAGTTTTAGGATTACTAACAGCACCCATAGAATCTTCAAGAGTAACCGTTAAAGTTCTCTCTTCCCCATCATAAGTACCAGCAAAAGTAAATGGAATTGGATTGTATAAATCATAATGAGTATCTTTTGTATTGACTCCATCTGATAAATGAACAATTACTTGATCATTAGGAGTAATATCATCTGTAAAAGAAACACTGACATTAACAGATAAATTATGATATCCCGTAGTAACAGATTCAACTGCTACATAATCAGTTCCAGAAACATATTCATATTGAGGAGCAGCATTATTATGGAATGTATATTGAAAATCAGCAGAAGATACTTTTCCTGAAGTATCTTTTACAAAAGCATTTAAAGTACAACCACTTCCACATTGAAATGCATAATCTTTACTATCGGTATCTCCAAAATAAGAAGCATATGTAACATATTCTGAATCAGAACAAGTAGCACCGCTTCCCTCTGCAAAACAAACACTTAATTCATCTGCTGTATTAATATCATCACTGATAGATAATCTTAATTTTGCAATCGTATTATTATAATTTTCATTATCTCTTCTAGATAACCCAGAGTTACTAAGGTTAATTTCAGGAGCTTCATTCGTATGTAATTGATATTCTAATGTCTTTTTCGCAACATTCTCTTTATCATCTTTTACAACGACAAAGATTTGAATAGTCTCTCCATTATAAGAATGATGACCATCATTAAAATCAAATGTTTTGGTAAAAGTATTATTATCTCCGTAATTGGTTCCTGTCCCAGAAGTTGCATCATCATATCCTGTTAAGGATGTATAAACCGTTAAGCGATTCCTGGGAGTATCAGAATCATCTACTCTCAAAGTTAAAGTAGCATCCAAAGAATTATAACTTTTTCCAGAAGTAGAACTAAGAGATGCTTTCATAATCTTAGGAGAAGATGAATTATCTTGAATAGAACTATCTGCTAAATCAGGAGAATTATAAACATGATCAATTTCGGTTACATAATGATTTCCTAATTTTTGATTGATATAGTCAACCGTCATATGAGTATCTTCTACATAGACTAAATCTGCTTTTTGAAAAGTCTTAACTCTTCTATGTGCAGATCTTGAAGATAAAACATTTTCTTTCGTAAGTTCTATTCCTCGATACTCTCCATTTTTTGTTTTCTCTATAATCGTTGCAGAATACTCCATTTGACTATTGTCATTTTTAATAACGACATAAGATGCTTCTTTCTCATATTTTCCTTCATTTGGAGGGCTTTCAAACTCATCGCTATCTAGATAGACTAAACTAACAACGATACACTCTCCTGGATTTGGTTTTTCAATATCAGAAGAAGCAGAACGAATCTTATAATCTGCTTTTGCGATTAATTTTTTCGCATCCGAAATATAAATCTTATCTTTGCTATCGCTAACCATGTTCACAATTCTAGGAATTGCAAAAATAGCTAAAACTCCCAAAATAACAACAGCCGCTAATAACTCGATTAAAGTAAACCCCTTATGATTTTTACGCATAGTATCCCTCCATTCATTTCTTAAAAACAAATAGTTTACTGAAAATATAATTTAATAGTATGACTACTACATTAGCAGTAATCTTAGAAAACAATTCATTAAGACTCATCACATCAATCATCAAATACATAATTCCCATATCAACTACTAATGTAACAAGTCGACTGATAAAAAAGGAAACACTCTCTTTTAATACTTTCAAGAAATTTTTCTCTCTGCTTTCAAACACAAATAACTTATTGGTAACAAAAGCAAATAGTACTCCTACTATCCAAGCAATCATATTACTTACATAGACAGAAAGTGGAATTTTTCTTAACAGTATAAACGTTACTATATTAACAAGAGTCGTACAAGCTCCAAAAAATAAATACCATAATCCTTCTCGATACTTGTTATACCAAGAAGTATGATTTTCTTCTTCAATGTAAGTATCTAATAGATGAATCATATTCTTTGTATTACTCTTAAATTTCTTTGGTTTAAAAGTTTTAATTTCTTTTAATAACTTTCCTAATTGATTAAAATCACTTAATTCAAGGATATATCCTTGTTTTACAAATTCTCCAATAATTTGTTTTTGATGATCATTATGATGTTCCTTATATTCTGCAAGTCTTGCTGCCGCAATGACTTTTTTTCCACGTTTAATGGCACCTAAGATAGATCCGGCTCCTCCATGAGTAATGATGATATCAGCCTCATCCATCAAACGATCAAATTCAGGTGCTGGTAATAAATCAAAGATTTCCATACAATCAGATTCATATTTTGTTTGCCCTGCTTGTACAACAACCTTTTCTTTGATTGATCCTTTTTTAATTTCCTTTTCAACAGCTTGTAATAGTCTAGGAAATTCTTTATCTTGTGTTCCTAATATAACAAGTATCATTAGAAAATCCACCCCCCAAACTCAGCTTTTGGATAGATTTCCTTCATACTCTCCCATTGAACAATAAATTTATCACTAATAGGATATAGAAGTTTACCAGTAGATGTTTTTGTTACCATATTGGCAAATGTCTCTATATAAATAATTCTACTTCCTAATATTTTTCCAATACAACACATAGGTCCTGCTGTATGAACGCCTGTTGTAATAATATAATCAGGTCTAAATTTTAAATAATAATAAAGACTAATAAAGCAATTTGCTAATAACTTAAATGGATACGTCAACATATGATGTTTTGTTCCATAAATTAAGAATCTTACTTTGTCTTTATATTTTTCTTTTAAATATAAATTCGATTTTGTTTTCTCAGTAATTAAAGAATAATCATAATTTGAAAACATATCCGATAACTGTAATAATTCATTTAAATGTCCACCAGTGGAAGAAATAAACATTACACGTCTTTTAGTCATAAATATCACTCTCTTCTATTAGGGTAAACCATTCTTCTCCAACCACATCACTCGTATATTTCGTAACACTTTCACGAGCTTGTTTTCCTATCATTATTCTTTCTTCTTGATTATTCATCAAGTCTTCTATTTTTAATGCCATCGCATCTATATTACGATTTTTAACTAAGAAACCATTTTCTCCACTATTGATAATTTCACGAGCTCCTTCTGCAGAAGAAAATGCAACGCAAGGAACTCCATGACTCATAGCTTCAATTAAAACAATTCCAAAAGATTCTGTAAAAGAAGTCATTACATAAATGGATGATTTCTGTAAGATTGCATCAATATCTTCTTTTCCAAGGAATCCGTGAAGAGTTACTTTATCTTGTAACTTATACTTTTGAATGGTATCTTCAATTGTTTCTCTTTCAGCTCCATCTCCAATAATATCAAGAGTCCAATCTGGATGTTTCTTTAATACTTTACGATAAACTTTTAATAAATCTAAATATCCCTTTTCAGGAGATAATCTTCCTACACTCACTAGTCTTTTTTCTTTTAAAGGAGCAATCTTAGGAGGTAGTTTATCAATAGCATTTGGTATATATACACACATACATTTACTATTACTTAATTCTTTTGCATAAAACTTCTGTAATTCAGAAGAAACTAAAATAAAATAATCTAAGTTTTTAGCACTTCTAGAAACATTATTTGCATACTTATAATTATCATGGAAATGATTATGTTCCCATCCAATCTTTAAAACAGAATCACGTCCATATCCACTCAACCAATAATTAAAAATATCCCTTGTCGAAATAATGACATCTGCATCACACTTTCGAATGTACTGAACCATTGTTTTCTTACGCAAAGACAAAACTTTTAAAGAAAATAATCCTTCTTTGATAATAGAAAGTATATTTTTACTCTTCAAAGCTTTTCTTAAAGATTCATGATTTGGTTTTAAATCTCCGTTTAAGTAAACAACTTTTACTCTCTTATCCAAAAAAAAGGCAGGTTTCTCATATAATCGATAACAAGTTGCAATCTCCACTTCATACCGAGTACAAAGAATATTAGCTAATGTTGTAACACATTTTTCAATTCCTCCATACCCTAAATGTAAGGATAAAATGGATATTTTTTTCATAATACCACCTTATAATGATTATACCATCATGTGAAGAGAATTAAAAGATTTTCATGCAAAAAAAAAGCATTGAAATGCTTTTCTTATTGACCATTATTAGCAGGTGTTACAGGTGCTACAGGAGCAACTGGAGTAACAGGTGCAACAGGTGTAACAGCAGCTACAGGAGCTACCGTTGGTGCTGCAGGAGCAACAGGTGCTGGTGCAGGTGCTACTGGTGCTGGTTGAGCAACAGGAGCAACTTCAGCTACAGGAGCAACAGGTGCTGGTGCAGGAATTTTTGGTATATTTTGTGTATTTTGTAATGGATCAGCTCCACCATAAATTTGATGATTATTTGTATTTGTATTTACATTAATCTCTGGAACACTTGGACTAGCTCCACCATAAATAACAGGAGCAGTTGGTGCTGCTGGAGCAGCTGGTGCAGCAGGTACTGGTGCAGGAACTACAGGTGCAGGAGTAACTGGATTTGCTGATTGAACAGCAGGTACTGGTGCAGCTGCAGGTGCAGCAGTTGGATTCATAACAGCAGGAGTTGGTACTGCAACAGGTGCAGGCACGATTGCTGGTGCTGCAGGTGCTGGAGCAACTGGCTCAGGAGTAACTGGCGCTGGAGCTGGTTGAACAGCTACAGGTTCTACTGCAACAGGTGCAGGTTGAACAGCTACCGGCTCAACAGCAACAGGTGCTGGTTGAACGGCAACAGGTTCTGCAGCTACTGGTTGTGCTTCCATTCCAGGAGCAGCCATTGTAGGTGCTGCAGGTTGTTGTTCTTGAAGAGCAGCTTCTGCTTTTGCTTTCTTTTCTTTCTTAGATTTTTTGCCCGTTACAATTAGGATTATTAAGGCAATAATTAATAGTGCAACTCCACCAGTTATAAACATTCCTGGTACAGTTGTAAACCATGATAGATCAAAATTCATATATAAACACACCCTCTATTCTATAATCTATAATAATGATAGCAAAAAAGTAATTGAAATGCAAACATTTTATTTTTTGTACATTTTTTTACAGTGTAAAAATTGTCCAATAATCTTTCTTCTCCGGAAATGCTTGAAATTTCAAGGTTTCCTTCGTTACTGGATGAGTAAAAGATAACTGGTAGGAAAACAAACTAATTTGCTTATTATCCTGTACTCCATATCTTTGATCTCCCAATAAATAATGACCACGAGAAGCAAATTGAACACGGATTTGATGATGTCTTCCTGTCTTTAACGTAATAGAAACTAAACTACAATCATGTTCAGGGTTATATTGTAATACTTCATACTCTAAAATAGCTTCTTTTCCATTTTCTGAAATAAAACTATTTCCATCATTTCCCTTTTCAATTTTATCAATCATCTCACCAGAAGAAGCTTCCATTTTTCCATGAACAATCGCTAAATACTTTTTCTCAATGGAATGTTCATTAAAACTCTTACAAAGTCTAGAAGCAGCCTTACTACTTCTCGCAAATACCATAATTCCCCCTACTGGACGATCAAGTCTATGAACAAGTCCTAAATAAACATTTCCAGGTTTATGATATTTTACTTTAATATACTCTTTAATATCATCCATCAAAGAACGATCTCCTGTACTATCTCCTTGACTGAGTACATTAAACGGTTTTACCACAACAATAATATGATTATCTTCATATAAAACATTTAACTTATTCATCGCATTCCCATCTTCCATAAATACCACAAGGTAATACTAATTGATTTTCCGTAATAGGAAGTCCTACTTCTCCAGAAGTAATTTTTCCTCCCAAAGATTTTGGAATTGTCATCTTTAATAAGTTTTCAAGTACCATAGAAGACATTCCTGTTGTATAAGAATTAATTAAAAAGAATAATGGCTCATCCGATAATAATTCCATGCATATCGTAACTAAATAATTTAAACTCTTTTCAATATCCCATACTTCTCCATTTGCTCCTCTTCCATAACTAGGAGGATCCATAATAATAGCATCATATTTATTTCCTCTACGAATCTCTCTTTGAACAAACTTTACGACATCATCTACAATATAACGTATTTTATCTCCTTGATAACCAGAAGAAGCTACATTTTCTTTACACCAATCAACCATTCCTCTAGAAGAATCCACATGCGTAACATGAGCTCCTGCTGATAGACAAGCAACAGTTGCTCCTCCTGTATAAGCAAATAAATTTAAGACTTTTACTTCTCTTTTAGAATTCTTTATTTTCTGAATCATAAAATCCCAATTCACAGCTTGTTCTGGAAATAAACCAGTATGTTTAAATCCCATTTGCTTAATATGAAATTTTAAAGATTGATATTCAATCATCCAAGAAGATGGAAGGTTTCGAATCGTTTCCCAAGAACCTCCTCCTTTATTACTTCTATGATAAATCGCATCTATTTTTCCTCGATACTTTTCTTTTAAATCTCCATTATCCCAAACAACTTGTGGATCTGGTCTTAGTAAATAATACTTTCCCCATCTTTCATATTTTTCTCCGCAAGAGGCATCAATACATTCATAATCTATCCATTGATTAGCTAACTTCATCCAATCACCTCAATTTCCCATAGTATAACACAAAGAAAAAAGAATGTCTCTAAAGAGCTTCTTTTTCTTCATATTCACTTCCTACTAAAATAGTCTTACAGTACTTACAACGAGTTTTTCCATGTTTATCTACATCATTAATAGCTCCACAATTAGGACAATGAGTAGATACAAAATCCGTAGAAGTTTTTCTCTTTTCAATAGAATAATAAATGATAATTCGATCAATATCATCTATCTTTAGACCATTTAATAAATTCTTTTTATCTAAATATTTTAATTCTTGATAAACCTCATCCTTTAAATCATGAAAACTCAAATATTTAGGATTTGCTACATACTTAGCCATCTCATCTATTTGTAAATGACTTCCATAAATATAAGGCTTATATTTATCAAGTAATGCTTGATCAGCAACAGAACATGGTAATATTTGATAATGGGTAGTATCAATATAATAATCCCCTAATAATCTTTTATTCTTCAAATATTTAATCTTTAAAACACATTCTGTAAGTGCACAATCACTTTTCTCAGAAATCTTTCGAATACTAGTCATATGATCTCTCACAATAGATTGATAAATTACTTGAAGTTTATGATCAAAGTAGACATCGCTTGGAATTGTCTTTCCATAAAACTTTGCATAGTTTTGAAAAGATTCTTCATTTACATGTCTCTTATCAATTTTATTTCGATAAAAAGAATTAGATTTTCCTTTTATCACAATCACAACCCCTATCGCAATAATACATATGATAGATATAATATATCGGATAACAAGTATTTCCATGAGGTACCCCTTTCCCATTATTATTCTGCTACAGAAAACATCTTTTTATAATCTGTAATTAACATACTACCCGTATAAGTAATAATACGATCTTTATATTGTTCATAAATTGGATCTTCCATCATTTGGAACTCACAACGAATATCAGCAAATTTTGTACATTGATCTGCATTAGACATTCTTAAACGGAATAATTTATAATCGGTTCTAACAAAAGTTGATAAAGAATCTCCCGCATAATTAAAGTCACGAATAATAGCCCCATAATCAGCTTTATCATATACTACAGAAGTACTTGTAATAAGTGGTGGTGAATTACGATCTGCTTTTGTAATAATATCTGCATATACATTTCCATCCGCAAATAACAAATAATATAATCCTTGACTACTATCAGCTGTTTGTACTTTTACTGTATTTTCATCTCTTAATAATAAATCATATAAATCATAATTATTATCAGCTGTCGTCACCTCAGAATAAGGAGTAACATTATTTTCAGCCGTTAAATAATAATACTTATTATCAGTAGCCTTAATAATACGATTATCTAAAATTGCTTTTACACGCAAATTATGAGCCTCTGCTTCTCTACAATTTTGTTTATTTGTATAAACTTGTCCTAATGATAATTCAAAGATTCTTCCATCTTCTAAAATCATATGTGATCCTGTAAAATAACGAATCTTTGCATAACTTACATCTTCTTTACTTGCTGGAAAAACAACATTGCAAGTAAATTCTCCCGCAAGAGAAAAACCCGCATGACGAATATCTCTTGTAACATCTCCATCACAAGCTGTACAAAGTAATACTAAAAATAAAAGTAACCAAAATCTTACGATTTTTTTCTTCATAAATAGATCCCTACCTTCAATATGAATATATCACATTTTTTGAATATAAGAAACTAGATTTTTTTAATAATGTCAAATATCATTTGTGCTTTCAAAGCATCTTCTCCTAAATATTTTTCAAATACTTCCAAAGAACTCATCTTCTTTTTTCCTTTATAAAGTTTCTCTAATTTCTTGGAAGCTATCTCTATACTTTCAACATCACTAATATACTTATCAGTCTCAATCTGCATAATCCCTAATTTCTTTTTCATTCCTTTTAATCGGAACATAAAATAATCATAATCTCTAAGAATTTTACTACGTTTATAATTCTCCAAAATCATAATAGAATACAAAATATTAGAAAATGTCTTATCTCCTGTATTACATACATCATAATATTGAAACTTTAATTTTGCATAATTTCTAAGAATTGCATCTTGACTCATAAAAGAAGAAACAATGGATTCTCTTTTAGAAAAGACATTCTTCTCCTTACAAAAACGATAGATGAATAAAATCATAAATCCCCATAAAAGAAGTCTAATATCTTCTCCACTTAAAAATACTTGATCTACTTGATTAATAAAGGTTTGATTTAAAACAAATCCAACAAGTAATAAACAAGCATAATAAAGAATATTACCCTCTTTCTTATCAAAGAAATCTCTTTCTAAGAAATAACTACTATAAATCAAATCAAATATCATCAAGAATAAAAATATTAAAAAGATATTTTCATTCACATCCCATTTCCAAACCCCACATACTCCTGAACTAATCATAAGAAATAGAACAGAAAGAACAATTTTCTCTATCTTAGAGAGTTGATATTTCTTCTCCAAAAACAAGATCCCTATAAAAAGAATAAACCCTAATAGAATATATAAAATCCAACCAAAAATCCCCATAAATACACCTCACTTAATCATTTATTATAAATAGATTTTTTATATTTGTAAATTATTTATGATTCCACTTTTTTAACTTATCTTTTACTAAAAACACTAAATCCATTGGTCCTTGTATTTCATTTAAAACTAGTAAAGCATCTTGAAGTTTTGTCTTTTCAGATACCTTTTCTTTTACATAAGTTTCTTCTTCTATATAAGAAAAACCTGGATTTGGATTCGTATTTTTAAATTTTTCAATAACAGACATAATATCTTTTAAAATATATTCTTTTAAAGGATACTCATCCATAAAATGAATTCCGTAATAGCCACCTATCAAATATCGGAAATGATTTCTAACTTCTTCCATAACTTCACCTATACATATCTTAACACATTTACAAAAAGAAAAGACTATTAAAAAATAAAAAGCTATGATAAAATAACAGTAAGGTGAGAGTATGAAGAAAAAAGATATACGATTTATAATAATATTCTTAGCAATACTCAT
The DNA here is from genome assembly GCA_947306705.1 of uncultured Caryophanales bacterium. GTDB lineage: Bacteria > Bacillota_I > Bacilli_A > RF39 > UBA660 > UBA3789. Next base: position 34,125 of record CAMZHD010000006.1, read on the forward strand.
TTTTGCAGGAGTTTACTTATTCCAGACATCTTATGCAAAGTATCGAAGGCAAATAAAATCAGACTTCTCCGCAACAATCGCGAGTTGGAATATTAAAGTAAACAATGAAATGATTAATAATAAAACAGAATTAACCAATACAATTACTCCTGTGATTAACAATAGTACATATGTAAAACAAGGAACGATTGCTCCAGGAACGACAGGATACTTTGATTTAACAATAGATGCTACACTGGTAGATGTTGACTTTACTTATACCATTGATGTAGAACCAGACGTAGATACACCTTTGTTAGACTTTATCATTACTTCCTATACAATTGGAGCGACAACTGTTTACCTTCAGCCAGGAGATTCCATTATAGAAGACTTAGTAAAAAATACAGGAACAACATCCTTAAGAATAAACTTTGCTTGGGATGACAGTGCAACGAATCAAATGGATAATGAAGCAGATACAGAATATGCAATTGATACCAATCATACAAATACAGATGTAACGGTATCCATTAACTTCATACAAAAAAGATAGATTTCAAATCTATCTTTTATTTTTATCTTATAATTGAGAAGCAATTAATCGAATTCCTACAACCAAGCAAGGTTCTCCAGAAGTAGTTTCATAGGTATGACATTTCATTCCGAAGTAAGAATCTGCATCATCTTTTTCTAAGAAAAGACTTGCTTTCTCCGTATTATAAGTAGATTGGTTTGGAACACTGAATACATTATAATTTGTTCCACTCTGCTTATAGTAAATAAATCCTTGATCATAATCATATACTTCATTTTGTGCAAAATAACGATTGGCTGTTTCATAAGGCCATTTAACATTTGCTGTAAAATCTAGACTACTGTTTGGAGCAATCGTAGAACCAGAAGTAACAATCTCCACAGAGAATGGATAATAGGTCTTAATATAATCAACTGGATTCGAAATCGTTGTTAAGTCAATCGTATGTCCTAGCAATGTATAGGATGTAACAACGACATTAAATCCAACGGTAACTTCACTGTTATTTTCAACTAGAATTGTTTTCGAGAAATCAGGCATTCCTGGTTTCATTTTTGTTAGCGCAACGGTTGTATCATGATAAACTTGTCCATCTGCAGGATCTTTAAAGTATACATCCCAAGAAGCAACTGTACCTTCTAATGTTAAACTAGCATTACTAGAAAAAGCAAACCATGCGAAAATATTAACACCTAATGTGAAAAGTGCTAATAAAATACTAATATACTTTTTCCTCTTTAAACGTTTTCTTAAAGAGGCAATGACTTCGCTATTTGTTTGCTCACTCATGAATTCACCTTCTAAAGTACTTCTTCTTTTTCCTTCTTCTCTATTCTTTTTATTTCATTATTTTCAATTTGAATATCCGTGATAGTTTGTAATACCTCTAATACAATGACTAATACTAAAGGACAAAATACAAACAAGAAAAATCCCAATTGTGTTTTGACAACATGATTGACTTGAGAAATAACAGGAACAATTCCCATAACTTTTCCCAAGATTTGATCTTCTGTAATCGCAGGATCGGATGTTGGAGCTGCAATACCTTTTGTCACAAACAAATTCTTTCCGTCTTCTCCTTTTTCAATACGAATAATACGGTGAGTGACTAATTTACCATCTAATCCTCCACGATTTCCTTTGTAGGCAATATCATCACCTACTTTTAATTTTTTGATATCCCAATCTTTAACCGCAATAACATCATTAACTTCGTAAGCTCCAGACATAGATCCTGTCGCAACAACAAATAAACGATATCCCATAATACTTTTATTTCCGGTTACTCTTTGTACAATGACAAAGCTTAAATATAGAATCAATAGAATTGCAAAAGTTGTTTCTAAGATTCTAGAAATAATACGATAAGGCTTACTGTTAAAAATCTTCTTCATATATTATGCCTCTTTTCTATATAATTCTACTAAATCCCTCATAGCTTTATTCTCAAAATCTAAACGATCATCCATGATTTGAAAGATACGTTTCGTACGTTTTCCATTCTTCTCTTTCATAACACGAATTTGTTTTTCAAATAATTCCGCAATCTTATCTTCTGTAAGTTCCAAGTCTGTTTCAAGTAAGTTATCAATCAATCTCTGCATCATTTGATTAATAATATTAGCCTCTGTAGTAGAAGAACTTGTACTCATATAATTACGGTTCGCAATAAATGCCATTAAGAAAGCTTGATCATATTCCTCTTTCAAAATACCTTTGTCAAAGTAATCTCTCTTCTCTTTCTCTTTTTTATCTTTACTACGATAAGTCTGTAAATAATTCCAAAGAGCTTCTGCTTTTCTAAAGTTTGGATTCTTTAAAATAACATTTGTCTTTTTAATCGGACTACGTACAGGAGATACATGAAGTCTACTAAGTGTTTGCATTAACTCTGTCCCAAAGAAACCATCAATTTGTGTTTTAAGTTTCTTTACACGTTCTGCATACGTCATAGTAGCACTATCTCCAGCATGTTCATTAACATTTTTTGTAACATCACTAACATTTAAAGAAATCTTTAAGTTTTCTCCTAATACATTTGTATTAGCCTCATATGCAAGATTTCTTTTATCTAAGCAATAACTAACTCCAGAAGTTTCTTTAATTCTTTGTTCAAAGAAAAATCTTAAATCTGTTAACAAAGTATAGATAAATCTATTTTCATAAGTATCCATACTTTCCTCTTTATTAATATTCAAAATCTTAGATGGTTTAACATCTCCATCATCCTCAATCTTTTGAATCAAGTTTGTATGCTGCGTAAGATGAATAACAGATTCAACCGTTACTTTACGAGCAAGTTCTACCTTAACAATTTCCTCTTCATTAATAATGAATCGTTTCGGATTACGTAAGATATTATCGATATAAGGAATTGTATCTTCTAAGATAGCCATCCATTCATAATCGAATTGCTTTTCATCGTAATCTCTTTTAACAAATAAGGTTGAATTTAAATTATGAAGAAACAAATCATCTTCTTCTAAGATTTCTTCTTCTTCATGATTATCCATCTCATCACCTTCTTTTTTTATACCATCTTCTTAAGTCTTAATAAATACTCTTTACATTCATTGAAATGTTCTTTTCCAAAACTCTTGTCTAAGAACTCAATAAATGGATCAATTTCATCACGGATATAAGCTAAGTTCAATTGTTCAAACTTACGCAAAATCTTACG
>CAMZHD010000007.1 GCA_947306705.1 uncultured Caryophanales bacterium
TTCTATTTGAGCTATTCCAGTTCCAGATTTAACGAAGAATAGTAAAGTCATCGCAACCTTTGGTCTAAAAGATACCCTTCGAAAAGAAAGCAAAAAGTTTATTCGTTCTCTAAAAGAAAGAGGATTAGATGTCATTCTTTTAACAGGGGATGATGAGATTACAACAGGAACCATCACAAGAGATTTAGAAATTGAAAAGGCTTATGCAAGAGTTGGGGTAAAAGAAAAAAATGAATTTGTAAAGAACTTACAAAAAGAAGGAAGAAAAGTTATGATGATAGGGGATGGAATCAATGATGCTCCATCTCTAGCATCTGCTTATATTGGAGTATCTCTAACAAATACTTCCAATGTTCCACCTTCTGCTGCTAGTATTGTATTAACCAGTAATAATTTAGGCAAAGTATTAGAGATGTTTTCTATTAGTAAAACAGTATCATCTATCTTAAAAACCAATATACTAATTTCGTTAATCATCGCATGTATTATGTCTTTCCTATGTTTAGGAATCATTCCAAAAATTACGATGAATACTCCTTTCTTAGTATTAGGAATTCTAATCAATTTAGGAATCATCTGTATAAATACTTTGCGTATTAAGAAGTAAATGATAGAATAATGAAAAAGGAGGGAATCCTATGAAAAGAGTCCTCGTTGGAATGAGTGGAGGAGTCGATAGTAGTGTAGCGGTTGTTCTACTTCAAAAACTAGGATATGAAGTAGTAGGAATAACCTTTCAATTTATAGATGATTTTGATGCGACAGACGCAATTGAAGTAGCAAAGAAATTATCGATAGAACATCATATAGAAGACTATCGAAAAGAATTTAAAAAAGAGATTATAGACTCTTTTATGAATGATTATTTAAAGGGATTAACTCCTAATCCATGTGTACAATGTAATAGAATTTGTAAATTTCACTTTCTATTAGAAAACATGGAAAAATATCATTGTGATTATATCGCAACGGGTCACTATGCAAATTTAAAAGAGAATAAACTCTATAGAAGTATTGATAAAAATAAAGATCAATCTTATTTCTTATATAATTTACCAAAAGAAAAACTAAGTAAAATTCTATTCCCATTAGAAGAAAAAACAAAAGAAGAAATTCGAGAAATCGCAGAAGAGAATCATTTAGTAAATGCTCATAAAAAGGATTCTTTTGATGTATGTTTTATAACGGATACCTTTAAAGAATATATGAAAAGAGCAGTAGGGGAACAACCAGGCCCTGTAATCAATGTAGAGACAAAACATGTAATCGGAGAACATAAAGGATTAACCTACTATACAATTGGTCAAAGAAGAGGACTAGATATCGGTGGTACAGAAGAAAGAATGTTTGTAGTGGGAAAAGATATGGAAAAGAACATTCTATATGTCTGTATCGGAGAAGAGAACGACTACTTAGTATCAGACTCTTGTATTTTAAAAGATGTCAATCTTTTAACAGATGAACCATTCACAACTTGTACTGCAAAATTCCGTTATCGAATGGAAGATCTTCCAGTAGAAGTAGAATTTTTAGAGAATAACCAAGCTATCGTAAAATACCCAGAAGGAGTGAAAAGAGTAACTCCTGGACAAGCTTGTGTATTCTATAAAGAAGATCAATGTCTTGGAGGAGGAACGATTCAAGATGTTTGCAAAAATGGTAAAAAAGTGTGGTATTTATAACGATAGATACGTTATAATAAAAACGGTGGTGTAAGTATGAAAAAGTTTATGAAAATCATTTTAATCATCTTATTATTAATTGGAATCACAGGATGTGGACAAGAAAAAGAAACAGATGCTTTAAAATTTAAAAATGAATATGAAAGTTACAATGGAAAAGTAAATGAAAGAAATCAAAAAGAATATAGAAGTATTTCCATTGAAGAAGATAATCCAATTGCTTATGCAACAGCAGAAGACATTAGTTTAAAAATGGATAGAAAAGAATCATTCTATGTATATTTTGGATTTTCAACTTGTCCTTGGTGTAGAAGTATGATTGAAAATATGTTAAAAGCTGCAAAAGAACATGAGGTTGGAACAATCTATTATGTAGATGTATTAGAAATTAGAGATACAAAGACTGTGAATGCAGAGGGAGAAATAGAACTTACTCGTGAAGGAGATCCATTCTACATGAAATTATAAGATCAAATGAAGAATGTACTTTCAGATTACTCTTTAAGTGATGCAGAGGGAAATCCAGTAGAAGTAGGAGAAAAAAGAATCTATGCTCCTAATGTAGTAGCGGTAGTAGATGGAGAAGCTATTGAAATGACTGAAGGGATTGCAGATACTTTAGAAGATCCTTATTCTGAATTAACAGAAGATATGATAGAAGATTCTTACGATAAATTAGATTGTATTTTTAAATGCTTAGAAAAAAGCGTTATGTGCAAAAAAAATAGTTGCTAAGGAAGTTTTATAACTTCCTTTTTTGTTTGTATGATATAATGATAATGTTAGGAGGAAACATATGAAAAAACCATTAGTTTTATGCATATTAGATGGTTGTGGAGTGAGAGAAGAAAGCGATGGAAATGCTTTTAAAAATGCCAAGAAACCAACCTTTGATATGTTAATGGAAAAGTATCCACATTCCATTCTACAAGCCAGTGGAAAAGCAGTAGGACTACCAGAAGGACAAATGGGGACAAGCGAAGTAGGACATATGAATTTAGGTTCAGGAAGAGTAGCACTTCAACCATTAGAAGCCATCACAAGTTCCATTGAAAGTGGAGAATTTTATCAAAATAAAAAAATATTAGATGTATTGGAGCATGTTAAAAAGAATGATTCTACTCTTCATATCTTTGGATTATTATCCGATGGAGGAGTACATTCTCATATCAATCATGCAATCGCTCTATTAAAAATGTGTCAAAAAGAAGGAGTCAAAAAAGTAACTTTTGATATCTGTCTAGATGGAAGAGATACTTATGAAAAGAGTGCTTTAACTTACTTAGATACTTTATCAGATGCGATAAAAGAAATAGGAGTAGGAAGTATTCATACAATATCTGGAAGATACTATGGAATGGATCGTGATAATAACTTTGATCGATTAAAACTATCTTATGATGCCATTGTATATGAAGAAGCACCAAAATACGCTTCTTATCAAGATTTAATAGAAGAGAATTATCAAAATGGTAAATATGATGAATTTGTAATTCCAGGAGTCATTGAATCTCATCCATTAGAGGATCATGATGGAGTCATTGCCTTTAACTTTAGAAAAGATCGTTTAAGAGAAATGTTTACTTTATTTTCAAATCCAACAGCATATGAACAACAAGCAAATGAAAAGAATTTAACCGTAAAACATTTTGAAGATTTAAAAGTATTAACAATGTATCCAGTAACAGAAACTGTTACTTGTCCACATGCATTTAATGATTTAGATTTAAAAAATATCTTAGTAGATTACTTACATGAAAAAGGATTAAGTCAATTAAGAATTGCAGAAACAGAGAAATATCCACATGTAACATTCTTCTTTGATGGAGGAAAAGAAGTAGAATATCCAGATATGAAGAAAATACTAATTCCATCTCCAAAAGTCGCAACTTATGATTTAAAACCAGAAATGAGTGTTTTTGAAGTAAGAGATAATTTCTTAAAAGAAGTAGAAAACTTTGATGTTACAATAATGAATCTTGCGAATGGAGATATGGTTGGACATACAGGAGTCTATGAAGCTGCAAAAGAAGCAGTAGAAGATATGGATCAATGTCTAGAAAAGTTCTATCAGAAAGTTGTAAAAGAATTAGGAGGAATCTTAATTATTATCGCAGACCATGGAAACTGTGACATGATGTGGGATGAAAACCATAAACCTGTAACTTCTCATACAACGAATCCAGTTCCTTGTATTATTACAAAAGAGGGAATTGAATTAAGTGATGGAAAACTAGCAGATGTGGCTCCTACGATGTTAGAACTATTAAATTTACCAATTCCAGAAGAAATGACTGGGAAATCATTAATTAAGTAGAGGTTTTAAAATGAAAAAAAGTTTATTAGGAATTTCAATGATTACAATTACTTGTCTATACTGTATGTTAGCAGCTGTAATCATTCTAGTAACATTATTAACAGATATACCAGTAATTGTTGGTATTATCACAAGTATTATTATCTTAATTCTTCAATTTTTAATTTCACCATTCATAACCGATGTTGTTATGAAATGGTTCTATCATGCATCTTTTGATAATCAATTACCAGAATATTTAAATAATTTCATTCAAGAAGTATGTAATAATCATCAAATGAATTTTCCAAAAATTGGATATATTGATGATGGTGCTCCTAATGCCTTTACATATGGACATACCAAAAATGATGCGCGTGTTGTTTTAACAAGAGGATTATTTGAATTACTATCAGAAGAGGAAGTAAAAGCAGTAGTAGCTCATGAATTAGGACATGCTTCTCACTATGATATGTTATTTATGACAGTTGCTCAATTAGTACCATTATTACTATATGCAATCTATGAAATCTTTAGAAGTAGAGATAATAGTAATGACGATAAAGGATATGGTGCTTTAATATCTGCTGTTGCTTATCTTTTGTATATTATTAGTAACTATATTGTATTAGGACTATCTCGTACAAGAGAATATTATGCAGATAGTTTCTCAGTAGAAGAAACAAAAAATCCAAATGCCCTTGCATCTGCACTAGTAAAAGTAGGTTATGGATTATCAACTTCTTCTACAAGTGGACGTTCTGCTGCTAAGAGTAATGCTCTTGGAATCTTTGATGCTAAAACTTCAAAAGCTTTAGTGGTATCTAGCTATGAAAATGGAGTAGTATCAAAGGATAATATTAAGCAAGCAATGAAATGGGAGCAATGGAATATATGGGCTAAATGGTATGAATTAAATTCTACTCATCCATTAATATCAAAACGTTTAATCGCAATCTCTAATCGTAGTGGAGAATATAACCAAGAACCATTTATCAATTTTGATTTAGTAAAACCAGAATCTTATTTAGATGATTTCTTACTAGAAGTATTAATTAGTTTTGCTCCTACTTTAGCAGTATTCATTGGAATTATCGTAACCATTATAGTAGGTGCAAGTGAAGGAAATTTTGGACTATGTATCGGATTTACAATTTTAATCGCAACTTTCTTTGGATATTTAAAATTCAGAAGACAATACTCTCCAAAACCATTTGAAAATAGAACAGTAAAAGACTTACTAAGTGAAGTAAAAGTATCTCATATTACATCTGTTCCATGTACATTAGAAGGAACCATTATTGGACGTGGAAATCCAGGATGTATCTTTAATGAAGACTTTGTCATTAAAGACCAAACAGGAATTATCTTCTTAGATTACAATCAACCAATTCGTATCATCAATAAAATATTTGCTTTATTTAAGTCCCAAGAATACTTTGATAAAGTTGTAAAAGTAAAAGGTTGGTATCGAAGAAGCCCTGTTCCATACGTAGAATTAAAAACATTAGAAGTAGATGGAAAGGAAAAGAAAATATTTACATATGGATTAAAGAAAGCAGTATATATTATATTCGCAATTGTATCCGTTGTAGTAATCGCTTTATCAATTCTATAAAAGAGTCTTAAGACTCTTTTTTATTTTGTGATATAATAGTATAGGTGATGTCTATGAAATTGATGAATGAACTAACAGAAGACAATTTAAAAGAAATTATTCAAATACTAGATCAAGATGGAATTATCATATTTCCAACAGATACCGTATATGGAATTGGTTGTAATTGTTATTCAATAGAGGGATTAAAAAAATTATATTCTTTTAAGAATAGACCCTTATCAAAACCAATTAATGTATTAACAGATTCCTATGAAAAAATAAAAGAATTATCAAGAGGAATCAAACCAAAAGAAGAAGAATTAATTAAAAAATACTTACCAGGAGATTTAACATTAATTGTGGATAAAAAAGAAAATGTACCAGATTTATTAACCGCAAATCTTGATACAGTAGGAATAAGAATTCCCAATAATGAAATGGCTTTAAAAATATTAAAAGCTTATCCAAATCCACTCGCAACGACTTCTGTAAATCTATCAGGAGAATCTCCAGGAATTGAAGTAAGTGATTTTATAGAAGAATTTAAAGACAAAGTCGATATCATAGTAGATGGTGGAAAATCACCAATAGGAGTGGCTTCTACAATCGTAAGAGTAGAAAATAATGAAATCAAAATACTAAGACAAGGAAATTTAAAAGTAGAATAAAACTAAAATTAGGTGTATAATATTTAAAGAATACGAGGTGTAATTATGGAAGAAAAGAAATCAAATAAAAGAAAACATGGAGGAATACAATTCGTTATATTTGTATTTATCATAATAGTACTAGCAGCATTTATAGTAGCTTTAAACAATGTAGGATTATTAAAAATAGATGGTTTAAAGAAACCAAAAGCAGAACTAACTTATACGAATACAGAGACAAAAGTCAAAGAAGGAATCTATATAACAGATGTATCAGAAGTAGTAGAAGAAGTAATGCCTTCTATCGTTGCGATTACAAGTAAAACAATCGTAAAATCTGGTATGTTTGGACCATTCTTTGGAGGAGATCAATACCAAGAAGGAGCAGGGTCTGGAATTATTGTTAGTAAAAATGATACAGAATTATTAATCCTAACAAACAATCACGTAGTAGAAGGCGCAGAAGAGTTACAAATTAAATTTGTAAATGATAAAACAGTAGATGCTAAAGTAAAAGGAACTTCTGAAAGAAAAGATGTTGCGGTAGTTGCTGTACAATTAAAAGACTTAGATGATGCAACAATCGAATCTATTAAAATTGCTACATTAGGAGACAGTAATGCCCTAAAAGTAGGAAATGGTATTATCGCAATTGGAAATGCTTTAGGATATGGTCAATCTGTTACAACAGGAGTAGTAAGTGCCTTAAATAGAGAAATCACAATTGATGGAAAAACAGCTAAAATGATTCAAATTGATGCAGCTATCAATGGTGGAAATAGTGGAGGAGCCTTATTGAATGCTAGTGGAGAAGTAGTAGGAATTAACTCAGCTAAATATTCTGCTGCCGCAACCAGTACTTCCGCAAGTATTGAGGGTATGGGATTCGCGATTCCAATCTCAGATGTAAAAGAACTAATCACTTCTTTAATGAATGGAGAAGAAGATAAGAGTGATGCAACAATCGGTATTGAAGGATATATCATTACAGAAGATCAAAGTACAGCTTATAATATGCCAAGAGGATTCTATATTTCAAAAATAGTAGAAGGTGGAGGAGCTGATAAAGCAAATCTAGAAATTGGTAATATTATTACGGAAATCAATGGAAACAAAGTAGAAGATATTGAAGATATTCGTGATGTTGTTTATGCTGCTAAAAAAGGTGATGTTGTAAAACTAAAGATTAGTTACATTAGTGGTAAACAATATAAAGAAAAAGAAGTAGATGTAACATTATCATAATGAATAAAAAAAGATGCAACGGCATCTTTTTTCTTATCTAATCTTTTATTATGTATGAACAAAATATAATGAATTTTTTTGTTGACAAATAAGGTTTTTATAGTATAATTATATATGTCTACTATTTTTAGTCACCTTGGTTATCGGAAAGACTAAGGCGATTAAAGACATATGCGGATGTAGTTTAATGGTAGAACCTCAGCCTTCCAAGCTGACTACGTGGGTTCGATTCCCATCATCCGCTCCATTTGAAATGATAAAGAAACTTAATTCAAGTTTCTTTTTTTTATTAATTAGAAAATGATATACTTGAAAGGGTGATATTTATGAATAAAAAGTTTCCATATGGACATGATGTAAATGTTTATATAGAAAAAGCAATTGAGAGAATGAAAGATACATATCCTTGGGTAACAAAAGAATCATTAGATAAGAGATATGAATATGGTATAGAAAAACAAAACAATCGATATCAATATATCTCTATTTATCACTGGAAGGGTTCTTCTGATGAGAAAAAAGTGTTGGATATGGATGGAGAAGAATTTATTCAACGAATCATGTGGGATCAAGAGTATACAGTACAAGAACAAAATCCTGTTAAAGAGGTATTTGTAGTTCCTGGACAATCTGGTAAAATTCTAACAGGTTGGCATTTAGAAAACTATGAATTTAGAAGCCATCAATTAGGAGGTTACTCCGTATTTTGTCAGGCAGGGGATCGAGTAACAGGAGGATCTAGAACTTTCTTTATTCCACCAAGTTATTTTGAAGGAACATATGATGAGTTTTTAGATAAGTATATTGAACTAGTTCCTGCCTCTTTTGGATTTACAAGAGAAGAATTAGCAAACATTCCAGAATTAAAGACATTTTTAGGGTATTAAAAAAAGAATCAAAACCATGTTATAATGATATTAAAGTAGTGACATAGCGAGGTGTATTATGAAATTAGTAGCTGCAAAGTGTCCCAATTGTGGGGCAAATATAGATGTTAATCCAAAGTTAGAGACAACAAAATGTAATTATTGCAATCAAGCAATTTTAATAAATGATGCTATAGAAAAATATAAATTGGAAATATCAGGATCTTTAGAAGTAAAAAATCTTCCTCAAATTGATAATATTACAAAACTAGCAAATAGATACTATGATAATCAAGAATATGAAGAAGCATACCAGCAATATGATCAGTTACTAAAATTAGACGCTGATAATACAGACGCGTTGCTTAGATATGGTATTTGTAAAACTTTATTAAACAACTATATTGATTTTACAATGGAATACTTAAGTAAAACATTTGATAATGTCATTAGCATCCTGAAAGAAAAAAATGAATATGATGATAAAATAGAGAAATATGTTGAAGAAATACTCTATGCTACTGATGTTTCGCAAGAAGCAACGATTAAATATTATAATTCATATTCAATTAATAGATTTGATTTAGAGCAAGTTCAAGGGAAATTGTTTTCTTGCTTAGACTTATATGAAAAAATATATATACATGCTAATGATGATACAAAGGAAAAAATTTCTGATTCAATTTTGCTAGCTATAAAATTGATTTGTAAAGAAAAAGTCTATAAAACTGGAAAAGGAGAATATGGAAATAACATTTCAGAAAAATACAACATAGATAGAAAAACAAGAATTCTTTTAGAACAAAAAAAGATGCACTACGGCCACGTATTAGAAAAAATAGAAAATTTTGTAAATGATACTAATGTTGAAAAGCCTTCTGAAACAGAGATAATTAGTCAAGATAGTTCAAATAGCAATGAGTCAATTTATAATAAGGAAGGTTTTATTATAACAATCCTTTGTATAACTGGTTTTTTAGTTCCTATAATTGGCATTGCTTTAACATGGACTTTAGGGAAAAACTTTAAACAAAAAAACAAAATTATTACGACTATAGTGATGGCTATTTGGTTTTTAATATTAATTAATTCAATATAAAAAGGTATATATCAATATATACCTTTTTATGGTTCATCAAATCCGCCATCATTTATGTTGCAACGTTTTAATCTATTTATCCCTTTAGAAACGCCCTTTATAAAACCATACTTTTCAATGCTTTTAATCATATATTCCGAACAACTTGGCTCAAATCGGCATTTACTTCTAATACTAATTGGGGCAATTCTTTGATATATTTTTATCATTAAAAGAGTTATATTTTTAATTGCAAAAACAGAATATACTATTAGTAATAATATAAAAACAATAAAATTAAGTTTTGCATAAAATCTCAAATAAATAATTAAGAAAAAAACAGTGGTATAAAAAAACAATTTGTAATAATTAATTTTTTCTTTTGTATATTTTCTTTGGTAATATATGCTTCTCGGATCATTACTTTTCATCTTTATAGAATATTAGCATATAGCTATAACGAGTAATTGGTTGTTGTAAACATCCTGGTTTTTCAGTAATTGCTATGTTTTCCATTGAATGATATTCCCAACCTTGTGAAACCTCTTGATTAATAATATCTTCGAATAATTTGTAAGCTTCTTCTGAGTTGCCTTGTTTAACAATTATTTCTTTTGGACCTCCAACTATTTTATATTTTCTCATATTTTACCTCCTATTTCTTACCTTAGATTATACCATCTTGAAATTATTATATCAATTTATTATTGGTAAATCAGATATATTATTTTGTTTAGAAAAAAAGAACGATTGAATCGTTCTTTTTCTTATACACAAGTATATCCACCATCAATTGGTAGAATAACACCAGTTACATAACTAGCTTCATCACTTGCTAAGAAGATAGCTCCTGCATTTAATTCTCCTTCATGACCATAACGTCCTACTGGGACAGTTCCCTTCATGTAAGCAGTAAATTCATCTGTTACTAATGTATCATGTGTTAATTCTGTATCAAAGTATCCTGGACAAATAGCATTAACGGTGATTCCTTCTTTTGCAAGTTCAGAAGCAGCCGCTCTTGTAAAGTTAATAACTCCACCTTTAGAAGTATGGTAAGCAATGGTTCCCATTGCCATATTTCCAACCATACCATACATAGAAGCGATATTAATAATTCTTCCATAATGGTTCTTCTTCATAATTTTACCAAATTCACGAGTTACATAGAAAACAGAATCCATATCAGTTGAGATAGTGAAATCCCATTCCTCATCTGTCATATCAAGAACGCCTGCATTTTTAGCACTACCAGCACAGTTTACTAAAATATCTACTTTACCAAACATTTCTTCTGCTTGACGAGCAGCTTCTTTGATTTCATCTACATTTGTAACATCACATTTTACTGGTAAAACTCTTACTCCTTTTGCTTCTAACTCAGTCTTTAATTCTTCAAGTCTTTCAACTCTTCTTGCTAATAAAACTAAATCTGCTCCTTGTTCAGCAAATGCACGTGACATTTGTTTTCCAAGACCACTACTAGATCCAGTAATAACAGCAACTCTTCCTTTTAAATTAAACATATAATCCTCCTATCATTACTATTTTATTATAGTATAGATTCTCTATAGATTGAATAAAGTTTACTTCATTTTACACATTTTATGGTGTAAAGTAATTGTATTTATTAATCAATAAGAATACTAAAAAAACAAGTTTTCCATAATTAAAGAATGAATATAGGGAAATCATGGTATAATAAAAATGGAGTAATATAGAAAGGCGTGATCATATGGTTAGTTCTAGTACAGTAGTAAGTAACTCTGAAGAATTAAAACAAACAACAGATAACTATGTGAAACAAGTAGAAAACCTTTCTTCTTCTTGGAAAGGGGATTCTTACAATAACTTATCGAATCAAGTATCTTCTTTTCAATCAGAATTACAACAAGTTATCAATCAATTAACTTCTTTTGCAGAAGCACTTGGTTTATATGAAACATATAAAGAATATAAAGATAAATACAATCAATATAGTAGTTTATTGAGTCAATTAGGAGATTCAGAAGAAAATCAATCTTTAATAAGTCAATACATGAGTATTATGAATGAATGTAAAGCAAAAATGGATGAATTAGCTCCTAAAATACAAGATGCATTATCCTCTGCAGCAGGATTCAATATGGATTCAACTACTTCTTCTACAACAGCGACAACGTCCGCAACTACTTCTACCAAAGCAGGAGAATTTGTTGCAGATAGTAGTAAAGGTGTTTATGGACATATGGTTACAAGTTTAAATGGAAGAACTCATACCATTTATAAACAATCTCAAATCAAAGGATGGTCAAGAGACTGCAATAGAGCGGCTGCATCTAGTATTGCGAGTGCTTTTACTCATTATGATGGAGAAGCAGTGGATATTGCGATGAAAGCTGATAATGGTATCGGATATAAGAGTGATGTAACGAATGAGTATTTCTCTAATTTCGGATTAAAAGCAACGGTCAATAAAGTAAATGGTCCTTATGATACAGTGACTCAAGATATTATTTCTACTCTCAATAGAGGAGATTATGTCATGTTTGATCTAGCCAATCCTAATGTAGTTGGACAGAGTGGTCAAAGATGGTCTTTTACAAGACACTGGTTATCTGTTTTGGATATTAAAAAGACAGGAGAAGGGGAAAATGATTACGCAATCTTTATTTCCGATTCTGGTCATGCAGGTAGTACAAGAGATCATGGATTAGGTGCTGGATGGTATGATATTAATGAATTCAGTGGGCAACAAATCGCAAATCTAACTACGATTAGTAGTGAAGAGAGGTGATGCTATGATAATATTAGAAGTCATCAATCAATGTTCTTCTCCTATATTAGGAGCATTCTTAAGCATCTTTAAAAGAGCCATGAATATCATTCAAATTGTAGTTCCTATTTTATTAATGATTTCTCTTGCGATAAATCTAACAAAATTAGTAGCCAATCCAGATGATAAAAAATTATTACCCAAAATTAAAAATGCTGCTATTGCGGCAGTATTAGTTTTCTTTATCCCAATGCTTGTAAATGTAGTAATGGGTATGGTAGATAATTCATATAATTTTAGTGCTTGTTGGAATGAAACCGTAGAACAAAACTTTAAAGTAACGGAATATATGAATCCAAGTGGAAATACACAAAGACAATCGATTATTCCCAATAGTAGTGACTACGAAAAAGGAAAAAAGCAAGAGACAAATACAGATACCAATACTAATACTAATAATAATAGTAACAGTAATAGTAGTAGTGATTCCAATAATCAAGAGTCAAACTATAATCCAAGTAATGATCTTCCCTCTAATCCTGGAAATATCTCAGGAGATTTACAAGTTCATTTTATTAATCCAAAATCAAGAGTAGATGCGATTTACATAAAAGTAGGAAATAAATCCATCTATATAGATGGTGGTTTTAGAGGAGATTCAAAAACAGAAATTGCTTATTTAGAAATAATAGGAGTCAATCATATTGATTACTATATTGGATCTCATTCTCATACAAACCATGTAGAAGCAGCTCCTCCCATTATTTCAAAATATGGAATTAAGACAGTGATTGGGGGAAGAGAAACTTGTAATGGATCTGGTAAAACTCCTTGTACGGAATATGCAATTAGAGGATTTGCTCAAAAGCAAGGAATTAGTTTAAGTGGAGTAAGTTTCAATGTATTAGTACCAGGAGATATCTTTTATCTAGGAGGACTTAAAATAACTTGTTTAGGACCGATTAATGTAACAAATGGTTTATCTCCAACGGAAACAAAACAAAACTATAATTCACTTGTTTTAAGATTAGATTATGGATCAACATCTTTTCTTCTAACAGGTGATAATTCTTCTTCTTCTACGATGAAAGAGATTAATCAAAAATATCCAGGATCCTTAAATGTAGATGTATTAAAGAATGCTCATCATAATGGATGTGCTAGTGATTCTTCTTATCAAATGTTTAATGCAGAATATGTAGTATTCACAACAAGACATGATTATTTACCATCATCTTCTTGTATTAATACAATTAAAAAGCATGGAGCAAAGTATTATTTCATCGCAGCAGATAATCAATCAGGAAATGTTTTAATCACATCAGATGGATCAAATATAAAAGCATATCCACATTATAAAGACTAAAAAGAGTTTATAAACTCTTTTTTTAGACCATTTTTGACAAAAAGAGTATTTTATGGTATAATAATGAGCCATGTTTAGGGGGAAGAATTATGAAAACAAATCAAAAACAAGAATTTGAATTAAAAGACGTTGTATTAGTAAACGAAACAGATTATGATTTAGAATTAATCGTAAAAGATGTTACTAGAGAAAACCGTTTAGCTAAAGGAAAAGTATGGAATACTCCAGAGAATAAAAGAAGAGTTCTTTCCAATATGAAAAGAATCTTTGAGTATTATCAAAAAGAATCTGGTTCTGTAAAAGTAGTTTATGCTGACGGTACAATTATGGTGTTCAATCCAGAATTTTTAGGGATGATTGAAGAAACTGCAAAAGCACAAAAAGAAAATAGAGATAGAATCTATGAAGAACAACAAGAAGAAAAGAGACGTCAAAGAGAAGAACAATCTAAAAAACCAGTAGAAGAAAAACCAGTAGAAGAAAAACCAGTTGAAAAGAAAGAACCTACTAGATCATTTGATACATTACATTTCTACATATTAGCTGCTGAAAATGGTAGTGAAGATGCTCAATACGAAGTTGGAAATGCTTATCATTATGGAGAATTAGGAGCAGAAATCAATTACCAAGAAGCATTAAAATGGTATGATAGAGCTTCAAGACAAGCATGTTCAAAAGCACAATATGAATTAGGAATTATGTACTTAAGAGGAGAAGGTGTAGTTGCAGATAAAAAAGCTGCATTTGAATTTTTCCGTAAAGCAGCTGCTAAAAGTTATTTCCCAGCTACTACTATGTTAGGAAGTATGTATTATTTTGGACTTGGAGTAGATCAAAGTGAAAATAACGCATTCTATTGTTTCAAAGATGCTGCAGATAATAATGAACCAACTGGTATGTACAATTTATCATTCATGTATCAATTAGGAAAAGGTACTCCAAGAGACAGTAAAAAAGCCCTTTCCCTTATGGAACAAGCTGCTTATGCAGGATCTGAAGATGCGGTTGTATTCTTAATAACTTTATATAGTTTAGGAAGCAATCTTTGGGGAGTAAAACCAAATGAAGGTGTAGCAGCTATGTGGACTGATTATCGTAAAAAGAATTTTCCAAAAGAAGAACAAATCAAAAGACCTAATTATTCAAATTTAGTAGAACCAGCAGGACCTTATACTAAATAAGTAAAGATGATAGAAATATCATCTTTTTATTTTGAAACTATACAAAAAGAAAGTTCTATAATAAAATAATAGTAGAAATAGGGTGATCATATGCAAGTCATTGGAATAATATTTGCTCAAAAAGAAGAGTTAGATGCTTTTCTATCAAAAGTAGAATTAATAGAAAAAAATAGAATCCAAGAAGTTACTTTTTATGAATGTAAAGTTGGAGAAAAAGATTTAGTATTAGTTGAATCAGGAGTGGGAAAAGTAAATGCTGCAAGAACAACTCAATTATTAATGGACTCTTACCCAGTCTATACAATATGGAATATGGGAGTAGCAGGTTCTGTTTCTAAGGATGTAAAAATAGAAGATATTGTAATAGGAGATAGACTCATTCAACATGATTTTGACATTACTGCCTTTAATCATGAATTAGGATATATTCCAGAGATTGGAAGCTCCATAGAAAGCGATAGAGAATTGCTTGCTTTAGCAAAAAGAACACCTTCTCCTGTACCTATTCACATAGGAAATATTGCATCAGGAGATACTTTTATCACAGATTCTAAAAAAGGAGAGGAAATCGCTTTAAACTTCAATGCTTTATGTGTAGAAATGGAAGGAGCAGCAATTGCTCAAGTATGTTATTTATCCAAAATACCATTCTTAATCATTCGTTCTATTTCAGATTCTCCAATGAAAGAAGATAATAAAAAAACATATGATGAATTCTTAGAATCTAGTTCAAAAGTAGCCGCAAATTACTTAATCGATTTGATAAATTTAATAGATTAAAAAAAGAGAACCTTGTTCTCTTTTCCTATGTCTTTTATTTATTATATCATAGAAAAAAATTTAATTATATAATTGTATGCAAAAAATCTCTATGCTAAAATTGTAGTGTAAGGAAGGAATGGTTAAGATGAGAGATTTAGGAACCGTTGTAAGAGGAGTACGTACTCCAATCATTAAAGAAGGGGATGACTTAGCAACTATTGTTACAGAGTCTGTATTGAAAGCAAGTGAAAACAATCACTTTGAATTTCATGATAGAGATGTAGTTGCTATTACAGAAGCAGTTGTAGGTATTAGTGAAGGAAACTATGTAACAGTAGATCAAGTAGTTGAGGATATTAAACAAAAATTTAATCATCCAGAAGAATTAGGAATTGTATTTCCAATTCTAAGTAGAAATAGATTTTCTATTATTTTAAAAGCAATCGCAAGAAGTACAAAAAAATTATATGTACAATTATCTTTTCCAAGTGACGAAGTAGGAAATGGTATTCTAGATGAAGATAAATTAGATCGTAGTAATTTTACATTAGGTAGTGTGATTACAGAAGAGGAATATAGAGAAAACTTTGGAGATTGGTTACATCCATTTACAGGAATCAATATGTTAGATTTCTATAAAGAATTAATTGAAAATGAAGGATGTGAAGCAGTATTCATTTTATCAAATAAAGCAACGGATATATTAAAATATACAAAGAATGTATTAAGTTGTGATATTCATACTCGTTATCGTACAAAGAAACTTCTAGAACAAGCAGGAGCAAATGTATATGGATTATTTGAAATCATGAATGCATCTGTTAATGGTAGTGGATTTAATGAAAAATATGGAATGCTTGGTTCTAATAAATCAACAGAAGAAAGATTAAAATTATTCCCAAGAACAGGACAAACTTTAGTAGAAGAAATTCAAAGAAGATTAAAAGAGAAAACAGGAAAAACAATCGAAGTAATGGTTTATGGAGATGGAGCTTTTAAAGATCCTGTAGGACATATTTGGGAATTAGCAGATCCAGTCGTATCTCCAGCTTATACCAGTGGACTAGAAGGAACTCCAAATGAAATTAAGTTGAAATATGTTTCAGATAATAAATTTGCATCTTTAAGAGGAGACGAATTAAAAGAAGCTATTAAAGAAGAAATTCGTGCAAAAGACAAAAACTTAAAAGGACAAATGATTACACAAGGAACAACTCCAAGAAGATTAACAGATTTAATTGGATCATTATGTGATTTAACAAGTGGTAGTGGAGACAAAGGAACTCCTGTAGTATTTATCCAAGGATACTTTGATAATTTAGCGGATGAATAAAAGATACGTTTGTATCTTTTTTCTTTTATGTTATAATAAAAACAAATAAAAAACTTTTTTAGAAAGGAAGATCTTATGGTTAAAGATAATAAAGTTTTAGTAGGAAAAAGTGGTGATAAAGAATTATCTATTTTATTAGATAAAGCAAATCGTCATGGTTTAATTACAGGAGCTAGTGGATCTGGAAAAACCATTACTTTAAAGGTAATGTCAGAATCCTTCTCGGAAGCAGGTGTTCCTGTATTCTTCGCAGATGTAAAAGGAGATTTAGGAGGAACGGCTCTTCCAGGAGAAGCAAGCGAAGCATTAGATAAAAGATTAGAAAAATTAGGTATTAAGGATTTTGAATACAAGAGTTTCCCAGTAAGATTTTGGGATATTTTTGGAGAATATGGACATCCAGTTCGTACGTCTTTAGATTCTGTAGGACCAGAAATTTTATCGATGATGTT
Organism: uncultured Caryophanales bacterium; assembly: GCA_947306705.1. Classification (GTDB taxonomy): domain Bacteria; phylum Bacillota_I; class Bacilli_A; order RF39; family UBA660; genus UBA3789. Next base: position 17,264 of record CAMZHD010000007.1, read on the forward strand.
AGGTCTATCAGAAGCACAAGAAGGAGTTCTTGCGATTGTATTTAAAATTGCAGAAGATAATAATTGGCCACTAGATGATACAAAAGATTTACGCTTATTACTACAATATGTAGGAGATAATAAAAATGATTTTATTACGAAATATGGAAATATTACTTCTCAAACAGTAGGAGTCATTCAAAGATGTTTATTAACACTTGAAAATCAAGGAGCTGATAAATTCTTTGGACAACCAGAATTAGATATCAATGACTTTTTAGCAGTAGATCCCGCAACAGGTAAAGGAGTAATCAATGTACTACATGCTGTTCGATTATTCCAATCTCCTGATTTATATGCATCATTCCTTCTATGGTTATTAACAAACTTATTTAATAAGATGCCAGAAGTAGGAGATCTTGATAAACCAAGAATGGTATTCTTCTTTGATGAAGCACATTTATTATTTAATGGAATGCCACAATATCGTTTAAAACAAATTACACAAGTTGTTAAATTAATTCGTTCTCGTGGAATTGGATTATACTTTGTATCTCAAAGTCCAACAGATATTCCAAATGAAGTCATTGCACAATTAGGAAATAGAGTACAACATACTCTAAGAGCTTATACGCCTAGTGAACAAAGAACTGTAAAAGTAGCTGCAGAAGCATTTAGAGAAAATCCTAAATTTGATACAGCAGAAGCAATTATGGCTTTAGGTACTGGAGAAGCATTAGTATCATTCCAAAATGAAAATGGAGAACCTGAAATCGTTGAAAAAGCAACGATCCTACCTCCTCAAAGTAAAATGGGAGTCATTGATGACATCACAAGAAATAAAGTCATTAACATGTCTCCATTAGTAGGAAAATATGAAGAAGTAGTAGAAAGAGATTCTGCTTTTGAAGAATTAGACAAAATGATCAAAGAAAAATATGAGGAAGAAGAAGCTGCTCGTCAAGCAGAACTAGAAGCAAAACAAGCAGAGAAAGAAGCAAAAGAAGCAGAGAAAGCTGCAAAACAAGCAGAGAAAGAACAAAAAGAAGCAGAAAGACTTGCAGAAAAGAAAAAGAGAGAAGCAGAAAAAGCAAAAAAGAATTCTATTGAATATAAACTAGGAAAGAAAGTTGCCAATAAGACGGCTGATAAGTTAATTAATAAAGGATTAAATGCAATCTTTAAGAAAATATTCTAATATCTAAAAGTGTAAACCAAATGGGATTTACACTTTTTTGTTCATTCTTGCTGCGATATAATAAAAATAGGTGATACTATGAAAATCTTAGCAAGTGATTTTGATAATACAATTTATTACCTAGATAATCCAGAACAAAATAAAAAGAATGTAGAAGCCATTCAAAAATTTGTTTCCTATGGAAATATCTTTTGTATTATTACAGGAAGAAATTATACAGACTTAAAACTATTATTAGAAGAGAACCATATTCCATATTCATATTTAGTATGTGAAGATGGCGCAAAGATTTTTAATAATATGGATTACTGTATTGAGACTGTTCTTCTAGAAAGAGAAGAAATAGAAAAAGTAATTCCAATATTGGAAGAAAATCAATGTGATTATTATTTAGATGATGGGTATAATGAAACAAAGAATTATGATGATTGTGTAAAAATAGTAATCAATTGTAAAGAAGAATCTGAAAAAGATAGAATGGTAAAAATCATTAAAGAAAAATGTGATATTCATATTTATGCTAGTAGATTTCATGTCAATATTATTCATAAATCAGTCAATAAAGAGAATGCTTTGAAGAAACTATTTAATCTAGAAAAGCTAAATTATAATTTACTATATGTCATTGGAGATAATGATAATGATTATGAGATGTTAAAATCCTTCAATGGGGGAGTAATTAAAAAACATAATAAGATATTAGATGAATTAAATAAAAAAGAATATGAAACATTAAGTGATTATATAGAAGAATTAATGAATCATTAATTCTTTTTTTATGCAAAAAAAAGAATGCCTAAGCATTCTAAAAAGCAAGTTCTGGACTATTTTTAACGACGATAGCTCCCTTAATAATTCGAACTTCTCCTAGTTCCATTTCTTGAAATTCTTCTGTTTCTCCAACTGCTTGGTATAGGTCATATTCAGCCATAATCATTCTTTCACCAAAGTAACGATCCACAAAGATACAAGTCTCTAATTCTCCAAAGAAGTTATCATACGTTTCATAGTCTAATGCAAGATAACCATTACTTGTCTTCGCAAGATCTGCTTGGTAACGAATAATGTCACTAAATACCCAAGGCATATCTTCTTGATAACCATCTAGGTTTTTAGCTTTCTGAAGATACGTACTCATTTGAGAATAATAATTCAAATAAGTTTGTTCTCTTGACATAAAAGTACCATTATTCGATAACAAGAAGCTATAGGTTAAAATTCCAAGAAGGACAAAAGAGAAAGTCTTCCAATTTAAATTAGGAATGTATCGATCAAATACTACAAGACAAAATACATAGAACATAATAAATCCAATACCAGTCACTAGATTAATCGTTGTATCACAGGCAATTAAATCCATAATATTACAAGCAAGTGGGAATAAAAGAATCGTTCCTATTCCAAGAAGAATAGAAGAGATTTTTAGATTTCTTCCTTTGATAAATAATACAGTAAATAAGGTAATAGTAATAAGAAGATTCATAATATGACGATAATAATAATGATTATAAATAACAGAATCTAAGAAGAAATAAGAATAGAAATCTTGATAAGCATGGAAGATACTTCTTGGAAGAGAAAGAATGGTATCTATTCCAAAAGAGCTAGCCCCTTTATAATCGGCTAAACTTCTACCAAAAATTGCCATACCAATCTTTAATAAAATCAGATAAGATAATAATCCTAAAAATACAATAACTAAGTTCTTTATAAAGTCTTTCAAAGAATCTTTCTTTTCTAAAATATCCATTAAATATAAAACAAATACACCAGTTAAAGTAACACTAATATAAGCTTGATATAAAGATAGAGAACCAATCATAAAGAAAATAGCCCAGATTGGTTTTTTCTTTTGAATAAAATAGATTGCTAAGATAGAAAAGAATAATGCAATTGAATAACTGTCCATACAATAAATAAACAATGCAGATTCTGATAATACTGGGAATAAGATAAATAGAATGGATAGTAAAATGATTGGAATCGGTTTCTTAATCGAAAAGATTCTAGTAACGAGTAATACACTCAAAGAAATAATAATAAAAGATGTAAAGAGAATCACTGGTGGATTCACCAAACCACCTCTTAATCGATCAATTACTAATAATAATGGTCTACCTAAATCTACTTCCCAACCATTGGATTTATAAATAGGTCCATAGGCAAGTCCATCTGGAGACAAAACATGATGCGTTAAAAGATAGAAGAAATTGATAAGACCTACTAAAAATACAGTACCAAAAATATAGAGATCTTCCTTTCTCATTTTCTTTTTGAATAATTGAAATACTTTTTCTACATTCATCCTGGAAACACCTCAAGAATATTATAGAAAAAAAGTTACGATTTTTCTAGTATTTCAAACAAAAATATGATACAATGAGTAACGGCGTATAAAGAGGTGTATGGTTATGGAAAAAAGAAATGTCGCAATTATTGCGCATGTTGATCATGGAAAAACAACGTTAGTAGATGGTATTTTAAAACATTCAGGAATGTTCCGTGATAATGAAGACGTTAGTAATTTATCAATGGATTCGAATGCGTTAGAACATGAACGTGGAATTACCATTCTCGCAAAAACAACTGCCTTAGATTATAAAGGAGTAAGAATTAATATTTTAGATACTCCAGGACATGCTGATTTTGGTGGAGAAGTAGAGCGTATTATGAACATGGTAGATGGAGTTATTCTAGTAGTAGATGCTTATGAAGGAGCAATGCCACAAACAAGATTCGTTCTTAAAAAAGCCTTTGAAGCTGGAGTAAAACCAATTGTCGTTATTAATAAAGTGGATAAACCAAGTGCTAGATGTAAACAAGTAGTAGACGAAGTATTAGATTTATTTATTGAATTAGGAGCCGATGATGAGCAATTAGATTTCAAAGTATTATATGCATCTGCTGTTAATAATACATGTTCTTATAGTGATGATCTATCTACCCAAACAGAAGGATTTAGTGAAATCTTAGATACCATTCTAGAAGAAATACCTGCACCATCTGGGGATAAAGAGAAACCACTTCAATTCCAACCAGCTTTATTAGACTACAATGACTTTGTAGGAAGAATTGGAATTGGTAGAGTTCATAATGGAACTATTAAAACAGGAGAAATTGTTACTTGCTGTCGTTTAGATGGATCTAAAAAACAATTTAGAATTCAAAAACTATTTGGATATTATGGATACAATCGTGTAGAAATAGAAAGTGCAGAAGCAGGAGATATTGTCGCAATCGCAGGACTATCTGATATTTCAGTAGGGGAAACGATTTGTAACAATGATCAAATTCTTCCATTACCTTTATTACATATCGACGAACCAACTCTTCAAATGACATTTGGAACTAATTCATCCCCAATGGTAGGAAGAGATGGAAAAATTGTAACAGCTAGAAAGATAGAAGAAAGACTATACAAAGAGACGCAAAGAGATGTATCTCTAAGAGTAGAACCTGCAACCAATGAATCATTCCTAGTCAGTGGACGTGGAGAATTACACTTAGGTATTTTAATTGAAAATATGAGAAGAGAAGGTTTCGAACTAGAAGTATCAAAACCAACCGTTATTATTAAAGAAATCGATGGACAAAAATGTGAACCATATGAAGAATTACAAATTGAAACACCAGAAGACACAGTAGGTTCTGTCATAGAACAATTAGGAATGCGTGGAGGACAATTAGTATCCATGACAAACTTTGAAAATCAGGTTCGATTACTTTATGTTATCCCATCCCGTGGATTAATTGGATTTTCAACGGACTTCATGACTTTAACAAAAGGGTATGGGATCATGAACCATTCTTTCAAAGAATATATGCCATATGAAACAGTAGATATTGGAGAAAGAAAACTAGGAGTTCTAGTATCAATGGAAAATGGAGATGCAACAGCATATTCCATTGGAAACTTAGAAGATCGTGGTATTATGTTCATTGAACCTGGAGAAGAAGTATATGAAGGTATGATTGTAGGAGAATGTAATAGAGATAATGACCTTGCTGTTAACGTAGTAAAAGGAAAACAATTAACCAATACTCGTGCGGCAGGATCTGATCATACAGTAGTCTTAAAAAGACCTAGACCTATTTCATTAGAGTATGCTCTAGACTATATTAATTCCGATGAATTAGTAGAAGTAACACCAAATCATATTCGTCTTCGTAAACGTATTTTAAATACAGAAGAACGTAAGAAATTTGATGCAAGAAATAAACAAAATGCATAAATAAAATAGCAAATCTTAGGATTCGCTATTTTTTTTATAAAAAAATACAAAATTTCTTGGCTATTGAAAAGGATTTTGCTATAATGTTAATAGGATAGAGGTGATTGTAAATGAACCAAAACAATTTACAAGGTATTAGACAAGTATCTCCTGAAGAAGTTGCGCAAGCAGAAGGAGTACCTCTAACACAACAAGATTTACAAAAAACACAAGTATTAAATTTAAAAGAGGTTGAAGAAGCCGCTCGATTTGAAAAATTAACAAGTAAGAAACCAGCAATTATTGTTGCCATTATAGGAGCATTATTACTAACATTTGGAACAACTTTTCAAATTACTCAATCTATGAGTAGAGCAGAAAAAAAAGTAGAAAAAAGAAAAGAAACTCCTGTAGAAGTAGTTCCTAAAAATACAGCATTAGTATGTGAATTAATTTCAAATCATCCAGAGAATGGAACGAGTGAAATTTATTCTGTAACATTTGAATTTGATGATCAAGGATTAACGAGAGAAACAAAAGTATCTACCGTTTCTGCAACATCTGGTAGTGAGTTGGGATCTGCAACAGTAAAAGGATTAGAAGAAGGATACAAAAAATTCTTAAATCCAGTACCTGGTTATACAATCGCAGTAGTACCAAATAATACATATACACAGATTGTTACAACAGTAGATGCTGATTTAACAAAGATTGATTTTATGACATTCCCAGAATTCCAAAGAACATATTATGTAACGAATGTAGATTATCCACTAAATACTTCAAAAGAAGTTATTTCTACAGAACTACAAACGGCTGGGTTCACATGTAATTAAAAAAATAAAAGCTGCAATTAAGCAGCTTTTTCATTTTTCTTTAAAGTTCTAATTTCTTTAGCAGAAAGTCTAACTTTAGTTCCATCTTCAAGTCTATAAACTTGTAAATTAACGTTTTGTTTTGTTTTTGTAGCATTTAAAGCGTGAGATCTTATATTTTTAACATTACCTTTTCTTCCTGAAATATTAACAGCCATGTTATCCCTCCTTTGGTTTTGTTTCACTTGCTTTATAACTTTAACATAAAATGAAGAGAAAGTCAATGAAAAATAAGGAAAAAGGATTGTCCAAAAAAGAGTAAGATAAAAACAAAATTCTATGATAAAATAAAGAAAAGGAGGTATTATGATGATTCCATTATTTAATAAGAGTAATTATACATTATTATCAAGTCTTTTAAAAATAGATGACATTATTGAATATGCAAAAAAGAATAATATCTCCCAAATAGCCTTAACAGATGACAATATGTTTGGAACGATGGAGTTCTATCATAAATGTCAAAAAGAAGGAATTAAACCAATACTAGGATTACATATATATGTAGAAGAAAATGATTTACTATTATATGCAAAAGACTATATTGGTTATCAAAGTATTATTAAATGTTCTACGATTCAAAATGAAAGAAAACTAACAATTGAAGATTTAAAAGAGCATTCTAAAAATGTAATTTGTATTGTCCCATTTTCTTCTAAATACCTATTAGATTCCTTAGGTGATATCTATATAGATATTTATTTAGGATATCAAAATAAACAAGAAGAAAAAGAGGCAATGATTCTTACAAAGAAAATCGTATTTGTAAGAGAAGCACTTTATTTGAATAAAAAAGATCAAGAAATTCTTCCATACTTATACCGTGTAAGAGATGGAAAAACCATTCTAGAGGAAATGAACTATGAGATAGAAAATCATGAATTAGAAATAGAGGATATTTCCTCTCTTAGTGGAGAAAAAGGTCTAAAAGCAGCCGAAGAGATTGCCTCTTCTTGTGAAGTAATCTTTCCAGAGCAACCGAATCTTTTACCAATCTATGATTGTGAAGATCCTGATAAATTCTTATTTGAATTATCAAAAGTAGGTCTATCAAAAAGATTAGGAGGAGACGTTCCACCTCATTATAAAGAAAGATTAGTTTATGAATTAAAAGTAATTAAAGAAATGGGATTTTCAAATTACTTTTTAGTCGTGTATGATTTTATTTTATTCGCTAAGAAAAATAAAATATTAGTAGGTCCTGGAAGAGGAAGTGCCGCAGGATCATTAGTAGCTTACTCTCTAGGAATAACCGATATTGATCCATTAAAATATGATTTATTATTTGAAAGATTCTTAAATCCAGAAAGAAAAACAATGCCTGATATTGATACAGATTTTCCAGATAATAAAAGAGATATTGTGATTGACTATGTAAAAGAAAAATATGGAGAAAAAAGAGTTAGTGGAATTATTACTTTTGGAACCATGGCTGCGAAACAAGTCATTCGAGATGTTTCAAGAGTCTTAAATATTCCTCTTTATAAAGTCGATTCTCTATGTAAATATATTCCAAATACTTCCAAAGAAAAACTAAGTGAAATCTATGAAAAGAATCAAGCTTTTAAAGTAAAAGTAGATAGTGATACTCTTCTAATGGATATGATGAAAATCGCTTTAAAACTAGAAGGATTCCCAAGACATACTTCTTCTCATGCCGCAGGAATTGTCATGAGTAGAGTAGACTTAGATGAAGTACTACCATTAGTAAAAGAAGATAATTTATATCTAACGAGTTATTCGATGGAATATCTAGAAGAGTTGGGTCTTTTAAAGATGGATTTCTTAGTATTAAAAAATTTAACATTAATTGATAATGTATTAAATGATATCAAGGAATATACAAAAGAAGAAATAGACTTTAATAAGATTCCATTAGAAGATAAAGATACATTAAAATTATTTGAAGAAGCCAATACCTGTGGAATCTTCCAATTTGAATCTTCTGGAATGAAATCTTTCTTAAAACGTTTAAAACCAAATTCATTTGAAGATATTGTTGCGGCAATAGCATTATTTAGACCAGGAGCAGCTGTTAATATTGATTCTTATATTAAAAGAAAACACAAGGAAGAAAAAGTTACGTACTTGGATCCTTCTATCGAAGAGATTACAAAGAGTACATATGGTTTCTTAATTTACCAGGAACAAATTATGCAAGTAGCTGCTTCTTATGCAGGATATACTCTTGGAGAAGCAGATATCTTAAGACGTGCTATGAGTAAAAAGAAACTAGAATTATTAAAATCAGAAGAAGATAAATTCATCAAAAAGAGTATGGAAAAAAATCATCCAAAAGAACAAGCTAAAAAGATATTTGATTTGATTCTAAACTTTGCAGGATATGGATTTAATAAATCACACTCTGTTGTATATTCTATGATTGCTTATAAAATGGCATATTTAAAATGTCATTATAAAACCATTTTCTTTGCAAACTTACTATCCAATGTTATTGGTAGTGAAACCAAAACAAATGAATATATTATGGAAGCAAAATCAAATGGAATTGAAGTAGAGAAACCTACAATTAATCAAAGTGAATCCAGATATATTGTAGAAGATAATAAAATCATTTATCCAATCTCTAATATTAAAGGAGTAGGAGTAGTTGCTTCCAAACAAATTGAACAAGCAAAAAAAGAAGGACCATTTACAGATATCTATGATTGCTTTAGTAGACTTTATATCGCAGGAATTGGAAAGAAGACTTTGGAAGATTTAATCTATGCAGATGTCTTTAAAGAGTTTAAATATAATCGTGCAACCTTAATCTATAATTTAGATAGTTTAGTAAACTACGCAGAACTAACAAAAGATTTAGATCCTTCTTTAGTTATGAAACCAGAAATAGAAGAACAAAAAGAATTTGATAATTCTATTCTATTAGAAAAAGAAAAAGAAGTATTTGGATTTTACTTATCTTCTCATCCAACAACCATGTATAAGAAAGAAAATCCGTACTGTATTAATTTAAATGAAATAGATGCCTATTTTGATAAACAAGTAGATGTTTTAGTCTTTGTAGAAAAGGTGAAAGTCATCAACACGAAAAAAGGAGATAAAATGGCTTTCTTAACAGGAAGTGATGAAACCGCAACAAGAGACTTTACATTATTTCCTAAAATCTATAGTACCTATCCAGAAATTGAAAGAGGAGATTTATTAAAGATTAGAGGACATGTAGAAAAGAGATTAGATGAGACACAAGTCATTGTAGAAAAAATAAAAAATCTCCAAGGAGAGAAACATGAAGAATAAAGAAGAAGTATACAAAATAACGGCCATTCTATTAATGATCGATCAAATCATTAAATTATGGGTTAATCATTTTATGGAATTAAATGATGAGATAAAAGTAATTCCTCATTTCTTTTCCATTCACTATGTAAAGAACACAGGAGCTGCTTTTTCCATTCTAGAAGACAGTACCATTCTTTTAACGATCATTAGTGTCATGGTAATTGTATTTCTTCATATGATTATCAAAGAAGAAAAGAATCTATCCAAACAAAAAGTTTTATCCTATGGATGTATCTTAGGAGGAATTTTTGGAAATCTAATCGATCGTATCATTCATCATGGAGTGATTGATTATTTATCTTTTCAATTTGGAAAATATGCTTTTCCAATCTTTAACTTCGCAGATATTTCTATCGTATGTGGAGTACTTTTAATGATACTCATTTTATTAACAGAAAAGGAATCAGGTGATCAAAATGAAACCAATCGAAACGTTCAAAAAGTATTATCAAAGAGAAAACCAAGAACTCACAAAAAGAATCAATGAGTTTAATGAATCATTTATTAAAGAAGAAAATCCTTGGTTAAAAGAAAACTTTGAATATTTTAAAGAACTCAATTCAGGAGGAAAAAACGTAAGAGGAACTCTTGTAAATTTAGGATATTATCTATTAAAAGAGGAAGACTCTTATAGTATGCCTCTTGCTTTAGCGTATGAAGTATTTCAAACAGCAATCTTAGTGCATGATGATATCATTGATAAAGATAAAACAAGAAGAGGAAAAAAGACGATTCATTATCAAAATCAAATAAGATTAAAAAAGAATACAAATGATTTAGATGAGGTCAATCATATGAGTAATTCGATTGCATTATGTGTAGGAGATTATGGATTATATCTTGCGAATCAAATCATTTCAGAAGCTTATACAAAAGACAAAAACTTAGGAATCGTTCTAAATTGTTTCAATGAAACAGTCTTAAATACTGCTAGAGGAGAATTACTAGATGTCATTTTACCATTTAAGAGTAAATATACAAAGATAAGTCCTAAAAGATTAGAAAATTCGATTCAGATGATTGATTTATTAAAGACTTCTCATTATACCATCATTGGACCATTATCTTGTGGATTATTACTCGCAGGGGCAAAAGAAAAGGAAATAGAAGAGATAACTGCTTTTGGAGAAAAAGTAGGAATTGCTTTTCAAATACAAGATGATATTTTAGGAATTTATTCTGATGAAATGGGAAAAGTAAAAGGTTCTGATATAAAAGAGTTTAAACAGACAGTATTATATGCTCACTGTTTAAGAACTCCTTATAAGAATAAATTATTAAACTATTATGGAAAAGAAAAATGTACCAAGAAAACCATTCAAAAAGTACAAAAAATATTTGAAAAGAGTGGGTCTAAAGAATATGCCCTTTCCATTATGAATACATATTATAATGATAGTATTCAAGTATTAGAGAATATGAATTGGATACCTGAAGAAAAGAAAAATATTCTAAAAGGATTTGTAGAATATTTAAGAATTAGAAATAAATAAAAAGGGGATAATACTATGAACAGATTTAAAGCAGCAAAAAAAGCAAGTATTTGTGGAATTGTTGGAAACATTGCTTTATGTATTATGAAAGGAATGATTGGCTTTATCAGTAATTCTCAATCGATGATTGCGGATGCTTTTAATAGTTTTGGAGATGTTTTTTCTTCTATTATGACATATGTAGGAAATAGAATTAGTTCCAAAGCAGCTGATGAAGATCATAATTTGGGACATGGAAAAGCAGAATATATTTATTCCTTTTTAATCAGTATAATAATGGCTATTACCGCTATAACGGTTATAAAAAATGCAGTGAAAACATTTATCAATCATACGCCAATTCATTTTTCTATGATATTGGTTGTTGTATGCCTCATCACAATCGCAACAAAATTATTTTTATACTTGTACACTAAAAAATTAAATCAAAAATATCATAATATCTTAATAGAAGCAAATAGTAAAGATCATAGAAATGATTGCTTTATCACAAGTTTAACACTTGTATCTGCTATCTGTGGAATCTATGGATTTCAAATCATTGATATTGTATTTGGAATCATTATTGCTTTATGGATGGCTCATACAGCGATTAAAATCTTTATCGAGAGTTATGATGTTTTAATGGATAAAAGTATGAGTGAAGAAACAAAAGAAAAAGTATATGAATTGATAAAACAACATAAAGAAGTAAAAAAAGTAAATCACTTTAATGCTACTCCTGTAGGATATCGTTATCAAATATCCTTTACAATCTTTGTAGATGGAGAACTCACAACATTTGCTTCTCATGAAATTGCGAATGATATAGAAAGAGAAATTGAAAAAGAAATACCAGAAATATATTTAACAGTCATACATGTAAACCCTATTAAATGATGAGACTAGGATTTCATATGTATGATATAATGAAAAAGACTAGGATGTGGAAATATGGAACTAAATGAATTTTTTGATAAAAAAGTAGAAGATAATTTTGATATTAAATCAAAAAGAATTAGTATGCTTGAAAACTATGGAGATAATTTTCAAGAAAGAGACTATATCACAAATCCTGCAATAGGAAGAGATGAACAAATTAAGCAATTAATTCTAATCTTATTAACACCTGAAAAATCAGCTGTTTTAATTGGTAAACCAGGTGTTGGTAAAACTGCCTGTGTAGAAGGATTAGCTTATAGAATTCAAAAGAATGCAGTTCCAGATTTATTAAAAGGATATCAAGTTATTAAACTAAATACGGCAGCCCTTCTAGGAACAGATCCAGTTACGGGAGAATCAAAAGTACAAACGTTAATTGATGAATTAAAAGATAAGACAAAATTAATCTTATTTATAGATGAGATTCATACCTTAATGGGAAATAAAGGAGAAGCTTTAGACTTTGCCAATATGTTTAAACCTGCTCTAGACCGTGGAGATATTAAAGTCATAGGAGCAACAACGACAGAAGAATATGAACGTTATATCTTAAGAGATAAAGCCTTTGTACGTCGTTTCCAAAAAGTAGAAATCTTCGAACCAACAAGAGAAGAAAATATTAAAATCTTATTAGGAACTCTTCCTAAAATAGAAGCAAAAACAGGAGCTAAATTAATGTATTCTCCATTTATTCAACAAAGAATTATGGAATTTATTACAGATATTACAAGTGAATATAAAAGAATTTATGAGATTGGATCAAGGTACCCAGATGTATCTCTAACAATTGTTCAACAAGCATTTTCAAATGCTTTATTTGAAAATAGAAACTTAGTAAATATCATTGATATTAAAAAAGCAATTGTTACAAGTAAAAACATATATCCAGATGTCATTCAAAAGAGTATGCCTCAATTTGATAAGTTATTTGAAGAACAAATTGAAGAGTATAATGAACAAACAAAAGGAAATTACGAAAGATTATCAGAAGAAACCATTTAAGTAAGTAGGGATATTATGGAATGCAAAAAATGCGGGAATACTTTAAGAAGTGGAGAAAATTTCTGTACGATTTGTGGTTACTACAATGATAGAGAAGAAGCAAAAAAAGAAGAAAAGAAAAAACTAGATGTTGATTTTGATGATGACGATGATGATGATTTCTTTTCAGATCCAAATAAGGAGTCAAAAGAAGAAGTAGTAGAAACAGAAGAATTCTTCCCTGAAGAAAATATAGAAGTAGAGGACCTACTTCCTTCTTTCATTGGAGAAGATTATGAAAAAATGAAAGAAGAACCATTTAATCTATATGCTTGTTTACTAAACTGGTTATATTGCATTTATAGGAAACTATATATAGAAGGTATTCTAGGATTAATAATAACTTCTGCCGTGATAATCTTTTTAAGATTTTATTCACTAATCTATTTTATAATTCAATTACCTATTTTAGGATACTTCTTTAATCGTTATTACTTATCTTTCTCAAGAAAAAAAGTAGAGAAGATTATCAATAATAATAAAAAACTAACAAGAACAGCATTAGAAAATTTATGTAAGAAAAAAGGAAGAGTCAATGGAATTGTTACCTTATTTTTATATGCAATATTCTTAGTAGGTACCATCGCAGGATTAGTATTCATTCATCCGAAACTACCTACAGGAATCTATGCAAAGAAAAATGCTGAATACTATTCTACTTGTTCTGAATATTTAAAAACAGTCTATCAAGATGTTTTGAATAATCCACAGTATGTATATATTCAAGAAGGAGTATGTTATGTACAAGAAACGACTCCAAGTTATTATGATGTTTATTTAAAAGGAACTGCTAGTAATCATAATGTTTATTTCTATTATTCAACAAAGTCAGGAAGAATTGTATTAGAAGAAACAACAGAAGATCAAATAGAATATGAAGTAAAAGAAAGAGAAGGAACGATTACATCAGGAGAAAAAGCATTATTGGAAAGACTACGAGAAGTAGAAAAACGATATAATAATATATTTAATCAAGCAGAAGCTGAATCTAAGAAAAAAGATAGAATTGAAAAACATAGTTTTGTATTTAGTAAAGAAGAAATTGTTCGCTAGATTTGACAATTTCTTTTTATTTTCTATATAATGGAATTAAGATTGTTAAGTGAAAGGATGGGTAACAGTCTAGCGCCAGAACTTTGAATAGTTGACGAGGTTAGTAGTGATCGAAAATTCGGCGGGTGCTACTACGGATTCTGTTGTTCGTAAGATATATTAAAAAAAGTAAAATCAACATTACAACAAAATATATATCGAAACAGTACAGGAGGATTATAGTATATGTGTGGAATAATAGGATATATAGGAGAAAAACATCCAAAAGAAATCCTATTAAATGGATTGAAAAATCTAGAATATAGAGGATATGATTCCGCAGGAATGGCTTTTAAAAATGAAAAAGAAATTCAAATTATTAAGAGCGTTGGAAAAATATCCAATTTAGAAGAAAAATTAAAAAAACAATCAATCATAGATTGTCATTTAGGAATTGCCCACACAAGATGGGCAACGCATGGGGAACCTACAGAAGAAAATGCACATCCCCACAAAGTAGGAAAGATTACTCTAGTACATAATGGGATTATTGAGAATGCAGCAACCCTGAAAGAACAATTACAAAAAGAGGGAGTTGTATTTAATAGTTCTACTGATACAGAAGTAGCAGCAGCTTTAATTAATAAATACTATAAAAAGAGTATGATTAAAGCGATTGAAGAAGCGATTCATGATATCAAAGGTAGTTATGCATTTGGAATTATCTGTGATGATGATCCAAATACGTTATATGCTACTAGATGTGAATCTCCTCTTATATTAGGAATTGGTAAAAAAGAGAATTTTATTACGAGTGATATAGGAGCCATCTTAGATTATACAAAGAAATATGTTTTGTTAGGAGAAAATGAAATTGTAACGTTAACAAAAGACTCTTATTCCATCACAAAAAATGGAAAAGAAGTAAACCGTAAAGTCTTAACAAGTGACCTAAGTAGTGAAGATACTTCTCTAAGAGGATATGAACATTTCATGATGAAAGAAATCATGGAAGAACCAATTCTAGTAGATAATATTATTCAAAAATATAAGAATCATTTAGAGAATTTACCAGATTTAAAGAAATATAAACATATTCATATCGTTGGATGTGGTTCTGCTTATTATGCAGGTATGATTGGTAAAAACTTATTTGAAGAAGATGGTATTAAAGTAGAAATTGATGTTGCTTCTGAATATCGTTATCGTAATATTATTTATGATAAAGATACTTTAGTGATTCTAATATCTCAATCAGGAGAAACAGCAGATACAATTGCAGCAATGAGAAAAGCAATTGAACATAAAGTAGATACACTCGCAATCGTCAATGTTGATGCTTCTACCATCGCAAGAGAATGTACATATAAAGTATTAATTGAAGCGGGTAGAGAAGTGGCTGTCGCAACCACAAAAGCCTTTATCCTACAAGTATTAATCTTAAGTTTATTATCTTATAAGATTAATCCAGATAAAGAATATTTAAAAGACCTTGAAAAACTTCCTCAACAATTAAAAGTATTATTAGACAAGAGTGGTTTCTATAAAAAATTAGCAGATGCAATATATAAACATGAAGATGTATTCTTCATCGGTAGAAGAATTGATTATGCTATTAGTATGGAAGGTAGTTTAAAATTAAAAGAAGTATCTTATATTCACAGTGATGCCTATCAAGCAGGAGAATTAAAACATGGAACAATCTCTTTAATTAAAAATGGTACCATTGTATTTGGAATTGTTACAGATGAAGAAACAAAAGATAAAACAATTTCTAACTTAGAAGAAGTAATATCTCGTGGAGCATATCCAATTTATGTAGGAACAGAAAATTGTCATTATGAACATAAAATATTAGTTCCAAAAGTACATAAGAAACTACAACCAATCTTAGTAGTACCAACTCTACAAATGATTGCTTATTATGTTGCTTATAAACGTGGATGCGATATTGATAAACCAAAGAATCTCGCAAAAAGTGTTACAGTAGAATAAAGACATACATTGTATGTCTTTTTCTTTAGTGTTATAATGAAAATAGAAAAGAGTGTGTATTATGGATAAGAAAAAAATAAAAATAATAATCGGATGTATTCTTTTAATTGGAATCATCATCACAATTATAGTATTCCATGGATATGAAGAAACCCCTCCAAAGCCAATCAATAAAAACAAATCATTCACAAAAGTATATGATAGGTCTTATGAAGGTAGAAAATTCACAAGTGGAAGAGTTTATCAATCAATAGAAGATTTTGAAGAGGATTTTTATGCGCCTCTTACCAGTACAGATTTTAGAAATCATAATTATGTATTAGTAGTTGTAAGAGTAGATCCTTGTTCAGAAGAGAATGTAACTCCAACGAGTTATAAAAGAGGAGAGAATAATCACTATGTAGTAACATTCACATATAATTCTACTTGTGGAATATGTTCTCCAGAAGACATATACTATGTCTTAGAAGTTCCTAATAGTGTAGAAGAAGCAACTGTAGAAGTTCAAAATAAAATCAATCATAAAGAAGCATGTGATCCTAACGTTGCCTATAAACCAATGATTTATTTATATCCAGAAGAAGAAACAGAAGTAGAAGTGGTACTTGGACATAAAGAGTTTTTAACGAGTACATATCCAAAGTATAAAGACTCTTGGAAAGTAACAGCTTTTCCAGATGGAACTTTAAAAGAGAATAATAGAACGTATTATGGATTATATTGGGAAGGAATGAATCATCAAACCACTCAAAAAGAAGAAGGATTTGTAGTCAATAAAAAAGAATTAATTCCCTTCCTAGAAGAAAAATTAGAAATATTAGGATTAAGAGAAAAAGAGGCAAATGAATTTATTGTTTACTGGTTACCAATTTTAGAAGAAAATGAATGGAATTATATTCGATTTGAAACAATAGAAGAAATCAATCAGTATATGCCATTAACGATTACTCCAAAACCAGATACCATGATTCGAATTATGATGGATAGTAAACCTTTAAAAGAGCCTATTCAAGTACAAGAACAAAAACTAAAACCCGTAGAAAGAAAAGGATTTACAGTAGTAGAGTGGGGCGGAAGTATTCTTGCAAAATAAAAAGAGATTTTAATCTCTTTTTTTATTGATTAATCTGCTTCTCCTAAAATATCTTTTGAATTTTCAAAAAATAATGGAATTAATTTAGAAACTACTCGTGGATCAATGATTTCTTCTAATTCTCCTTGATCTTCTCGACATACAATCATATCGGTTGGTTCTCTTAGATTCGTTAAATAATAGAATACATTCATTTGAGTAGTAACCTTACTCGCAACAACATAATCCTCATCATTGTCTAATGTAACAATATCTCTTATTTTCATAGGGTTTTCCCTTTCTCTTCTTCTGCTAATTCTTTTTCAAGTCTCTTTTTTTCTTTTTTAGCTTCTTTCTTAGCTTTTACATAAGGATGCATTCTAACAGCAGCATATCCAATTGCAGGTCCACAAGTAGCTGCAATTCCTTTCGCAATTGTATCAATAACTCCTTGATCAACCTCCATTACATAACCAAAATAAGAAGCACCCATTACGACTGCAAAAGCAGCAACGGTACTACCAACAATAAACTTTGTATGACTCTTAATTACAGGATTATTTTGCGCAATCGTTTCGTCGTAAGACTGTATTTGACGTATTTTAAATCTTCTTGCTTCTTCTCTTTCTTCCATAAAGACATCTCCTTTATTATAGAGTATCAATCAATCATTAATAATTCAATAAAAAACTAGTCATTTGACTAGTTATTTACAGGTGGATTAAATAATGTTTTAGAGTATTCTTTTATTCCTTCTACTTCTTCTTTAGCTGTTACAAAATGATTATTGGATAGACTTTCTAATAAGGTATCATATGAGTCTGCATGAATACTATATCCAACACTTCCATCAGTCGATTGATTAACAGATATACTATCGGTATCAAAACTCCAATTTCCATCTTTATCAATGTGAACTCTTTTTCCATCTCTTGTAATCATAAAATCTACCAAATTACCATAAGATAAAAGAATTTTATCGGTTAAAGTATCTTTTCCTTTTTTAACTTCTAGGTTGATTCCTGGATAATCAGATGCTTTCCCCAAAGAAATAGAAATCAACTTTTTATAGACTTCACTAATGTCGATAGGGAAAGATAATCCTAATAAATATTCTTCTAATTCTTTTTCATGATCTAAATGATATTGATAATCATAAATTGGTTCTGTAATCCAATCAGGTCTTTCTACATGAATCTTTAAAGAATGACCATCTTTGTCACTTAATGTATATTCTGCATATCTACCTGACATAAATCGAAAACAAGATTTATCTCCTTTTTTTAATGTATAGTCACCAGGAATTACTTCTGATACTTTTTCATTACGATAGAATAGATGATCAAATGATGCAATTTTTTCATCATCTTCTAATGTAATTTGTGCAAGATCATCAATGGTTTCCCATCTCATGGAAATCTTTACATCTTTATTTGCTTTTTTTAAATGACAATTAAAAGTAAAGTTTTTTTGGTCTAAATCACTTAAATAACATTCTTCATCTTTATCAATACCGGCACATAATAATACATATTGAAACTCTAGTTTGATTGCCCTTACTTCAAAAGGGGGAAACCAGATTCGTATTAAAGGATTAGGATGGTCCATATTGGCATATAATCTTTTGTCAGAATAATCTTTTACTTGATTCTCATAAATAATACCTGACCAAAATCCAACTCTTGCCATCAATTCTTGTGTACTAAAAGTTACCGTAGGAAGTTCCATAGATTGTAATTGTTTCCTAGATACTTTATTTGCATATGTTGCCACAACAACACCTCCATAAATGTAGATATTATTATAACGATTTCTTATAAAATTGCAATAAAAAACTAGTCTTTCGACTAGTTATATTCAAACTGGGGCCTCAATTTAACGTGTTTACGAAAAATCGGCACAAGTCTATGAACCTAGATTTTCTCAATTGCTAAATAAAATATAACACAACATTATGACATTTGCAAATAATTATGATTTGTCATATTTATAAAAACCTTCACCAGAGGATTTCCCTAATTTTCCTTCTTCAATATATTGGTTTAACATATTTAACA